>JAWVWY010000098.1:0-11749 GCA_033723495.1 Alcanivorax sp. | reverse complement strand
TACGGTAACACTGGTCTTCGATGTCACCCTGGCTGGCGTGATCGACAATGGCACCGTGGTGCTCAACCAGGGCAAGGTCAATTATCAGGGCACCACGCTGCAACTGACCGATGATCCCAACCAGTCCGGTAGCGAGGATCCCACGCCGATTACCGTGCATGCCGCTCCGCTGATGCAGGTCAAGAAGGTGTCCCGGGATATGACCGGCGATGCCAATGTGCTGCTGCCCGGCGATACCCTGCGCTACACCATCACCGTCAAGAACATCGGCAAAGAAAATGCGGTCAACGTGTCCCTGCGTGATGCGGTGCCGGAGTACACCACCTATGTGGCCGGCAGTACCAGCCTCAATGGTGCGGCGGTGGCCGACCCGGCCCAGGGTGTCTCGCCACTGGTTAACGGCATCCTCATTCATGCGCCGGGTAACAGCACCGCCGGCGCCATGGACGCGGACAGTTCATCGTCCACCGCCAATGTGGCGACCATCGTCTTCAGTGTCACCGTCAATGCCGATACCTTGCAGGGCACCCATATCGTCAACCAGGGGTTTGTGAACGGTCGCGGCAATGGCGGCAGCAACTTTATGGAGCAGCCCTCCGATGACCCCGCCACTGCAGTGGCCGATGACCCCACCGAGGATATTGTCGGTAAACTGCCGTTGCTGGATGTGCAAAAGACGGTGGCGGTGCTGCCCTCCGGTGATCAGAACGGTAACGGTGTGCCGGATCCGGGCGATACCCTGCGCTACACCTTCGTGGTTGCCAACTCGTCGCCCAATCCGGCCACCGGTGTGGTACTGACTGACCAGATTCCGGCTGACACCACCTATGTGGCCGGCACCAATCACACCATGCTCAATGGTGCCCAGGTCGCTGATGTGGGGGGGGCCTCCGCCCTGGTGAATGGTCTGACGATTAACTCGCCGGGCGCCGCCAGTGGCACCGTTGCCGGTAACGGCAGCGCTACGGTCACCCTGGACGTCACGATTAACAGTGGTGTCTCGCCGGGCACGGCGATCAGTAACCAGGGCACGCTGACCAGCAATGAGCTGCCGGATGAGCCCACCGATGCGGATGGCATCGACTCCAATGGTGACCAGCCCACCGTCATTATTGTTGGTAGCGCCCAGCAGCTGTCCATCGTCAAGGATGTAGTCGTGGTAGGCGGTGGAGCCCTGCTGCCGGGGGCCGAGCTGGATTACACCGTCAAGGTATCCAATACCGGTAGTGTGCCGGCCACCCAGGTGGTACTCACCGATGACCTCAGCGGTCTGACTGGGCAGGCCAGCTATGTGGCCGGCAGTGCCCGCCTCAATGGCGGCAGCGCCGGCGTCAGCTACGCCAGCAATACCCTGAAAGCGGACTATGGCAGTGCCTACGGCGAGCTGCCGGCAGGTGGCACCGCCACCTTGCGGTTCCGGGTGAAGCTCAGTGATTCGGTGCCGGCCGGGACCCAGATCAGCAATACCGGCGTAGTCAGCTGGGATAATGCCAAGCAGACAGCCAGCAGTACGGTGGCGGTGCAGGTGGGCGCCATTCCCGGTACCGCCACGCTGGCCGGTGAGCTCTGGCACGATAATGATTTTGATAATACCCGCGACAGTGGTGAAGCCGCCCTGGCCGGTTGGTCGGTAGAGGTTTATCGCGGCACCACCCTGCTGCGCACCGTCAAGTCGCTAGACGACGGTTCCTACAAGATCGTCGGCTTGCCGGAAACCCAGTCCGGGCAACGCTATGAATTGCGCTTCCTGGCGCCGGGGGCGACCGCCACCACGGCCAAGTTGGGTATGGCAGATTCCGCCTTCACCAACGGCCTGCAGCGTATCAGTGGTATTACCGCCGCTTCCGACAGCCTGGTGCAGAACCTCAACCTGCCCATCGACCCCAACGGTGTGGTGTACAACTCGATCACCCGGTCGCCGGTCGCCGGTGCCATTTTGACCCTGGTGGATAGTGGTGGGGCGTCGCTGGCCAGTAGCTGCTTTGACGATCCTGCCCAGCAGGGCCAGGTGACTACTGCCAATGGTTTCTACAAGTTTGATCTGAACTTCAGCGACCTGTCCTGCCCGAAAGGGCAGGACTATGTGATCCGTGTGGTTGCGCCGGGGAGTGATTACCAGCCCAGTGTTTCCCGGATCATTGCGCCTCTCACCGATGACCAGACCGGGTCCTATAATGTGCCGATCTGTTCCGCCGATGCGGTGACCAATACCACCGCGTGTGAAGCGCAGGCATCGGCCAATCAACCGTCCATGTCAGTACCGGCCAGCAGCTCCCAGACCGGTTATTACCTGCATCTGACCTTCAGTGATGGTGTCGTACCGGACGAGAGCCAGATCTTCAATAACCACATTCCGCTGGACCCGGTGCTCAATGGCGCAGTGACTATCACCAAGACATCCCCGGTGGTGAATGTCAGCCGTGGCGAATTCGTGCCCTATGTGATTCATGTCAGCAATAACTATGGCTATGCCATTCCTGACCTGACCATCGTGGACAGCTTCCCGGCCGGCTTCAAATACGTGGCCGACTCGGCCCGCCTGGATGACCAGCCGGTGAAGATGACCATGACCGGTCAGCAGCTGATCTCGCCGAACGTGGATCTTTCCGCCCAGGGCGAGCACACCCTCAAGCTGCTGTTTATCGTCGGCTCCGGTGTTGGTGAAGGGGAATACGTCAACCGTGCCCAGGTGTTCCACACCGTGGTCGCCCGTGCGCTGTCCGGCGCCGATCCGGTTTCCCCCCAGGCCACCGCTACGGTACGCGTGGTGCCGGATCCGAATTTCGATTGCACCGATGTGATCGGCAAGGTGTTCGACGACGTCAACATGAATGGTTACCAGGACAAAGGTGAAAAGGGCCTCGCTGGCGTACGCGCGGTGACCGCCCGAGGCATCAAGGTGACCAGCGACGAATATGGCCGTTTCCATATCACCTGTGCCGCCGTACCGAATGAAAACCGCGGCAGCAACTTCATCCTCAAGGTGGATGATCGCACCCTGCCAACCGGCTACCGCTTGACCACCGAGAACCCGCTGGTGCGGCGCGCCACCCGGGGCAAGATGATCAAGTTCAATTTCGGCGCTGCCTTGCACCGCATTGTGCGGCTTGATCTGGCCGATGGTGTGTTCGAGCCGGGGACCACCCACATGCGTTTGCAATGGCATTCCCGTGTGCCGCTGCTGATGAAGAAGCTCAAGGAAAAACCGTCAGTACTGCGGCTGGCCTACATGGCGGAAACCGAAACCCAGGGTCTGGTGGATAAACGCCTGAAAGCCATGAAACGGATGATTGCCGAGCAGTGGGCAAAGATGGGTAACCCCTACGAACTGACAATTGAAACGGAAGTGTTCTGGCGAACAGGCGCTCCCCCGCAGAGGAGCAGCAAGTGATGATCAGGCGCAACCACCTTGCGCTGCTGCTGGCGCAAACAATAACAACGTCGCTGACAGGAATGGCTATTGCCGGGCGGCCACTGACGCGGGTTTCTGCCATCTGCCTGCTGTTGGCCTGGGCTGTTCCCGGCCAGGCGGCGGATGACACGGCGACAAGCGATAGCGCCAAGGCGCAGGACAAGCCACTGGTGCGGGAAAGTTCTCCTCTGGGGGAGACTGTGGAGAAGCAGCTGCCGCTCTACCAGAAATCGTCCCAGTGGCTGCAGGATGACAGTATTTACGGCAAGAATCGCGGCGATCACATTGAGAAGAAAAAGGTGAAGGCGCAGGTTGTCAAAACCGTCAAGCTGCCCAATGTGGTACCGCCGATTCACTATCAGTCCGGTGTCGCCTCGATTCCCTCATCCTATGTGGAGAAGCTTCGCAAGATCCTCGATAGCATGAAGGACAAGCGCAATGTGCGTCTGCACCTGGTGGGCCATTCCGACAACGTGCCACTGTTCGGCAAGCTCAAGGCACGCTTCGGCGACAACGTGGGTCTGTCCCGGGAGCGTGCCGGCGCGGCTGCGGAATATTTCCAGAAGGCGCTAGGCTTGCCTCCGGAATCCATTTCCTATGAAGGCAAGGGCGATAGCCAGCCGTTGGCCAGTAACCGTACCGAAGCCGGGCGCTCGAAGAACCGCCGCGTGGAGGTGGAAGTCTGGTATGACGAGGTCGGGCAGAAAACCGTTGAGAAAGACGTGGTGGTTTCCGAGAAGCTCAACCGTGTCAAAGTCTGCCGCGTGGAAACGGTCTGTAAGCTGACCTACAAGGAAGGGCACTCCAAGCGCACCCGGGTGAAGAATCTGGTGCCGCCCCTGCATATCAAGGGCGAGTCGGTGGTCATTTCGGATTCGTTCCGCGAAAAAATGCTGCAGGCGCTGAAGAACCTGTCTGACCGTCAGAATGTGGTGGTCAAGCTGATCGGTTATACCGACGATGCGCCGCTGGAAGGACGTGATGCGCGCATTTATGGCGATCATCTGGGCTTGTCCAAGGCGCAGGCCCGTCGGGCGCTGCTGGCATTGCAGGATGCCCTGAAGCTGCCGTCCTCCATGCTGGAAAGTGACGGGCGCGGCAGCACCAACCCGATTGCCTCCAACGAGTCTGCCTCCGGGCGCGCCCTCAACCGCCGTATCGAAGTGGAATTCTGGTACGACGACAGCCTGCAGTCACTGCCGAATGAGCCGCAGATGTGCCCCGAGGCCTCCGGCGCAGAGGTGGTGACGCGTGTCTATAATCCGCCCACCGGCGCCATTCGCCCGGTGCTTTACAAGGATGGCAAGCCGCAAATCAGCAGTGCCTATGTGGCGCGCCTCGGTCGCATTCTCGATGGCATCAAGGACAAGACCAATGTGCGGCTGCGGTTTATCGGCTACACCAGCAACAAGCGCCTGGATCGTCGTACAGCCATGGTTTACGGCGATGATGTGGGGTTATCCACCTCCCGTGCCCGCCGCGTCAAGGAAGCCATCAGCAAGCAATTGAAGTTGACCGATGAGCAGACCGAATATGAAGGGCGTGGCTATGTGCAGAGCGATGATGTGGTCAACACCGGGTTTGTGGAATCCGATGTGTCGCGGGTGGATGTGCAGATCGTCTATGACGAACTGGCGGTGCTGGATGACATGGATGGTGTCGATATCCAGCGCCTCAACCGGGAAGTGGATATCGCCAACCCCTATTCGCTCAACCTGATGCGCATTTCCGTCGATGGCAAGGCCATTGATGACCCGGGCAAGAGCTCTTCTGACGTGCAGCGTTGTACCGATGTGGCGCTGGACAAGGCCGACATTCAGTTCAAGTTCGATAACCTGGAGGTCAAGCCGCGTCTCAACGTGACGGCCTGGCCCAATACCCTTCGTTATCGGGATGATCCGGCCACGCCGCAACAGGAAGGGCATGTCCAGTTCCGTACCTACAGCAATTACCCGGCCTTTATCGACAAGGCGCAAGTGCGTCTGTTCACCCGTGGCCAGTCATTGCGTGACACGCCGCTGGCGGTGCTGCCGGTGGACAAGAACGGTCACGCCGAGTGGCAGGCCGCGTTCAAGGACTATCAGGCCCCCGGTCGCGAAATTCGCTATGTGCTGCGGGTCTATGACAAGAAGGGCCGTTATGACGAAACCTCGCCACAGCAATTGTGGGTGGTGGATCAGGTCACCAAGGCCGATGTGGCCGACAAGTCCGACCCTTATCAGGCACCGCAAAAAGAGTTGCTGGTGGGTTATGGCGAAAACCATCTGGCCCGTTCCGAGATCCCGCTGAATGGCGGCACCATCAAGGTTTATGGCAGTGATATTCCGGACGGCCACCAGGTGTATGTGGCCGGTAACGCGGTGCCGGTGGCCGACAACGGCGAATTTGCCGCCGAGGAAATTCTGCCGTCCGGTCTGCATACCGTGGAAGTGGCGGTGCTGGATCCGCAGGGCAATGGCGAGCTGTTCCAGCGCGACCTGCAACTGGAGAAAAACGACTGGTTCTATGTGGGCATCGCGGATCTGACCGCGTCGCTGTCCAACACCAGCGGCCCGGCCAAACTGGTCACCCACGACGACCATTACGATAACGACTTCAATACCGATGGCCGGCTGGCGTTTTTTACCCATGGCAAGTTTGGTGAAGACTGGCAGTTGACCGCCAGCGCCGACACCCTGGAAGGGCCGGTAAAGGATATCTTTAGCGGTTTCATGGACAAGTCTCCGGATGCCATGTTCCGTCGCATTGATCCGGATTACTACTTCCCCACCTATGGCGATGACAGCACCGTGGAAGACGCGGCGCCGACGCTGGGCAAGTTCTATCTGAAGCTGGCCAAGCGCAAGAACTATGGTTTGTGGGGTAACTTCCGTGCCAGCTACATGGATAACTCGCGGGCGCAGATCGACCGCAGCCTGTACGGCGGCACCTTGCACTTCCAGTCCCGCAAGACCACCAGCTTTGGCGAACAGCGGTTCCAGGCAGACGGCTTCGTGGCTGATCCTGGCACCATCGCCGGTCGTGATGAATTCCATGGCACCGGGGGCTCGCTTTACTACCTGCGCCACCTGGACGTGCTGGAAGGCTCCGACCGTCTGCGCATCGAGGTGCGTGACAAAGACTCCGGCATGGTGCTGGCGGTCAAGAATCTGGTGCCGTCGCTGGATTACGACATCGACTACCTGCAGGGGCGCGTCATGTTGTCCGAGCCGCTGTCGGCCAGCGTGGCGGACAAGCTGCTGGTGGCCAGCGACAATAACGGCGGTAACGACGTCTACCTGGTGGCCCGTTACGAGTACACCTCCAGTTTCAATACGCTCAGCAACCTGTCCCAGGGTGGGCAGGTGCATTACTGGGTCGGTGATCACGTCAAGCTGGGGCTCACCGGCAGCAACAATCAGGGCGAGGGCAGCAGTAACCTCAAGGGCGCCGATGTAACCCTGCGCAAGAGTACGCGTACCTGGCTGAAGGCGGAACTGGCCGGTAGCGAAGGCTCGGATACCTCCACCTATTATTCCGGTGATGGTGGCTACAACTTTGCCGGTGTCAGCAACGGCGCAACGCCGGCGGATGCGGGCAGCATCACCGCCTCGGCCAACCGTCTGGATGCCAGTATCGGCTTCCAGGATGTCTGGTCCAAGGCGGTGGATGGCAACATGACGCTGTACCACCAGCAGGTGGATGCCGGGTATTCGGCGCCTGGCAAGATCACCGCCAAAGACACCACCCAGACCGGCGGTACCCTGGATGTGCCGGTCAGCGAGGCCACCACCGTGACCGCCAAGGTCGACAGCATGAAACAGACGCTGGGCCTGAAGACCGATAGCGCGGAGCTGGATGTGGGCCATCAGCTCAATGACAAGTGGAAGGTCAGCGGCGGCGTGCGCCAGGAAAGCCGCAAGGATAATTCACCGCTGGTTCCCCTGACCCAGGTGGAAGGGGATCGTACCGACGTGGTGTTGCGCGGGGACTATGATTCCGGTGCCCGCTGGTCGGCCTATGGTTACGGGCAAAGCACGGCAACAAGCACCGGCACGCAGGAAAGCAATGGGCGCATCGGTGCTGGCGGTGCGGTGCGGCTGACCGATCGCTTGAGCACCAGCGGTGAGTTGTCCGCCGGTGACATGGGCACCGGTGCCAAGCTGGGTACCGAGTACCTGGTCTCCGATCGCAGCAATGTCTACATGAACTATGCGCTGGAAAACGAGCGTACCGACAATGGCATACGAGCCCGTCGCGGTAACCTGACGTCCGGTTTCAAGACCCACTATTCGGATACCACCAGCGTCTATGTGGAAGAGCGTTATACCCATGGCGACGTGCCCACCGGCCTGACCCATGCCACAGGCATTGATATCGCCCCCAATGATCGCTGGAATTATGGCGCCAGCCTGGATTTCGGAACCTTGCGCGATAACCAGACCGGCGCGGAGCAGCAGCGCCAGGCCGTCAACCTGCGGGCCGGCTATGACTTCAGCAATGTGCAGCTGGCCAGCGTGGTGGAATACCGTATCGACAAGATTCAGGCACTGGATCTGAGCCGTTCCAAGCGCCGGACCTGGCTGACCAAAAACAGCCTGAAGTACCAGTTCACGCCAGACTGGCGGCTGATCGGCAAGCTCAACCTCTCCGACAGCCACAGCTCGCTGGGGGATCTCTACAGTGGTCGCTACATTGAAGCGGTCTTCGGCTATGGCTATCGGCCGGTCAATAACGACCGCCTCAATGTGCTGGCCAAGTACACCTATTTCTATAACCTGCCGTCAGCCGGTCAGGTGACCATTAACAATACGGCGGCGGCGTTCATTCAGCGCAGTCATATCCTCTCCGTGGATACCATCTATGACCTGACGCGGCGCTGGAGTATCGGTGGCAAGTATGCCTATCGGCTCGGCCAGGTCAGCCAGGACCGGGTCAACCCGGAGTTCTTCAACAGCCGGGCCAGCCTTTATATCGTCCGGGTGGACTGGCACTTTATCCGCAAGTGGGATGCCACCCTGGAAGCTCGCCTGCTGGATCTGCCGGATGCGCAGGATCAGCGTAGCGGCTCACTGGCGGCGCTTTACCGCCACATCAATGACCAGGTGAAGTTCGGCATCGGCTATAACTTCACGTCCTTCTCCGATGATCTGACCGACCTCAGTTACGATCATCAGGGGGTGTTCTTCAATCTGGTGGGCAAGATCTAGGTGAAAGCGTCTGACAGTGCCACCTAAAAGCAGAAGGCGCCGCAAGGCGCCTTCTGCTTGTCAGGGTTCTGCCAAAGGATGGGGCGAGAATTATGGCGCGCTTTCCTGCCAATGAATGGTGACATCCTTTTTGCCCCATTCCCGGGCACGTTTCGGGTCGGCCATCAGGATGTCGATTTTGTTGGTCCAGCGCTTGTTCATCTTGTCGAGGACTTTGTAGTCGCCGGGCAAACCTTCAATTGTGACGGTGGTGTTGTGCACCAGGCCCGCCTTGATGAGGTCCCGGGATACGGCAATGGCTTTCATGCCAGGTTCCAGCTGGTCCCCCCAGGCTGCCAGGCCAACATTGCCTTTTTTGGTTTCCGATTCCGCAAGCGTATAGGCGGTGGACTGCACTACCTGGCTTTTTTCGACGTGCTGATCGCAACCGCTCAGTATGGTTGCCGTTGCCATAGCAAGCATGACAAATGTTGCCACTGTTCGCATGAATTCCCCCTACCGAGATGATCTATTCACCAAGACCGTGACCGGGTTGGCGTGAACAGGGCATCAAGGCTGGGAAGCCGGGCGCCGCCTCGGCGGCGCCAGATGCTGTCAGTGCAACTTTAGGCGTGGCCGAACCAGCTTGTTGAAACGACCGGCGATCAGCAGCATCAGGGTGCGCGGCCAGCCGTACAGGGCCGCCTGGTGCATACGATAGAGGCTGATATACATCATGCGGGCCAGCCAGCCCTCGACAAAGAAGTTACCGCCTTTCAGGTTGCCCATCAGCATGCCCACGGAGCTGTAGTTGGACAGCGATACCAGCGAGCCGTGGTCCTTGTAGACAAAGGGCCTGGGGCTCTTGCCGTCGATCAGCTGTTGCAGGCTGCGGGCGGTATGGTGAGCCATCTGCTGGGCGGACTGGGCGCGCGGCGGGATCGGCCGCTCCGCGCCCTCCGGAACCAGGAAGGCCGCGTCACCGATAATGAAGACGTTGTCATGGCCCTTTGCCTGCAGGGTTGGCTGCACTTCGATCTGGTTGATGCGGTTGGCGGTGAGGCCGGGGATCTGGCCCAGCCAGTCCGGGCATTTGACGCCGGCGGCCCAGACCAGCAGATCCGCCTGGATGGCTTCGCCGTCCTTGGTGATAAAGGCCTGCTCGGTGGCTTCGCTGACCATCACGCCGGTGCGAACTTTCACGCCCAGGGCTTGCAGACGTTTGGTGGCGGTCTGTGAGACCCGTTCGCTGAGTACCGGCAGGATGCGCGGTGCCGCCTCGATAATGTCCACGCGCAGGTCACGGCGGTTGAGGTGCTCATGGCCGTAATACTTGAGCATGGTCACCGCGTGGTGGATTTCCGCGGCCAGCTCCACGCCAGTGGCGCCGCCGCCGACAATGGCCACAGACACCGGCTTGTTTTCGTAGTTGGCGTGCAGGCAGGCATTCATGAAGCGCTCGCGGAAGCGCTCGGCCTGCGGGCGGCTGTCCATGAACAGAGCGTTATCGCGTACGCCCGGGGTGCCAAAATCATTGCTCTGGCTGCCGGTGGCCAGCACCAGATAATCATAATCGAGTTGGCGCTGGGGCAACACTTCCACACCATAGTCATCGTTGAGCGGCGCCAGGGTGATGGTGCGCTGTTCCACATCCACGGCGATCAGGGTGCCGGGCTCGAAGCGGTAGTGGTTGAGGCGGGCATGGGCACGGTAATCCACCGCATCCAGGTCGGCATCGATGGCGCCGGTGGCCACTTCGTGAAAGCGCGGTTTCCAGACGTGGATGCTGGCGGCATCCACCAGGGTGACGTCGGCCTTGCCGCGCTTGCCTAGCTTGCGGCCTAGCTGGGTGGCCAGCGGCAGGCCGCCGGCGCCGCCGCCGACAACCAGGATCTTGGGTTTGCTCATGGGGGGCTCCCTATGTGGCCGGGTTGCGGCCAATCAAACATGGGCACTGCAGGATGAAAAGGCTGCGGTACCGTTACCGGACGGTTCCGGAAAAAAGGCGGGACCGGCCGTTGGCCGCAAGTCTAGCCTGTTGTGCGATGAAGTCTAGACGGGAAACAGCTTGTTTCGGGCATAAAAAAGCCCGCCGGAGGCGGGCTTTTTGGTGCCGCGAGGGCGCGTATCAGGCCTTCGGGCCAGCCGCGCGGATCTCGTCGGAGACGTCCGGATATTTGTCGGCAAAGTTCTTCTCGAACTGCTCGGCCAAATCGCGGGCGCGGGCTTCATAGTTTTCCGGGTTGGCCCAGGTGTTCTTGGGTTGCAACAACGTGCTGTCGACGCCGGGAACTGCCTTGGGTACATCCAGGTTGATGATGTCCAGGTGCTCGGTTTCGGCCTCGTCCAGCTCGCCGGACAGGATGGCGTTGACCACCGCACGGGTGGTGGGAATGCTAAAGCGCTCACCTTCACCGTAGGGGCCGCCGGTCCAGCCGGTGTTGACCAGATAGACCTTGGAGCCGAATTCTTCCATGCGCTTGATCAGCAGCTCGGCGTACTCGCCAGCACGACGGGGGAAGAAGGGGGCACCGAAGCAGGTGGAGAAGGTGCTCTTGATGCCGCCGCCAGAGCCCATTTCGGTGGAACCCACCAGCGCGGTGTAGCCGCTCAGGAAGTGATACGCAGCCGCTTCCTTGCTCAGCTTGGAAACCGGAGGCAGAACGCCGGTCAGGTCGCAGGTCAGGAAGATGATGTGCTTGGGCTCGCCGGCACGGTTCTCTTCAACCTTCTTCTCGATGTTTTCCAGCGGGTAGGCGGCACGGGTGTTCTGGGTCAGAGACACGTCGGCGTAGTCGGCGGTGCGGGTTTCGTCATTGATGATGACGTTTTCCAGCACCGCGCCGAACTTGATGGCGTCCCAGATGACCGGCTCGTTCTTCTGGCTAAGGTCGATGCACTTGGCGTAGCAGCCGCCTTCAATGTTGAAGACCACGTCCTTGCCCCAGCCGTGCTCGTCGTCACCGATCAGGTAACGGTCCGGGTCGGCGGACAGGGTGGTTTTACCGGTGCCGGACAGGCCAAAGAACAGGGCCACGTCGCCGTCTTCGCCCACGTTGGCGGAGCAGTGCATCGGCAGTACGTCTTTCTCCGGCAGCAGGAAGTTCTGCACGGAGAACATGGCTTTCTTCATTTCACCGGCGTAACGCATACCGGCGATCAGCACCTT
>JAWVWY010000097.1:0-11792 GCA_033723495.1 Alcanivorax sp. | reverse complement strand
GCTAGTGCTGATGTGAAGGGTGAGACGTCCGGCGAAGGTGAAGCAACCGCTGCTTCCCGGGGTGACGATGCTGTCGAAACGAAGGATGCGGCGCCTGCTGATACGGCGTCAGTGAAAACCGTCGCGGGTGACGAGTCTGACACCCGTGTCGGCAAACAGACGCCAGTGCTGCGTGCCGATCAACAGGCCGCAGATTCCTCGAATGTGACAGAGGGGGGTGAGTGATGCGACGCAGTATTGCTGCTCTGAAACCCGTGTTTGCGGTGATGTTGCTGGCGGCGGGAATGATGATGGCGGGTTGCGCCACGACTGCGGGGCAGAGTGCTTCCAGTGGTCAGAATGCGGTGCCCATGTCTGACAAGGAGTTGGCGCTGTTTAATCAGGCGATGGCCAAGATCGCTGCCCAAAAGTACCAGGCAGGCATTGATTTGCTTGATCAACTGGTGAGCAGCAACAGAAAAAGTGCCGTGCCATTCATCAATATGGCGCTTGCCAATGAGAAGCTGGACAAGCTCGAAGCCGCCGAGAAAAACCTCAAGACGGCATTGGATGTCGAACCTGACAATCCGGTGGCCAATAACGAGTATGGCCTGTTATTGCGCAAGCAGGGCAAGTTTGACCAGGCTAGATCGGTATACGAAAAAATACTTAAAAAATATCCAAACTTTGCGCTGGCTAACAAAAACCTGGGCATCCTTTGTGATATTTATTTAAGGGACTATCAATGCGCCTTGAAAGCCTATCAGGCTTACAGCGCCGCCGTGCCCGACGACGAAAAAGCAAAAATGTGGGTGACGGATATGCAATACAGAACAAAAAAATAAGAGGGGGCTTATGAAAAAATTCTCAATAATGCTTCTCTTCTTTTTGTTGATTCCCGTGGCCGTGTCAGCAAAAGAGGATGCTGACAAGGACGGTGCAAAAATGATTTCCGGTATGTCCGTAGTGGGTAACAAGGACGCACCGAAATCTCTTTACATCGTGCCCTGGAAAAGTTCCGAGATCGGCGTAAAAACCGATCTCAAGTCCAGTTTGCTTAATGAGGACATGGTGCCGGTGGATAAGCCGGAATTCATGCGTGAGCTGGATTTCTACAATGTGAGCACCGAGAAAAAAGACAGCCATTAAGGCTTATCTGAGGAAGAGTGAAATCATGAATACGATCATCAAGTTTTTTCAGGATGGTGGCTTCTGGATGTACCCGATCCTGCTAGTGGGGATTATTGGCGGTGCCTTCGCGGTGGAGCGCTTCATCAAACTCAACATCCTGCAGCGTGCCAACCGGCGAACCTGGGAAGACATTCACCCGATCCTGGTCAAGGGGGATTTCGACAAGGCCAGGCAAATGGCAGAGGACAGCAACTCCGCGGTGGGGCAACTGCTTTCCATGGGGCTGGAGGTGCAGGGCACCGTACGACGCCGTGACGATATCGAAATCGCCATGGAAGAGGCCATGATGGAAATCACTCCGCAGCTGGAAGCTCGCACGGTATACATCTCCATGTTTGCCAATATCGCTACCCTGCTGGGGCTGCTGGGTACCATTATCGGTTTGATTTCGGCGTTTGAGGCGGTGGCTAACGCCAATCCGTCCGAGAAATCCGCGTTGTTGTCCAGCTCCATTGCGATGGCCATGAACACCACGGCATTTGGTCTGATTGCCGCGATTCCGCTGTTGGTGTGTTACAGCACCATCAATTCCAAGACCGCATCCATTGTCGGCAGTCTGGAAATGATTTCCGTGAAGATGCTGAAGTTGATCAGCACCCTGTCCCGTCGTCAGTTCCAGCAGGAATCGGCCAATAGCGACAGTGGCTCCAAAGATGAAAAAGACCAAGACAAAGAGAGCCAGGCTGCCAAGGCCGCCAACTGAGTAGTCGATAATGGCAAGAAGATCACATAAAAAACCACCGGAGGAAGTGGAGCTGGATGTCACCTCCTTCATGAACCTGATGGTGGTGTTGATTCCCTTCCTGTTGGCAACGGCGGTGTTTTCCCAGGTTTCCATCCAGGAGCTCAATCTGCCGTCCTCCGGTGTTGGGGGTGAAACGCCCAAAAAACCGGTGGTCACGATTGAGGTGATGGTGCGCAAGGGCGCTATCGAGATCGGTAATGGCAAGGTGATTACCGACAGCTTCCCCAAAAAGGATGGCAAGTATGACCTGCAAGGCCTCACTGATGACTTGCGCAGGCTGAAGGAAAAATATCCTGACAAGGAGGACGTTAACGTCCTGCTGGAGCCGGATATCGAATACAACGACATGATTGCCGTTATGGATACCGTCAAGGTTTACAAGGCCAAGGACAGTGAAGGCAATGATGAATCCGAGGTGTTGTTCCCTGACATCTCGATAGGGGATGCACCATGAGAAATCAGCGACGCATGCGCAGACTGGCGCGTCTCGGTCATCGCCCGGCAGCCTCGCTCAGCCTGACGTCATTGATGGATATTTTTACCATCCTGCTTCTTTATTTGCTGGTTAATCAGTCAGATGGTACCGCGCTTGAGCCTCCCAAGGACGTCAAGTTGCCCAACTCGATTGTGGAAACGAAACCGCGCGAAACGGTGGTGGTTTCAGTGAGTGAGGATGAGGTGCTGGTTAAGGGGCAGCCGGTTATCTCGATGGCGGATGTCATGGCCAGCAAAAAGGCGGTGATAGATCCCATCAAGGAAAGAATGCAGCAGATTCGTGAAAGCTCCATCGGTATTGATGCCAAATCCGAGGCGCAGAGCCTGGAAGTGACGATTATGGCAGACAAGGGTGTTCACTACAGTGCCATGAAGAGAATCATGACTTCGTGTACGGCGGCTGGCTACACCAAGATATCGCTGGCGGTAAACCAGAAATAACAATCAGGTTGGCATGATCCTGTGAATACATCATTAGCACAGCGGCAGCAGGTACTGGTTGACCAGCTTGAAGGCGAGCAGGAAGCGCTTGCCGGTCTTCAGTTACGACTGCAGAAGGTCGATTCCGAACTGACGGATCTGGCGCCTCAGCGTCAGCAGTTTCAGTTGCTGGGCGTGATTTGCGAATCACTGGACCAGCTCAATGAAATGGGGGCGGCGAACCTCTTCTGGGGTGAAGAGGGGGTGCCGGATGACTATCAACAGAGATTGTCACGCAGTCGTGAGTTGGCGAGTGGATTCAATTCGGAGCTGAGCTCGCTGGACCAGGCTCGCGCTGAACTGCTGGGAGAAATCGAGCATCGCCAGGGTAATATTGGTGAAATCGGTTATAGCCTGGCGGAAGTCACTGAAGAGCTTGAAAACGCCAATTACGATTTTGTCATTGAGCGTGAAGGCCGTGATGAAAAGCTTTTTGCTGCCGGTCTCATGCCCTGGTCGACGTCGGAAGAAGATCGCCGGCGTCAGCGCAAGATTCTGCGCATCGCTTTGGTGCTGATGCTCATTATCGGCCTGGTTCCGGCAATCTGGAAATTGCCGCCACCGGATCCGAACAAGAAGGTGGAGATTCCCGAACGTCTGGCCAAGATGGTCAAGAAGAAGGTGCCGCCGAAACCGGTCAAGAAGCGTGAGCAGCCGAAGAAGGAAGAGCAGAAGAAGGATGACACCAAGGTGGCCAAGCACAAGCCGAAACCGAAACCGGAAGAGGTGCGCAAGGCCAGAGCTGTGGCGAAAACCAAAGGGGTATTGGCCCATAGCAGTATGCTTGATGACATGATGGATGATTCTGCGCTGTCCAATCTGGGGGCGGATGCGAGGATTTCCGGTAGCCATACCAGTGGTGGTGCGCCCAATAATGGCGCGGCCGGGTCCCGTGCCATGATTACGGCATCGGCCGGTGGCAGTGGCGGTGCAGTAGCCGCGGGTACGGTTAGTCGCGGTGGTGTCGGCAATGGTGATGGCAGCGCCATTACCGGCAGCGGTGTCGCCGTGGGCTCTGTGAAGAGTGATGTAGCGGCGGTGCGGCAAACCGATCGCCCGCTCAGCAAGGGCTTGGGGCCATCTCGTACCGACGAGGAAATCCAGATCGTGTTTGACCGTTACAAGTCGGCGCTTTACCGGATTTACAACCGCGAACTGCGCAAGAATCCGGCGTTGCGAGGCAAGATGGTACTGGCGCTGACAATTCAGCCGGATGGCTCGGTGTCCGCCTGTCGGGTCAAATCCACCGATCTGGATTCGCCTGCCCTTTCCGCCAAGATTGTGGCGCGCGTCAAGCGCTTCAACTTTGGTGCGAAGGATGGCGTACCTGCTACCAAGATTCTGTATCCGATCGATTTTCTGCCAGCGGGCTAAGCCCTCTCTCTGCATGACTGGCCGCCAATGCTCAAGGCATTGGCGGCTTTTTTTTGTCTCGGGCCGGAGCCTCTAAAAAAGCCTCTTGCATGCTGAAGCATACGGAAAGTATTTCGGAGGTTTCCTGGGGCATGGAGCCATCAGCAGAAAAGGCTATGTGCCAAAAATTTGTTATGTAAAAGATTAACAATCGGGCCTAACTACCAGTTTTATTGGAGTTTTTTGAAGCGGGTCACGCTTTTTGACCGGCTGGATCGTGTGGGGTGAGGGGGGAGTCACGTTATTATTTTTATCAAAGTAAGAAAATGGACTCATGGGGTTAGTCCAGATAACGACGTAGCGGTTAGTGTCCCTGCATAAGAAGAGTTTCCGCATTGAATAATACGAATTGCTCAAGCAGTCCGTGGCTGGTGCCCGGGGGGAAGGATCCTTTGCTGATCAAAAGTGGTAAGTCGGTAATCGCCGGCATGGCGAAGCCTGGTCCGTGGCGCATGATGATGCAGCTACTGGCGGTGTTGTTCGTGTGGGGGCTGGCAGCGGCAGCCCATGCAGACAACTGCTCGGACTATCCCTACAGCAATTCAGAAAACGCCTATGTGGTTGATGGCAACAATATTGCCGTTGCGCCTTCCGCGCTGACCATCGATGTGAAGAAATGCATTATCCGCAACTGGCCGGCATCCCATCCCTATGGCGGCAGCCCGACACCGGCGATCAACTTTGATTTTCCGCCGGGTTACGGGCTTCTGCTGATGGAGAATGTCTATTTCAACGGCAACATGTCGTGCAGTAACTTCACCAATCCGGATGGCTCAAAGAAAGGCGGCATCTGGTTCATCAACGGTTCGGTCTGGGCGGCCAATAACGGTAACCAGTGTCAGGACCTGATTATTCCTGTCGAGAAGATCGACAAGCAGGTGCCCGGGCCAACGGCCACGGTCGGCGTGCCGTTCAGCTATTCGCTGACGATTCCGATCATGTATGTGGCCGACACCAGCACTTTTTGCCAGGACAATCCGTCCGATCCTTCCTGTCAGGCCGTGCAGGACCCGAACCTGGGATCCCCCAATGACCTGGGCAATATCCATGTCACCGATGATCTGACCGCCACTGCCACCGGCGCAGAAATGACGCTGGTGAGCATGAGCTATCACCTCAAGAGCGATCCGCCGGGAACCTCCAATCCGATTACCAACCTGGGTGACAGCAAGCATCTGGATTTCTGGCTGCCGGATATTCCCAAGGGCGAGCAGGTGGTGGTCGATTTGCAGGTGGTGCTGGATGACCCGTCAACGGCACCGACCAATGTGACCGGTACCCAGTTCATCAATACGGCGGCCTGGAGCTTTTCCCGGGTTATCAATGGCGTGACCTTCGATCCTCTGCCGGGTGAGTCCGGGGTGTCCCCGGCCATGACCATCGTTGGCCCTGACATGGTCATGACCAAGTCCACCCCCTCCACGGCGATCAACCCTTCCTCGGTGGTGGATTACACCCTGGATGCGCAGAACATCGGCGGCGCGGATGCCTGGGATGTGGTGCTGCAAGATGTGATTCCCTCGGATACCACGGCCGGCTCCGGCGTGGGCATGTGTCAGAACAACCCGATCACCTATGGTAGCGGCCTGACGGCGAAAGTGGTGGCCGCGGATGGCACCACCGTGGTCAGGACGTTGCAGGCGGGAGACTTCACCGCCACCTGGGGCGGCACCACGGGGCCTGATAAATGTACCCTCAATGTCACCCTGGCCGATGCGGGCGGACCGGTAAAACCCAATGAATTCTTGCGTGTCACCTACCAGACTGCGCTGGATCCCGGCGCCTCAACGGTAACACCGGCGCCTTCCGGCGATCTGGTCAACGTGGCCGGCGCTATCAGCTGGTACAACGGTGACGACGCCAGTCGTGGGCCGCAGCAGACCACCAAGGTGCTGACAGACGGCACCCCCTCGACCACGGATTTTCAGGACAATGCCAGTGTTACGGTTGCGGTATCCGGCTATTACTTCGAGAAAACCGCCGAAAACCTGGCCACGGCGCAGAACCCGGCGACCTCGGCCGCCTCTGGCGACGCGCTGCGCTACCGTGTGCATCTGTTCAATGTGGATCAGAACATCGACAACATCCAGATTGCCGATGTGCTGGACTCGCGCCTGACCTCACCGACGATAAGCCGATGCGAAATCACCGGCTCCGCTGCCGTCACGGTAACGCCGGTCTGTAGCATCTCCGGCGGCACCCTGACGGTCAGTAACGGCGGCAGTGGCGGCAGCCTGGCGTTGCCCCAGGGCGATGACCTGATTGTGGAATTCGATACGGTTGTCGCCAGTGGTTTGGCCAACGGCGACACCATTTCCAACCAGGCGCACCTTAGCGCCACCGGGATTACCTCTCCGGTGGACCCCGCCAGTGGCGACTATGCCAGCGATGACCCCAATGTAAACGGGGTATCCGACCCCAATGTGGATAACGATCAGGACCCGACGGTCATTACCATTGTGACACCGGGGCCGCTCGACAAGGCCAACCCCGCCAATACCGATGTGACTATCGGCGAGACGTTCAGCTATACCATTACCGTGCCGGCGACGCCGGTGGATGCACCGCTCTATGACGTGCACATTCTCGATAGCCTGCCGGCCAATCTGCGGTATGTCAGCGCCTCCGCCCAGGTCGGCGGTGGCACCACCATGGCGCTGGCTGACAGCGATGGCGGCGCCGACAATAATCTCGATCTGAGAGAGGTGACCAGCGGGCTGGATATTCCTGCGGGCCAGCAGGCCGTTGTCACCCTGCAGGCGGTAGTACGCAACGATGCGGTAAATCAGGACGGCGTCACCTTTACCAATACCGCCAGCTATACCTACAGCCGTATTAATGGGGGGGCACAGACCGACGGCAGTGGCACCTCCGATACCACCGGGCCGATGACCATCAGGGAGCCGGTGCTGACCTCAAGCAAGACGGTCACCGACCTGACCGGAAACAATCCTGCCGTAGGCGGCGATACGCTGGAATATGTGATCCAGTTGAACAACACTGCCACGGTGGCCGCCAATGACGTCAATATCGTTGATGCGCTGCCCTCGGATCTAATCCTCGACAGCAGTTTTACGCCCACCCTGACCATTAATGGCAGCCAGCCAGCCGGGTTTAACCCCGCCCCCAGCCAGCTGGCGGACGGCTCCCTGATCTGGGGTCGCAACAATGGTGACGACAGCCTCGATATCCCCGCCAGCGGCACCCTGATTCTGACCTTTCGGGCGACACTCAATACCGTCACCGGTAGCCAGTTGCTCAATAACGTCAGCGCCGACTGGACGTCGCTGAACGGGGTGGTCAACAGCGAGCGGAACGGCTTCGGCTGCCCCAATAATCTTTCCTCGCCGGATGATTACTGTACGACGGCCCAGGCAACGTACCCGGAAGGGGATACCACCAGCTTTACCAAGACACAGACCACCGACAGCTGGAATGCGGATGGCAGTACTGCCAATGATGGTCTGGCCCGTGTTGGCGATACCGTTACCTATGACCTGACATTGAATCTGCATGAAGGGCAGACCAGCGCCGTGGTGGTGACGGATGATCTGCCCGCCGGTCAACAACTGCAGAGCTATACCCTGATCAAGGGCAATAGCGGCATCAGTTTCAATCCCGCCACGCCCGTCGGGCCATCCGCCGGTGATACCGGCACCCTGACCTGGAACCTCGGTGATATTACCGATACCCCGGACGGTAACAGCAGCAATGACACCCTGGTGATCGAGTATGTGGCCCAGGTGGTGACCGGTTCTCTGTCGCAGGTTGCCAGCAGCACGCTGACCAACAATGCCCAGCTGACCTATACCGGTGCCGCGTCAGCCCTGCCCGGCAGTGCCAGTGTCGATGTCTACCAGCCGATCATGACTGACCTGGTCAAGACCGACACGGCCGGTGGTCGTACCGGTAGTGGCACCCAGGCAGACCCTTACCGGGTGGACCTGGCCAATGACCAGATGCAGTTCCACCTGGAGACCTGTAACAACGGTCAGGCGCCGGCCTATGACGTGGCGCTCAGCGATACCCTCGACAGTCAGCTGGATGAAAGCGCGCTGGCCAGCGCCCCGGTGGTGACGCTGGGCGGCACCACGCTGTCGGCGGGCAGCGACTTTACCTACAGTGCACCTGCCCGTGGCGGCACCATGAGCATCGCCCTGGCAGACGCCAGACCGGTGATGCCGGGGGCCTGTCTGACGGTGGATTATGCCATTGGTTTCCATACCGATGTCACCACCACCACGGCGTTCCATAACGGTGCCTCGCTGGATACTTACTGGTCTCTGCCGGCCACCAGTGGCGAGCAGTACAGCGGCAATGCCTCGCCGTCTCAGGTGTGGATGCAAAACACCAGTAACCCGCAGCCGCCGGTGAAAGCGCTGGTGTCGCCCGCCACCGAAGCCACCATCGGCCAGGCGGTGACCTACACCATTACCGTGCCGGCGGACAATATCATCCGTAATAACGTGACAGTGAGTGACACGCTGCCTGCTCAGCTGGCCTATGACAGTGCCACTGTGAGCGTCAATGGCGGGGCTGCCAGTGCGTTGAGCAATGCCGGCAGCGGGCAGGCGCTGTCATTCAATCTGGGCACTCTGCAGGCTGGCGACCAGGCGGTGGTCACCCTGGTGACCCATGTGGCTAACACGGTCAATGCCAACGCCGGCGATACCTTCAGCAACACTGCATCCTATATCTACGATGGCGGCACTGCCCAGACCAGTAATGCCAGCAACAGCCTGCTGGTGGTGGAGCCGCTGGTGAACGTGGCCAAGCAGGCCAATGTGGCCCAGGCCTCGGCGGGTGATACCGTGACTTACACGGTAACGTTGAGTGCCCAGAGCGGCAGCAATAATGCCGATGCCTACGATCTGGTACTGACCGATTCTCTCAGCGCCGGCCTGCAGTATGTGCCGGGCACCACCGTGATTAACGGCTCGCCCGCGGCTGACCCCACCGTCAGTGGCTCGCCACAGACACTGACCTGGCCGGCCCGCGATATGGCAAAGGGCGATGTGGTCACGGTGGCCTACCAGGTCAAGGTGCAGGACACCGTTTCTCCGGGCCAGATTCTGCAGAATACCGCCCAGGCCGCCTGGACCAGTCTGGCCGGCGCCAATAGCAATGAGCGTACCGGGGCCGATGGTGCCGGGGGGCTCAATGATTATGTCAATTCTGCCACCGTGGATGTGGGCGCGCCGGATAACACGGCACTGACCAAAACCCGGCTGACCGACAGTTTCGGTGCCGGCGATAGCGATGTGCGTGTCGGCGACCGGATCGACTATCAGTTAAAGATTGATCTTGAGGACGGCACCTACAATCAGGTCCAGCTGGCCGACAGCCTGCCCGCCGGGCTGGTATTCGAGAAAGTGGTCAGCGCCAATTACTTTGGCACCGATGCCAGCGGCGACCCCACGGCTACCCCCTCGGTGAGTGGCGATGGCAGCCCGGCAAACCCGCAGACCCTGAGCTGGAACTGGAACCAGCTGGTGAATCCGTCATCCAGCAGCACGGATTCGGTGATCATCGTTTACCGGGCGCGGGTGCTGAACAATACCCTGAGCACGGCGCCCACGGCCCAGACCCTGAGCAACAGTGCGACGCTGGATTACCAGTATCCGGTTAACGGCAGTCTGGTTGCCGCTCCGCAGAAAACCTCGCAGACATCGGTGACCTTATTGCAGCCCCACCTGACGGTGGCCAAGAATGTCACCGCCACTTCCGGGGGCGACAACGTTATCGTGGCGGGTGAAACCGTCACCTACAGCGTTGATATCCACAATGACGGCACGGCGCCGGCCTATGATCCGGTGCTGGTGGATACCCTGCCGGTGGGAATGCGCAATACCGGCGGCCCCACCAATGTGGTGGTGACGCTGGTGGATGCCGGCGGCGCGTCCTCATCGCGGGCGACCCTGGCACCGGTCTATACCAGCGCCACCGGCGTCGCCACCTGGGATTTCAAGAGCCCTGCCGATGAATACACCATTGCGGTGGGCGCCACCCTGCATGTCCAGTATCAGGTGCAGGCGGACAACGACCTGGGGGCCAATCAGACCCTGACCAACAGCGCCAATGTGTCACATTATTATTCCTTTGATGATGATGCGCTGCCGGTGGATGGGCAGGTCAGCGATCGGCAGGATTACGGTGCCACCCCGGCGTCTGCCGCGACCCTGACCAGCCAGGGCGCCGGCGCCCTGAGCAAGGCGACCACCCAGCCGACAGCCACTCTCGGTGAACCCTTCCCGTACCAGATCACGGTGCCTGCCCAGCCGGTGGACACCCAGCTGTCCGGTGTCCATGTGCTGGATGACCTGAGCAGCTCGGCGGCCAAGCTGGGGTTTGTCAGTGCCCGCTATTCTCTGGATGGCGGTAGCAGCTGGTCAGCCATGAGCAATGTCGGTTCCGCGACCAGCCTGGACCTGGTCGATCAGGCATCCGGCAATGGTGTGGACATTCCTGCCAGTGGCCAGATGCAGGTGGAGCTGACGGTGCGCTTGCTGGATGACCCGACCAATGTGGCGGGGCTCACCTTCCGCAACACGGCGACCTATAACTACACCAACTTCAGCGCTGACCCGGCCACCCTGGCAGGCACCTCCGGCGACATGACCGTGACCGAGCCGGCGCTGGTGATGACCAAGAATGGCCCCGGCAACATGAGCGTGGGGACCCCGGACACCTTTACCCTGGATGTGCAGAACACCGGCACCAGCAAGGCCTGGAACATCACGCTGACTGATCACCTGCCCAACCTGTCCCCGGGCGGCATGTGCCAGTATCCGCCCACGATTACCACGGCGGCAGTGTATGCCGCTGACGGCACAACCCTGGTGACCACGCTGCAGAGCACCGATTACACCACCGGCTTCAGCCCGGCGCCCTCGGCCTGCAGCCCTTGCGTGTTGACCCTCGCCGGACAGACCGCCCAGGCGGCGCTGGATCCGGGTCAGATCCTGCGCGTGCAGTACCAGGCGTCACTGGATGACAACACGCCGGTGAACAGCCAGCTGACCAACTATGCCGGCGCCACACGCTGGTCCAGCCTGATGGATACCACGGCCAGCGATGTGCGGATTTATACCCACACGCTGCAGGATCAGCAGGAAAATAACGCCGACCCGCAGGATTTCCATACCCTCACCAGTAACCCGCCGGTGATGACGGTCAACAAGACGGTGGCCATCCAGAATGACCTGAATGGCGATGGTCTGGCGAATCCGGGCGATACCCTGCGGTATACCGTTCAGATCACCAATACCAGCCCGGTGGTGCTGCCTGGCTTCTCCGTGGTGGATGATCTGGGCGCGCTGAATCCGGCGCTGGTGTTCAAGAGCAACACCCTGCAGGTCGTGTCGATTTCCGATGCCGGCGCCAGCGACAATTCCCAGCCCGGCGGCGGTACCAATAAGGAGGGGCTGGTTGATATCAGCAACCTGACGCTGGCCGGGCAGGGCAACAGCGGGGATACGGTAACACTGGT
>JAWVWY010000096.1:0-12070 GCA_033723495.1 Alcanivorax sp. | reverse complement strand
GTTATACCCTGGACAATGTGGCGCCGGTTACCCCGGCACTGGATCAGGACGGCCAGTCGCTGACCAGCAGCATGCCGACCCTGACGGGCAGTGCCGAAGCCAATGTGACCGTGACGGTGAACATCGGGGGGCATGACTATGTCACCCAGGCCGATGCCAGTGGGCACTGGACAGTGGCAATCACCGATAGCCTGGCCAACAGCGATTTTGTCGTCACCGTCACCAGCGAGGATCAGGCCGGTAATGACTCACAGTATGTCGGGTCCCTGACCATCAATATCGGCCTGGATAGCGATCAGGACGGTATCGCCGACCTGGTGGAGGGCCGTGGAGATTTCGACCACGATGGCATTCCCAACTATCTCGATGACGACAGCGACAACGACGGTATTGCCGACCGGGTGGAAGGCAATATCGACTCTGATGGCGATGGAGCCCCGGATTATCTCGATCTGGACAGTGACAATGATGGCCTCGGTGACGCCCGGGAGTGCGCCAGTGGGGTGCCCTGTCCGGACAGTGATAGCGACGGCCTGGCCGACTACCGTGATGCGGATGATGACGGTGACGGTGTCAGCACCGTTGATGAAGACCGCAACGGCAATGGCGATCCCAGTGATGACGACACCGATGGTGATGGCTCCCCGGATTATCTGGACAGCGATGACGATGGCGATGGCCTGTTGACCGCCAATGAAGGGGCCGGCGACAGTGATGGTGACTCGGTGCCCAATTACCTGGATTATCGGGCGCCGGATAGCCGTGCGGCGGCGCCACAACCGCCACGCGGTGCCATTCATACCGGTATGCACGGTGCCGGTGGCAGCAGCTCTGTCTTCATGTTGGGGCTGCTGATGCTGGCCGGCCTGTTGCGCCGCGGGGGCCTTGCGCTGCTGGTGCTGCTGTTGCCGGGGCTGAGCCAGGCCGGCGTGATCGGCAACCTGTATGGTGGCGCCGGCGCCGGGGTATCCCGCCTGAAGCCGGATGTGGCCGATGCCGGTTACCGTCTGGATGACAACAATGATCGCAGCTGGGCCATTATTGCCGGTTACCAGTTGCTCCCGCATGTGGCCGGTGAGCTGTTTTATACCGATCTGGGGGCGGCGAGTCTCAAGGCCCGAGTCAGTGGTATTCCGGCAACCAATGCCGTGGATTACAGCTTCTGGGGCGGCTCCGGCCTCTACTATCTGAAAGGCTATGAACCGCAAGAACGGGGACTGGATGGCTTTCTGCGCGTGGGTCTTGGCGGCCTGCAGAGCGATGCCGGGGGCAATACCCGCACCGACCAGAACCACGATATCCAGCTGTATTTCGGTGCCGGTGGCGAATGGCGTTTTGCCCATGGTTGGGCAACTCGTGCGGAGCTGCAGTTTTACGATAAAGATGCCAGCCAGTTGCTGCTGTCGTTGCTCAAGCGTTTCGGCCAGCAGCCGCAACCGGCTCCGCAGCGCGGTGAGTCGGTCGAGTCGGTCGCCGTGACGGCGCCCCAGGCGGTGATAATGCCCGCCGATGCGGATCAGGATGGTGTGGTGGATGGCGAGGATCGCTGCCCGGCAACGCCTGCCGCGACCAAAGTGGATGAGCAAGGCTGCGCGTTGATCGCTGACAGTGATGGTGATGGTGTGGCTGACAATAGCGATATCTGCCCGCATACCCCTCGCGGCACGCCGGTGGACGAGCGTGGCTGTGATCAGGGTTTCCTGCGTGATAGTCGCGAGATCCTGTTTGCCAGCAACTCCTTCCAACTGACCAACGCCGGTCGCCAGGCACTGGCGCGTTTGTCTCGGCGGCTGGCGGACAATCAGCTGGCGCTGATTATCGAGGCCCACACCGATAGCCTCGGCAATGCCGACTACAACCAGGCCTTGTCTGAAAAGCGGGCCGCTGCGGTGGTCGAGGCGCTGATTAACGATGGCATTGACGCCGGGCGTCTGACTGCCAGGGGGATGGGGGAAAGCCAGCCGGTGGCGGATAACCGTACCGCTGCTGGCCGTTTGCAGAACCGTCGCGTGGAATTCCGTGTTAACAGGAATGGCCAGCAGTAACTCCTGAGCCGGGCACCTGGCAGGTGCCCGGCCTGCTACACCCGGCCGGCGAAACGCTTGCGGACGTCGTCCGGTACCGGCATGACCCCGTGTTTCTGATGATCAAAGAACACAAACCCCTGCTTCGCCAGCACGACCTGCTTGCCGGAGGGTTGTTTGGTGACCCGGAAAATCAGGTCTGCGCCGTACTTGTTGAAGTCCATCAGCCCCACCTCGAACTGCAGATCATCCTGGGCAAAACTCTCCGCGAGGTAGGTGGCCACCAAATCGGTGACGACGATACTTTGACTGTCGCTGTCGAACTGATCGAAGCCGATATGGCAGAAAAACCGGTAACGGGCTTCGGAAAGCAGAGAAATCATCTGGTCATTGCCGACATGCTTTCCGGTGTTCAGATCGGTCATGCGAACATTGATGGTATGGGTGAAGAAAAACTGCTCGGGGAATTCAAGCTGGACGCGGGCCATGGTGTTCTCTGCGAGGGTGACGGAGACGCTATTGTAACGGCAGGGAACAGCGTGATCGATGTGACTCTTGGTTGGCGTCCTGTCAGCCTGCAGCAGACCCGCAATCTGATCTCTGCCGATTGCGGTTAACCGTGCGTCATACAAGGGCCGCGCAGGGCGGCATGGCGAAGTCCTCGGGTCCGGCTGCGGGGCCAGACCCGAGTGTTGCCTTTACGGGCAATTATCCTTGTCATCCGGCGCCGGTGGGGCTGCGCCGGTAACGGTTTCATGGGCCACCATCTGCGACAGGTCAAAGGCCTTGCCGGCATTGGCGACTACCTCAGTGGCCAGGCGCGCACCGGTGAGGTTGAGAGACTCGGCCTGTCGCAGGTCATCGGATACCTGCACTACCAGTTCTACGTGATCGCTGCTTTTGCCCTCTGTGTCGAGGCAACCACGTGCGGCGATCATCATTGGGTCATGATCGCGATGGATGACCAGATCCTGCAGCCCATGCTTCTTGACCAGCTGGGAAACCAGCTCCACCAGCTCTTCGGTGAAGGCGTTGCGTTTTTCACTGTTACCTTTCATGGCAATATCCTCCTAGCGCATCAATACGATGGCGGCTTCATTACGAACTTCAGCAACATCGTCGCGTCCGGACGTACGGCCGTCTCCGGGCAGGAAATAAATGTCGGCAAAGGTGAGCGATGAAAAGGCCCCCAACTGACTGTCCAGTGCCGATTGCAGGGGGCCAACGCCATTTGGTACCCCGGCGTTAAGTCTGTCAGCCACCTCCCCACCACAGAGCCCGGCGCCTTCTGTGCGGTGCCACTCCCAGTGGTCCACGGTTGCCTGCAGGTGGCCGGCGCCATCCAGCCGGACGAAGAGGTAATAGTGAATGGTGGCACGGGTATCTCCGCCGCCGGCAAAGCAGTACCAGGGCAGATCAATCTTTACCCGGAACGACAGATCCACCAGCACACGCCAGGCCGGGTGGCGTGCCGGTTGATGCTGGCCGCCCCAGGTTGCGCTGTAAGGCACCATGCCGGCGCGAATGCCGGTAATGCGACTGGCGCCGTCCGGCAGGCTGCCATCGACCAGCGAGCGGTTGGCGCCGGTGTCCAGAATTGGAACCAGAGCGATAACCACCTCTGAATCGGTGCGCACCCGGGCCAGTGAGGCATGACGGTGATTGAAATTCCAGGTCGCCCATGCCCAGCCTCCATTCGGGAAGCCGACACTGCTGCAGTTGGCTGCCCCGGTAAAATCCCTTTCTTCGAAAATACAACTGGTTAATGTTGGCATCGTAAATTCCTCCATGAATTGACAAAGCGGACCCGTCACTAGCTATACAATGATCGGCGCGAGAATGATGTGCTTCAGGTTCTGTCATACCGTCTTGCGTGGAAGTGGTTGAGGTGGCAGTTGCCGGGTATTGGCGCCAATGGCAGACACAATTAACTGAATACTCGGCAATTTCTTCAAAATGCAGGGCAAGACGACGACGTGGAGCATGATGGATGGCGGCCTGCATCACGGAAATCGCACAGCAATCCACACGGATTTCTCAAGAAAAATGGCGATATGCCTTACCTGTAATCAGGCAAACTGGGAAGGTTGGGCCGGGTTCCATGTCGCTGCCGCTGCCTGCGTCTTCAGAGTGGCTGTGAATAGCGGTTCAGCCAACCAGCCGCACCCGCTCGCGCAGTGAATCAAGGCCGTGCCAAAAGATGCTGCAGGGCCTTGTGTTCAGGTGCCAGAGCCCCATGCTGCTGGTGCCCTCAAGATCGCTGGCGGTAAAGGTCGGGTGCGGCCGGGATGGTAAAACTGTCTGCCAGGGCCAGGCTGTCGCATCACTACGATCAAGCTTGAGCGTGACGCCGGCACTTGTTAAGTACTCCAAAAGGCGTAATCGTGGTGCTCGCCAGAACGGCACTGTTCTGGCGTATCGAACCTACAATGGGGAGAGAAAAATGCAACTGGAAGGGGCGTGTCATTGTGGCAGCGTGCGCTTCACCGTACGCTCCGCTCAGCCTTACCCGTTCAATTTTTGCTATTGCTCGATCTGCCGAAAGACGGCGGGCGCTGGGGGTTATGCGATAAACCTGGGGGCCGCCAGCAAGACACTGGAGGTAGAGGGCGAGCACGCGATCAGTATTTATCAGGCCAGAATCAAGGATCCGGCCACCGGTGAGGTGCAAGTGAGTCCAGGGCGGCGGCATTTCTGCAAGCATTGCGGTAGTGCGTTATGGCTGTGGGATCCGCGCTGGCCGGAACTGGTGCATCCGTTTGCCTCGGCAATCGATACGCCGCTGCCGGTTGCTCCGGAGCACACCCACCTCATGCTGGGGTCAAAGCCGGAATGGGTGGAGGTACATGCCGGGCCGAAGGATCAGCGGTTTGACGAGTACCCCCAGGAGTCGCTCGCCGAGTGGCACCAGCGGCTCGGCCTGGAAAGTCGTGAGCAATAAGCAGGCCGGCATACTCTCCGTTGGCCTTGCCGACGGTCTGTGGCGGTCCTTATCTTCCTGAAGTGGGCGCCTAATCCACGTGAGGGGGCGGCAGTGGCAACCGCCTGCTGCTCCTTGCCGCTGGTGTTCGTGGCACCGATGAAGGATGCGTAGGTAATTTGCCGGTTTTCCCCTAGAATCTCCTCCCTGTCATTCATTCCGGAGCATCATTCCTATGGGCCGCGCCTATCAGAACCGTAAAGAATCCATGGCCAAGACCTCGGACATGAAGGCCAGGGTTTACAGCCGCTACGGTCGCGAGATCTATGTCTGTGCCAAGGCCGGAGGGCTGGACCCGAGCGCCAATCTGGCGTTGCGCGCCATGATCGACCGGGCCAAGAAGGATCAGGTGCCCAGCCACGTCATAGACAAGGCCATCGACAAGGCCAAGGGTGGCGGTGGCGAGGACTTTGCCCCGGCCCGTTACGAGGGCTATGGCCCCGGCGGGTGCATGGCCATCATTGAGTGCCTCACCGACAACCCCAACCGCACCTTCGGGGATGTGCGCGTGGCCTTTACCAAGACCAAGTGCAAGATCGGCACCCAGGGCACCGTGGCGCACATGTTCGACCATGCCGCCATCTTCCGCTTTGCCCATGACGACGAGGATGCGGTGCTGGAAGCACTGATGGAAGCGGATGTGGACGTCACCGATATCGAGAACGAGGACGGCATGCTCACCGTTTTCACCCCCCATACCGAGTACGCCAAGGCCCGCCAGGCGCTGACGGACGTCTTTGGCGATATCGATTTCGAGGTGGATGAAATCCAGTTCATCCCGCACAGCTATACCACCGTGGCCGGTGAGGAGCTGGAGCTGTTCGAGAAGTTCCTGACCATGCTCAATGACCTGGATGACGTGCAGAACGTCTACCACAACGTGGAACTGCCGGAATAACGCGTCGTTTTACCACCCAGGTCACAGAGACACAGGGGAAATACCCGGCCTGATGTCTTTCCGGGACCTGGTCCCTTTGCTGGCGACAAGGATGTGCGGCCTTGTTGTTTCACGCCGTGTCTTCGTCGCCCTCTGCGGTAAACGTCTTGGATGCCTGGCTGGCCAGATCGGCCAGCAGCGCGGCCAGGAAACGGGCCGCCTGGCCGCCGTTCAGGGCCCGGTGATCGAAGGTCAGGCTCACCGGTAGCTGCACATCCTCGAACAGTTCGCCATCCCTGAGACCCGGCTGGGTAAAGCGTTTGCCGGCGCCGATGATGGCCACCTGTGGCGGCACCACCACTGGCGTGGCATAGCGCCCGCCCATCATGCCGAAGTTGCTGAGCGTCAGGGTGGCGCCCTGCAGTTCCCGGGCCGGAATCTTGCGCTGTTCCACATCCCGGCGCAGGTGATTGAGGCCGTCGCGCAGGTCGCCAGCGTCGCGGTTGGCGACATCGCGCAGCACCGGCACAAAGAGCCCGTCCGGGGTATCCACGGCGATGCCAAGATCGATCTTTTCCACTACCCGCATGCTTAAATTGTCGCCATCGAACCAGGCATTTACCGCTGGCTCGGCGCGGCAGCCGGCGACAATGGCGCGGATCAGGCGCAGGGTGATATCGGTAGCCGCCGGCCAGTGGGCCACACTCACCTGATCGAACAGACTCACCGGCACCACCTGATGGCCGGCGCTGGCCATGGTCCTGGCCATGCTGCGGGCGACGCCCCGCAGCGGGGTACTGTCGCCGTGGCTCTGTTTCAGGCTGGCGGCCTGTTGGACGTCGTCCAGGGTCAGGGTGCCGGCCGGGCCGCTGCCCTTGATACGCTCCAGTTCCACGCCCAGGTGGCGGGCCAGGGCGCGGATGGCCGGGGTGGTGCCACCGTCCGGGCGGTGGTCGCTGACGGCGCCGACCACAAAACTGTCGCGCTCACCGTCGTCCTTGCTTTGCAGTTTGCCCACCACCGTCTGGCTGGCGCCGGCGTCGTCACCGGCAAAGGCCAGCAGTGGCTCACCGGTATGCACCAGATCGCCGTTTTCCACGAACAGGGTGGCGATGCTGCCATCCCTGGGCGAGGGTATATCGACAATGGCCTTGGCGGTTTCCACGCTGAGCAGCAGGTCATCCACCTTGACGGTGTCGCCTTCTTTCACATGCCACTCGACCACTTCCGCTTCCTGCAAGCCTTCGCCCAGATCGGGCAGGGTGAAATAGGGCATGGTCGCCTCCTTCAAGGAATGTTTCACCACAGAGAACAGCGAGGCCACTGAGGAAAACCCGAATTTCAGGCGTGCTCAAGGCACCTCGGGATACTGGCGATAACGGTGCCGTTACGGATCTTTTTCAACGCTGTGTGCTCCGTGACCTCTGTGGTAAACCCGCCTTTGACTTCAATATTCCAACGTCCGTTGCGCCGCCGCAACGATGCGCTCCACGCTTGGCATATAGCGCTGCTCCATGGCGAAGTAGGGCATTGGGCAGTCGTAGCCGGTGACCCGTTCCACCGGCGCGCGCAGCTGCATCAGGCCGTCACCGGCCAGGGTGGCGGCGATTTCGGCGCCGAAGCCGCCGTGGCCCGGGGCCTCGTGGATAATCACTGCGCGGCCGGTCTTGCTCACCGAGGTGAGCAGGGTGTTGCGGTCCAGCGGGTTGAGGCAGGCCACGTCGATCACTTCCGCCTGCACGCCCTGGTCAGCCAGGGCATCGGCGGCGGCCAGGGTTTCATGGATCATGGCGCCCCAGCTGATCAGGGTCAGGTCATGGCCGGCACGCAGGGTGAAGCAGGTATCCAGCGGCAAGGGTGACTCGTCCACGCTGACTGGCAGCCGTTGCAGGCGGTAAAGCCGTTTGGGTTCCAGAAACAGCACCGGGTCCGGGCAGGCGATGGCGGCGCGCAGCAGGCCGTGGGCGCGGGCCGGGGAGGACGCAATCACCACGCGCAGGCCGGGAATATGAGCAAACAGTGCCTCGGTACTTTCGCTGTGATGCTCCGGCGCATGGATGCCACCGCCGAACGGGGCACGGATGACCAGCGGGCAGCTGAGACGGCCGCGGGTGCGGTTGCGCAGCCGCGCGGCATGGCTGATCAGCTGCTCCAGGGCGGCGTAGATAAAGCCCATGAACTGGATTTCGGCTACCGGTTTCAGCCCCTGGCTGGCCATGCCCACGGCCAGGCCGGCGATCAGGTTTTCCGCCAGCGGGGTATCCATCACCCGGCGCAGGCCGAAGCGTTCCTTGAGGCCTTCGGTGGCGCGGAACACGCCGCCGTTGGTGGCAATGTCCTCGCCCAGCAGAACCACCCGGTCGTCCTCTTCCATGGCCTGGCCAAGGGCGTGGTTGATGGCCTCGATCAGATTGAGGGGCAGGGCGTTGTCCGGGTGTTGTTGCGCTTGTTCAGCCATGGGAGCCTCCCGCTGTCTGTTGCAGGGCCTGACGCTGGGCGCGCAGGGCCTCGGGTAGCGCAGCATAGAGATAGTCGAGCATGTCGGTGGCCGGTGCCGGTGGGGTATTCAGGTAGTGCTCGATGGCGTCATCCACCCGCTGCTGACACTCGCCCAGCCAGCCGGTTTCCAGGTCGGCGCTCCAGTGGCCGGCCGCCACCAGCACCTGGCGCAGCCGGGCCAACGGTTCGTTCTGCCAGGCGACATGCAGCTCGCTGGCCTTGCGGTAGCGGCTGGCATCGTCGGCGGTGGTGTGATCGCAGAGTCGGTAGCTGAGGGCCTCCACCAGGGTGGCGCCCTTGCCATGGCGGGCCTTGTCCAGGGCATAGTCGAGCGCCTCCAGCATGGCCGGCAGGTCGTTGCCGTCTACCTGGAAGCCTTCGATACCGGCGGCCTGGGCCTTGTGGGCGAGGGTGGTGCTGGCGCTCTGCAGGGCCCGCGGTACCGAGATAGCCCATTGATTGTTGTTGATCAGCACCACCAGCGGCAGCTGCCAGACGCCGGCCACGTTGAGTGCTTCGTAGAAGTCGCCTCGGGAGGTGGCACCATCGCCGCAGGTGGCCAGCACGGCGGCGTGTTCATGGCCGAGTTTGGCCTTGGTGGCAATACCGGCAGCCTGGGTGAGCTGGCTGGCTATCGGCACGCAGTAGGGCAGGTCGCGGGCTGCCGGCGTGTTAGCGGGAAAGACATTACCGCGCTCGTCACCACCCCAGTACTGCAGGACCTGATGTAGCGGGACACCGCGCAGGTACTGGGTGGCATGGTCGCGGTAGTAGGGCACGAAGTAGTCGTTATCGTGCAGTGCCTGACCGGCCGCGGTGGCGATGGCTTCGCCACCCAGGCAGGACGCATAGGTGCCCAGCTGGCCGGTGCGCTGCAGGTTGATGGCCTTCTTGTCGAACTGACGGATCAGCACCATGGTGCGATAACCGTCGCACAGGCGTTGCCAGTTACTTTCGGCGCCGAGCCGTGTCAGCCGGGTATGGGGTTGATAGGGCGTGGTGGTGAAAGGCGTGTTCATCATCTCCTCCTCACCGCTAGGCGGCATCCCGCGCTTCCAGCATGCGCTGTTCGGCCAGCCGGTCTGCCATTACCGCCGGCGAGATGCCCAGCCGGTAGGCATCGCGGAAGATGTGGCTGAGGGTCTGGCCGATATCCAGTACCTTGCTGCGCACTGCCTCGCCGTCACTGTGCTGGCGGCCCAGTGCCAGGGCGATCAGGCCGCCGGCATTGGTGACGTAATCGGGGGCATAAAGGATGTTGCGCTGCAACAGGCGGTGGGCATCTTCCTGCTCCGCCAGCTGGTTGTTGGCGGCGCCCACCACCAGGCGGGTATGCAGGCGGGCGATGGTATCGTCATTGAGCACACCGCCCAGCGCACAGGGGATGAAACCGTCGCACTCCACATCGTAGATGCTGTCGGCCGGCGCCCAGCGGGCGCCGAGTCGCTCGGCCAGTTGCCGGGCCCGGTTGCTGTCCAGGTCACAGAGGGTCAGCCGGGCGCCGGCCCGGGCCAGCATCAGCGCCAGCTGGCTACCCACATGGCCGAGCCCCTGAATGGCAAAATGCAGGCCGTGCAGGCCATTGCGACCAAGCTGGTGCTGTACCGCCGCATCCAGCGCGGCAAAAACGCCCAGGGCGGTGAAGGGCGAGGCCTTGAGGCCGTCGCCGGAGAAACCCCAGACATGGTCGGTGCCCCGGGCGACCTGATCCAGGTCGGTAATTTCGGTGCCGGCATCAATGGCGGTGATATAGCGGCCTCCGAGGGTGTCCACGGCACGGCCAAAGGCCCGATAGAGAGCGGCCCGGTCGTAGGGGGCGCCGGGCTCCATGATGACCGCCTTGCCTCCCCCCAGCGACAGGCCCGCCAGGGCCTCCTTGTAGCTCATGCCACGGGCCAGTCGGGAAACATCCTCAAGTGCCGCCTCTTCGTCGGCGTAGGGTAAACAGCGGCAGCCGCCAACGGCGGGGCCCAGACGGGTGGAATGAATGGCGATACAGGCGCGCAGACCGGATGCCGGATCCCGGTAGAGATGGAGTTCGGCGGCGTCTGTCTGTTCGAGGGTAGCGAACATGGCAACGACTCCTTGCCCTGGGGCGGATAACCCGTGGGGCGCTGTCAGTGGCCGCGGTAACGACCTTTGCATTTTACTTTAGCTCGCCTTGGTGCGGTTGCCCAATGTGGTGATGGATGGAATGGCGGGTGAGTCGACGGACGGTCGCTCGGTTTTGAGGGGGTAACAAATGGCCTGCTTCTGTGTGGGCTGTGCTTATGGCGTGAAGGTTGGAGGGTCCCCTTGTTACCGCTGACCCATGACCGGTTTCAAACTGTGGGATTGTAGTAATACCCGGCACCAAGTCGCTTTAGGGACGCGGTGTCAGGACCATACTGGCGGGTAGGTGCCTGTTGCACTGATGTACCGTCAGCATCCACGTTTTGCCTTTGGACCGGTGACGATGCTGAAAAAAAAATGAATTCATGATCGGGGAGAGCATCATGATTACACCAGCACGTGTTCTGTTTCTCACGGTTTTTACCGCACTGTTGACCGCCTGTGGCGGCAGCGGCGGCGGTGGCAGTGCCGGCGATGGCCTGTCGGCGCAGGACCGGGCCGCCCTGCAGCCGGCACCGCCGCCGGATCATGCCTCATTTGCCGGCCGACAATACCACTGTAGTGGTGACCAGTGTCGGATAGGAAAGTTCAGTGGCCCCTTTGCGGAACCCACCATTCGTTACAGCGATTCCACCACTGGCGACAGGCTCAAGGTGGTGACCACGGACAAGAAGTGTCTGCGCGATGCGGAGGGCAACTTCCGATGTAAACCGGCTGCCGGTTCCATTGCGTTGCTGCCGGACGACCGGTTGGTGTATTTCAACGCCCTTGAGGGCACCGAAAATGTGGAACTGTCCATCGTTGATGAGTACGGCTTTGTGTCGGTGGATGACCAGACCCGGGTGCTGAGTCTGGGCCCGGCCGGGCCCAACGACCAGCCGCACTGGCAGCGCCCGTCACCATTGCGCGGCGGTGCCAATGTGGACGGCAATGACAGCGAAACCCTGCTGCCCGGCAAGCAACTGACCGATGCGGAGAGCACCGCCGCCAATGATGGCGCGCTTTTCTGTGCCGACCTGGTGCAGCTGGCAGACGGCCGTATCATGGCGGTGGGGGGCACCGACTATTATACCGAGCCGTCGTTGGGCAGCGTGTTTCCCCAGGCCCGGTACGTACTGAGTAACTATGACGCGGAATTCCCGCTACCCAGTAATTTCGGCAGGCTGGGGGTGCCCAATGACATAGGTGTGGTGGAGCTGGAAGGGCTCAAGGATGCACGTATCTTCAATCCCGCTGATAACAGTTGGGCGCAGACCGGTCGCATGAGCCAGGGGCGTTGGTATCCGACCCTGGTGACCTTGAGTAATGGCAATATCTTCGTGGCCAGCGGTGTTACCAAGCTGCTCAAGCCGGTATACACCGGCAATCTGCTTACCGGTCAAGACCCGCAGAATGGTCTGGCAGATCTGCTGCAGTCCGCTGATAACGTGCGTATCAGTGAGACCTATCACCTCAACAACGGTCAGTGGACCGAAAATGGTGAGCAAGTCGGTACTCTGCATACGGCGGAAAACTCCCTGCCGCTGTTCCCGCGTGTGCATTTGCTGCCCAACGGGGAAGTGCTCTATAACGCTGGCG
>JAWVWY010000095.1:0-12093 GCA_033723495.1 Alcanivorax sp. | reverse complement strand
TGATGGCCGTAATTCTTACCGGCGCCAATGACGATGGCGCGGCAGGTTGCGAATATATAAGGCGTCGCGGGGGTATCACCATCGCCCAGTCACCGGTCAGCAGCGAGGCGCCGGTGATGCCCGAAGCGGCCATAAGAACAGGGATGATTTCCAGTGTGCTGGACCTGGAAAAAATCGGCCCCTTTTTAGCGGAACATGTAACTGGGTAACCGTTTGATGAAACAAAATATTCTGGTTGTGGACGACCACCGGGAGAACCTTATCGCTCTGGAGGCGATCCTGGATGGCGAGGGGCGAAATCTGGTCATGGCACAGTCCGGCAATGAAGCACTGGGACTGGCGCTCAAACATGACTTCGCTCTGGTGCTGCTGGACGTTCAGATGCCGGAAATGGATGGATTTGAAGTCGCAGAATTGATGCGACGCAACAAGAAGACCCGGCATATCCCTATCATTTTTGTCACGGCTATCTCCAAGGAACATAAATACGTATTCAAGGGTTACCAGTGTGGTGCGGTGGATTACCTTTTCAAGCCGATAGATCAGCAAATACTGGAAGCCAAGATTAATGTGTTCCTTGAGCTGGATCGCCAGCGCCGCAAGCTGCAGCAGGCAGTCGTGCAGATGAAGCGACTCAAGGACGAAAACGAGCGGCTGTTGCAGGCTCTTGGTGAAGCGGTGATCGGCACAGACAGCAAGGGGCGAATAACCTTTTGCAATGAGGCCGCCTGTGCGCTGATGGGGAGCAGCCGTGACGATCTGGTCGGCAAGGCCCTGGACGGACTGCTGTTCTTTGATGATACCGGCAAGAAACGCTGGGACTGGAATGCCTCGCCGCTGATGAAAGCCTGTGAAAAGGGTGATGAATGGCACAACGAACACAGTTTGTATGTCAGCAATGAAAATGGGCTGATGGCGGTAAGTCTGCGTGCCAATCCAATACACAACGATAGCGGTGTGTTTACCGGTGTGGTGACAGTCATCCGTCACTCCAGGGACGAGAATGAAGAGCGAGATCCGGGCCGGGATCATCGCCGTTATCCACGTAAAAAGATGTACCGTGAGATGGTGGTATTTGATCGCAGCACTGGTGGAAACGTGGGGCGGTTAATGAATTTAAGTATCGACGGGTTCAAGTTATTCACCCGCCGGGAGCTGCCGGAAGGCCAGATTCTGCACATGGGAATGGTGCTGCCGGATCAGATCGCCGGTGTTAACACAACCAGCTTTGACGCCCGTGTAGTATGGTGCGAAAGTCTGGATGCTCCGGGTGAATTTCAGGTCGGCTTCCAGTTTGTTGATCTTCCTGACGCGCCGCGGGATGTGATTGAAACCCTGATGGACAAATACTAGATATGAATGACACGCAGTCCGAGTCGCTAGCTCCTTCGCTGTTGCCATACAGCTTTGCGCGCCGCCATGGCGTGCTGTTGCGTGAAAAGGACGGTCACGAGGAACTTTGTCACCGTGCCGGTGTGTCTTTGAAGGCAGTGAATGAAGTACAGAGGTGGCTGGGCTATCTGCCGCCTCTGGTCAGCCTGGACGACAATGCATTCAGCAGCAGCATGGCGCTGGCCTATGAACAGCAGCGTGGCGCGGCTGCGGAAGCGGCGGATGATCTGGAAGGGCTGGATCTGGCCAGCCTGGCGGATTCACTGCCGGAAACCGCCGACCTGCTTGAGCAGGAAGACGATGCGCCCATCATTCGTCTGATTAATGCCTTGTTGCAGGAAGCGATTCGCGAAGACGCGTCCGACATCCATATTGAAACCTTTGAGCGCCGCCTGGTGGTACGCATGCGTGTCGATGGTGTGCTGCGCGAGGTGCTGACTCCCAAACGTGAGCTGGCCTCACTGCTGGTATCGCGGATCAAGGTGATGGCGCGGCTGGATATTGCCGAAAAGCGTGTGCCCCAGGATGGCCGCATCTCCTTGCGAATTGGTGCCCGTGACGTGGATGTGCGGGTCTCCACCATGCCGTCCAGCAATGGTGAACGGGTGGTGTTGCGTTTGCTCGACAAGCAGGCGGGGCGTTTGCAGTTGTCTCATCTGGGCATGGGCGAGAGCAATTATCAGCAAATGCGCGAGCTGATTCACAAGCCCCACGGTATTATTCTGGTGACCGGTCCCACCGGGTCCGGTAAGACCACCACCCTGTATGCCTCGATCACGGATCTCAACGACAGTTCCCGCAATATCCTTACCGTGGAAGACCCGATCGAATACCAGCTGGAAGGCATCGGCCAGACCCAGGTGAACACCAAGGTCGACATGACCTTTGCCCGCGGATTACGGGCAATTTTGCGACAGGACCCGGATGTGGTGATGGTGGGGGAGATCCGTGACCTGGAAACCGCGGAAATTGCCGTTCAAGCCTCACTCACCGGTCACCTGGTTCTCTCTACGCTGCACACCAATACTGCGGTCGGTGCGGTAACACGGCTGCAGGATATGGGTATCGAACCCTTCCTGCTGTCCAGCTCACTGCTGGGGGCCCTGGCTCAACGCCTGGTGCGGGTGCTCTGCGAAGAGTGCAAGAAACCCTACGAAGCCAGTGAGCGTGAACGTGGCCTGATGGGTATCCCGGACGGTGAACACTGCGTCCTCTATCACCCGGCCGGCTGTGATCACTGTAATCAGCAGGGCTATCGGGGGCGGACCGGTATCTACGAGTTGGTGCTGATTGACGAAACCATGCGCCAGCTGATTCACGATCGTGCCGGTGAGTTGGAACTCAACCGCCACGCCCGCACGCTGACTTCGGGCATTCGTGACGATGGCTGGAGCAAGGTCCGCGCCGGGGTTACCAGCGTCGAAGAGGTATTGCGGGTAACCCGGGAAGACTGATGCCAGCCTACGAATTTCGCTCCCTGGATCACCGGGGCAAGGTCAAGAAAGGCACCCTGGAAGCCGACAGTGCTCGACAGGTTCGCCAGCAGTTGCGCGACAAGGGCTGGGTGCCGCTGGATGTCCATGAAACCTCTGACCGTCAGCCTCGCGGAGGATTGGCCCGGTTATCCGCCTCGGGCAAGCTGAAAGGGGCCGAGCAGGCACTGGTCACCCGCCAGCTCGCAACCCTGCTGAAATCCGGTTTGCCGGTGGAGCAGGCGCTGGCCGCCGTTGGCAAGCAATCCGCCAATGACCGGGTGGAAAGAATCATGCTCGCGGTGCGCGCCAAGGTGCGCGAAGGCCATAGCCTGGCCCGCAGCCTGGCCGAATTCCCCCGTGCCTTCCCGGAAATGTATCGGGCCACCGTGGATGCCGGTGAGCAGAGTGGCCATCTGGAACAGGTGTTGGCGCAGCTGGCGGATTATCTGGAAACCCGCCATGACACCGGCCGTTCGGTGGCCCAGGCGATGATCTACCCGGCGTTCATTATGGTGTTCGCCAGCCTGGTTATTCTGTTGCTGATGACCTTTGTGGTGCCCAAGCTGGTGGCGGTATTCGAGAACCGTCATCAGGATTTGCCGCTGGTGACCAAGGTGGTCATTTTTCTCAGTGATTTTGTCCGTGACTGGGGCTGGTTGGTGGCGCTGTTGATTGTGGCAGCCATCGTTGCCTTCCTGCGCGCCTTGCGCGATCAGGATTTCCGCCTGCGTGTGCATCGCAAGCTGGCGTCCATGCCTTTTGTGGGCACCATGCTGCGCACCTCTGACAGTGCTCGGCTGGCCAGTACCCTGGGTATTCTGGGCCGTGCCGGCGTACCGTTGGTGGATGCGCTGTTTATTGCCGCCCAGGTGGTGGGTAATCTTGCGGTTCGCAATGCGGTCAAGAATGCGGCGGTGAAGGTCCGCGAAGGCGGCAACCTGAGTCGGGCGCTGGATGCCAGCGGCTACTTTCCTCCCATGCTGGTACAGATGATCGCCAGCGGGGAGGCCAGTGGCGAACTCGATCATATGCTGACACGGGCGGCGGATTATCAGGAACGGGAGTTGACCAGTACTGTCAATACTCTGGTAGGGTTGCTCGGCCCGATCATGCTGTTGTTGATGGCGGGTGTGGTGATAGTGATTGTGCTGTCTGTCATGCTGCCGATCATGCAAATGAACAATTTCCTCGCCTCCTAGGCGTAAGGTGAAACGATGAAAACAAGACGTTCCGCAATGTCCGGCTTTACCCTGCTGGAAATCATGGTGGTAGTGGCCATTATCGGCCTGCTGGCAGCGGTGATCGTGCCGAATGTGATTGGCCAGGGGGAAGCCGCCAAGGTGGATCTGACCAAGGCCAATATGGGCAAGATCGTGCAGCAGCTGGATCTCTACAAGTTCAATAACGGCAGTTACCCGAGTACCGAAGAAGGGTTGAAAGCGCTGGTGGAGCGCCCGGAATCTGCCAAGAAATGGCCGGAAGGGGGCTACCTGCCCAAGCTGCCAAAAGATGCCTGGCAGAACGACTATGTCTACCTTAGCCCGGGTGTGGACGGCCCGTTCGATCTTTATTCCCTGGGCGCCGATGGCGCGGAAGGGGGGGATGGAAACGACGCGGATATCAGCTGGCACGACGTTCAGTAGTATGCGCGTTTTCGCGGCTCGCCATTCCGGTTTTACCCTGCTGGAAATACTCGTGGTGGTGAGCCTTATTGCGATCATGAGTCTTGTCATCCTTACCCAGACCAACTGGGTCAATGATGACAAGAAACTGGAGCAGGAAACCGCCCGCCTGAAGGATACCGTGTCTCTGCTCAATGAGCGCAGCCTCTTTTCCGGTGACTTGATGGCGCTGTTGTTGCGAGACGATGGCTGGACACCCATGGTTTATGATCGCGAGCAACACAAGTTTGTTGCCGTACAGATCACCGGTCTCAAGGCCCATGATCTGCCATCGTCGCTGGAATTGAGCTGGCAGCTGGACGAGCTGGCTGACGACCAGCAGGTGAGCCTGCAAGACGTGGCCAGGAAACTGGTCAAAAAGGATGCCATGGCCAGCGACAACATGTCTGATGGCAAGGATACAAAAGCCCCTGGCAAGGCCGCTGCTGGCGAGGATGACAGTAGCGCTTTCCCGCAGATTTTCTTCTTTCCAAGTGGCGAGGTCTCGCCGGTAACGTTCAACCTGCATTCGCGTGACGGTGCCCAGGGTGAACAGCGCCTGGCCCTGTCAGCGCTGGGACATATCAGTGACCCCGAGCAACCGCCGGAGACATCCCCGTGAGCCGGCGCCAGCAGGGTTTTACCCTCATAGAAGTGCTTATCGCAGTGGCGGTGCTGTCACTGGTGATGGTGGTGATGGGGCAGACCATTGGTTCCACTGCGCGGGCCTACACCAATATCAATGAAACCCGGCTAGGCTATATGGTGGCTGCGGACAAGCTGGTGGAACTGCAGGTATATCAGCAGTGGCCAGGAACCGGCACGTCTGACAGTCAGGTGGAGAGAGGCGGGCGTACCTGGTGGATTCGTACCCATGTCAGTGACGGCCCTTATCCCGATACCCGCCGGGTGGACATTGATGTGGGGCTGATGAATGGCCAGCAGAAAGAGGGCCTGGCCTACAGCCTTGCCAGCCTGATCGGAAAACCGGTGTCGTCATGAGGCGCCAGTACGGGTTTACGCTGCTGGAGATGGTGGTCACCATTGCCATCTTTGCATTGATCTATGTGTGGGTCGCTACCTACCTGGGTGATGCACTGAAAGCCCGAGAGCAACTCAATGTCAGCGCCTCCGCGCTTGAGCAGGAGCAGCGTGCCGTTACCTATCTGACGCTGGATTTCGAGCAGCTTATTGCCCGTCCAGTGAGAGGCCCCTACGGTGATCCTCAGCCAGCCATCGTCGGCCGTGACAATTATGTGGAATTTACCCGCCTGGGTTGGTCCAACCCCTTCGGGCTCCGTCAGCGCAGCCAGATGCAGCGGGTGATTTATACCCTGGAAGACGGCAAGCTTTACCGCCGTTACTGGCCGGTTCTCGATCCCAATGTGGCGAGCCAGTATCAGCAGGACGTGCTGCTCGACCATGTCAAGACATTCAGCGTTCGCTATCTGGACCAGACCAAGCAGGGAGACTGGACCTGGCGTGAGCTGTGGCCTGACCCGGATCTGGGCCAGGAGCCGGTATGGCAGCAGCGTTTGCCGAAAAGTATCGAAATCAATATCGAGCTGGAAAACGGTGATGTGCTGCACCGCTATTACCGTACCGTGGTGAACCCATGGGCATGAACTTACGTCAACGGGGCATGGCTCTGGTTATCGTTTTGATGCTGTTTGCCATCATTTCCGCCATTACCCTCGAAATTCTGTTTCGTCAGGACCGCTTTCTGACCCGTGCCGATAATCTGCTGCAATGGGACAAGCGCTATCAGTACGCCATGGCGGCTGAGGTGGTGGCGCAACAGGCGCTAATTGATGATCTGGACGACGACCGCCGTAATAAAGCCATGGTGGATGATTGTGTGCAGGAAAAATGGGCGGTCAATCTGCCACCCACGCCATATGAAGATGCCATTCTCAGTGCCAGTGTGCAGGATCTTCAGGGGCGTTTTAATCTCAACTGGTTGGTCACTGAAAGCAAAGGTGAGTTTGTCCGGGACCCAAAGGCCATCGCGGCGCTGACCCGGTTGCTCCAGCAGCTGCTGCCCAACGCCGGCAAGGCGTCACTGCTGGCTAACGAAATGGCTGACTGGATAGATTCCAACAACGTGGTTGATGGTGCCGAGGGGGCGGAAGATCCGGATTATCGGCGCCGCCGTACGCCCAACATGCCGGTGGCCCATGAAAGTGAATTGCGCGCCCTGCGCAGTTTCACCCTGGAAGACGAGTTTAGCGATCCCATGGATTGGGGGCTGTTTACCGCCCTCCCGGTGGGCACCACCCTGAATGTAAATACCGCTCCCCAAGCTGTGCTTAGCGCCGTTATAGGCAACGTGGCCGGCAGCGCCGGTGTTCAGGCGATTGTCGATGCCCGTCGTGAGAAGCCGATTACCGATGTGGCGGAATTGCTTGCCAGCAGCGCCTTCAAACAATTGAATTCTGAAAAGAAGAGTGCCCTGTCCCAGCGACTTGGTGTGAACAGTGAGTATTTTCAGGTAATGGTGGATGTCAAAGTCGATGATCAGCTCAGTCGCCTGGTCAGTCGTATACACCGGGGCAGTGGCGAAGGGGAGGGGACAGAGGTATTCAGCCGCCAGGTCATGCCGCTGATCACCCCCCTCGAACCGGCGTGCAATCCCTTCTACAATGACTCCCAGACAAATAATAACCAGTAAGGACTGATGACGTGTCGGATGCTCCCCTGATCTACCTGAGCACCAGCCGGGCGGCCAGCGCCGAGACCCCGGCCTATTGGCAGCATGCGCGGCATGCCGCGGTCAGCCAGGGAACACTGGGCGAGGCGCTAGATGCGTTTGCCGGTGGGCCGGTGGAACTGGTTATCGGCAGTGCGGATGCGTTGCTGACCTCTGTCACCCTGTCGCGCAAACAGGCGCGTCACCTGCAGCGGGTGCTGCCCTATTTGCTTGAAGAGCAATTGCTGGACAGCCTTGATGCGGTTTGGCTGGCAGCCGGCAAGGCCAGCGACAGTGATTATCCGGTTGTGGTTATCTCCCGAGCGGAAATGACGTCTCTGCTGGCGCAGGTACAGTCTGCCGGTTGTCGCCTGCAATCACTGAAGGTGGATGCGGATCTGCTTGCTGGCCATGCACCGCTGCAGGTTCGCCTGGCAGAGCAGACGCTGTTGCTGGCGACACGAACCGAGTCGTTATCGGTTGACAGCGCCCACAGTGAACAGCTGGCCGGGTTGTTTGGCGATACCCTGGGTGATGCCACCCAGGTAGACGATGTGGATGCCCTGTTCGACCTGTTTCGGCAGTCACAGGAATCTCCGGCGGTCGAGCTTTTACAGGGAGAATTCGCCCCCCGTGTCGATCGCAAGGCGTCGGCCTCTCCGTGGGCTCCCTGGAAGCCTCTGATGGGGCTTGCAGCCGCTGTGTTCATGGTGGCCCTGGTGGCGCTGTGGGTGCAGCAGTGGCGCTATCAGAAGGCCTCGGATGAGGCCTTTGCCCAGGCCAAAAGCCGCTACGAGAGCCTGTTCCCCGGTGACCGCGCCACCGCGGCACTGAAAAGACAGTTCCAGGCTCGGCTGGCCAGACTGGGCGGTGGTGAAGGGGCCGGCGCGGATTTTCTGACCTTGCTGACACCGGTGGCACAGGTGCTCCATGACAACAAGATCGACGCCAAGCGTTTCCAGTATGACCAGCGTTCCGGCGCCCTGTTGCTGGATGTCGGTGCCAAGGATTATTCACAGCTGGAAACCCTGCAAAACGCCATTCGTAAGCAGGGAGTCGATGCCAACATCGCGAATTACCGCAATGGCGCCAGTGGTGTCAGTGCCCGCATCAAGGTGGAGCAGGCCGGATGAGCAAACAGCAGTGGTTAGACACAATGCAGGCCAGGCTGGCGCCACTCCAGCAGTGGTATCATTCCCGCGACGCACGAGAGCAGCGGGTATTGCAGTTGCTGGCCATGGTGGTCGGGGCGGTTTTGTTGTACTGGATGGTATGGCAGCCCACTCTGGATGCCCGTAACCAGGCACGACGGCATTACCAATCCAACACCCAGACATTGAACTGGATCAATCAAAACGCGGCAGCGGTACGGGCTGCCAGCGCCGGGCAGGGTGGCAAAAATCCATCCGCAAACTGGGTCAGCAATGTCAGTCGCAGTGCTGACCAATATGGCCTCACCCTCAAGGGGTTTACCCCGCAGGGTAACCAGTCCGTGCGGATTCAACTCGAGAATCAGCCGGCCAACCAGACAGTCCTGTGGCTGCAGTCACTGAAGTCTCAGGGTATTACCTTAAACTCGGTGGAAATGAGCCCGGGAGACAAGCCCGGAACCACGACATTGCGTGCCACACTACAATAAATAAAAACTGCATGAGATTTCTGGTTGCCATTTCACTGGCTCTCCTCGCGTCCTGGGCGCAGGGACAATGCCAATTTGCACCGCTGGATCAGGGCAGGGTCGTCACCTTGTCTGCCCAGCAGTTGCCACAGGGGCAGGGTCTACCGATAGACAAACTGTCGGTAATGCGCTATGAAAATCACCGCTTTGTGCCGGTTGCCTTCCAGTTCGATGAACTGGATGAGCACGGGCTTGTCTGGTTTGCCGCCACCGGTTTTGCGCATGATGGCAAGCCGGGCATATTTGACCATCATGATCAGCTGATGATGATGCTTACTGACGCCGGCGAGCGCGCACCGCCTGGTGCGGTACCGGATCAGGGGCATTTGTTGGCCGGGATCGCCGTGGCCAAGGACTGCCATTATTACCTGGTTGCCGATAACCCCACCCGCAGTGATCGCTATTACGTTTCTCACAACCCCGATACCGGCGTAACCCGAACCGCGCTCTACCAGATGGACGTTCAACCTTCCAACGAGCTTAACTGGCTTTACTTGGGCTATCGCGGCTACCAGGGCAAGGGCTCCATCATCGATACCCTGAAAATGCGCATGAGTGCTGGCGTGTTGTCACGCTTTACCCGCATGACGCTGGATAACCATAATTTGCGTCCGGAACCTCTTGGCCACCGACTGGGTCCGATTCGTTCGGTAATGCATCTGAAGACCCGGGTGGTGTTTGCCGGTATTCCGGTGATGACGTTGCAGGTTCAGGCCATGCGTTACGCCAGCTTTTACCAGGCCCACAGCTATGCGGTAGTGCCCGATCTCTATCGGGCCGCGTTGAAGGAGCCGGAGGTTAGCGTCAGCATTGATGGTAATGCCCAGTATGGAGCGCGGGTTTACACCGCTCGTCATCAGGACAATCCGGTGGTGGTGGATGGTAAACCGGATGCCAAGGATATGGCGTTTGCCGATCAGGCCGTGACCATGGATCAAAACTGGATTCTCTTCGACAGTGGCAAGCATTTTGTGTTGCTGACCAAGCTGACGGTACCCAAAGAGCTGGACTCACTGCCATTGGGCCTGGTGTATCAGGATGATGCAGCCCTCGATGTGGAACCAGAACAGTTCCCCGGGCAGTTACCGAATCTGGGATACGTCATAAAGGGCTGGCCGAAACCCCGGGAGTTGAGATTTTCCGTGACGTTGTACTTTGATAGCGGCATGCATGGCATGAGTGCCGGTGAATTTGCCGCCCAGCGAGCGGCGACGGTTCATTCAACCGTCACCACACTGCCGGCGGGCTCCTGACCCGTTATTTCGGCGCTCTGTCTTTCATGGCCACATCTTCCGCGCGAGTGAGAGGTAGCCACAGGTGGCCGCTGACCACAGCCTGACGTGCCAGCAGGGCCGAGTTCAGTGGAAACTGTGCGGTGAAGCCATAGACCACCAACCCCACCCGGTCGCCGGGCTTGAGTTTCTGGGAAAGGGCCTGCAGCTGCAGGCGGTAGATGCCTTTCTTGGGCAGCGGCGTGAGCTGCTCACTGGCCACCTTCACGCGGCGGTGGTTGGCATGCTGTACACCGATACCGACGAATACCGGCATTTTCTCCTTGCCGGAGACGCCACCCAGTGCCAGATCGATCCGCGGGGTGCCCAGTAGAAGCTCATCATCTCCCCGGGCCACGTAAACGGGAATGAACTTCGGACGGCCGATGCCGCCTACCGGTTTCAGGTCCCGCAAATCCACCCCGGGCCAGAGCCCCCTGAACAGATCGCTGCCAATATCAAAGCCGGTCATTAGCCATTCGAAGGCTCCGGCCAGGGGAATAACCACCTTGCTGCGCGGGATTCCGAATTCATCGCTGGCGGTAGGGAAGGTTTTCAAGGCAACACCATTGTCATCGCTCACGTTGATGCAGGTGTCTGGTAGCTGGCGTTCCTCGCCGCGCAGTTTTTCATTCCAGAAGCTCAGAACCGCATTGGTGGTACTGTCTTCATAATCCCCACAGTGGAGCGTTTTATCCGCATTATGGGTGCCCATGCCGTGGCCGCTCTGAACCGGCCAAGGCAGATTATGGGTGCTTTGCAGCCCGATTACCCGAGCATCACGGCCCTGCCTTTGCCAGCACTGCTGGTTCCTCTCGGCCTGGGAAAAGGGGAAAATGGTGTCGTGAAAACCCTGGACAAAGAGAGCGTCCGGGTAGGGCGTTTTGCCCTGATCGCAATACCAGGCAGGACTACGGTGATACATCAGCTCCTTTGCCTGGGGGCTGATGCTACCGGCCAGTGCGCTGCGCCAGGGTTTGGCCAGCATGCTGCCGATATCGAAGCCGCTGCTGAAGGCGCCGGAACCCAGTAACAGCGCGCTCCAGGCGGAGCGGGACTGACCATTGGGGGCCACTGAATTAAGATCATACCAGCCAGACAGGGGCACGATGGCCTTGATACGCTTGTCGCGGAAGGCGGCCACAGTCATGACGCCGGCGCCGTAGGATTCACCGATCATGCCGATCGCCGGGCTGCCATCGTTCAGGCGGTGGACTGCAGGAAGGTGTCCCAGAGACCAGTCAATGACCCGGGATACATCGGCGACTTCGAATTTCGGGGCCACCATGTGCACATGGCCGCTGGAGCCACCCCAACCACGCTGGTCATAGAATACCACCCAGTAGCCGGCCTTCCAGGCTGCAATGGCTGACGCCTTGGTGAGGTCCCCGTGCCCGAACAAGGAAAACCCGTGTTTGGCACGGCTGCCACCCCAGCCGCCGGTAGTAATGATGAGGGGCGCGTCCCGGCCAGGTTGCAGCTCTGGCTGAAACACGGTAGCCGCCAACTGCTGACCATCAGACGTCGGGATCTTGACCTGAAAATGACGAGCTTTAAGGTGTGTCGGCGCCTTGGAGGCCGAGGTCGTCTGCAAATGGGTGGTGCTGCAGCCGGCAATCATCAACAATGCCAGCGCGCTTAGCAAAAGTCGCATGGTCTGCATCCCCTGTTTTATTTATTCTTCGACCTGCTGAAAAGCGAGGCTAACTATGGTCAAAACGGCGGCCAAAAGCCAGCTGTATGCCACGATAAACTGGTTTTTTTATGCTCTGACGACGGTGCTGTTGGCGGTTTTTATTTGTTGGGGCCTCTACAGCAAGGCGGATTACGGATACCCGTTCTGGTTCCGTCATATGCACATTGATCAGCATATCCAGCAATACGCCCCCCAGAATCCCTATAAACACGGATTTGCACAATTGCCGAC
>JAWVWY010000094.1:0-12115 GCA_033723495.1 Alcanivorax sp. | reverse complement strand
TTGCCGTCATCCAGCATTTCGATCTTGCCGCTGCCGGAAATTACGTACACGGATTCCCAGTGGTTGGCATATTTGATGTGGGTCTTGGTGCCCTTGAAGATGGTGGTGATGTTGAACGAGTGACCCATCTTGTCTTCTTTGAGGGACAGACGCACGGACTGCCAGTTGCCGTTTTCGGCTTTCACACAGCGCTCGGATTTCTCGGCTTCCGCCAGGGTACGAACGATCATCCAGAACTCCTAGATAGTAAAAGAGAGGAGGGGAAAACTTCCCTCTCGGTAACAGAGAGGGAAGTGTGAGTGGCTATCAGCTGGCGATGCTGGATACGGAATGCGCTTCGCCACGCTTGATGCGGTCGGTCATGACCTCGGCGACACTTTCCTTGACGATATCCAGGGCGCGCTGCAGATCCTCTTCGGAAATGGTCAGCGGGCACAGTGTCTTGATCACCTGGTCGTCGGCGCCGGAGGTCTCGATGACCAGCTGACGCTTGAAGCAGGCCTTGGTGATTTCACCGGCCAGTTCGCCGTCACGGGCCACCAGGCCCTGCATCATGCCGCGACCGTTCAGGTAGAACCAGTGCGGGTCATAAGCGTTGGCAATGTCGCGGAAGCGATCGGTGATGATGTCCGCTTTCTTCTGTACTTCCTTGGCGAACTTGTCGTCGCGCCAGTAGTGGTCAAGGGCGGCGGCGGCGGTCACGAAGGCCAGATTGTGGCCACGGAAAGTACCGTTGTGTTCGCCCGGTTTCCACTGGTCCAGCTCCGGCTTGAGCAGCACCATGGCAAACGGCAGGCCATAGCCGCTCAGGGACTTGGACAGGGTGACGATGTCCGGCTTGATGCCGACTTCGTCGAAGCTGAAGAAGGTGCCGGTACGACCACAGCCAGCCTGGATGTCATCCAGGATCAGCAGCATGTCGTGCTTGCGGCAGACCTTTTCCAGGTTACGCAGCCAGTCGAAACTGGCCGCGTTGATGCCGCCTTCGCCCTGCACGGTTTCCACAATTACCGCTGCCGGGTGGTCAACACCGCTGGAAGAATCGCCCAGCACCTTGTCCAGGTATTCGGTGGTGTCAAAGGCATCGCCCAGGTAGCCGTCGTACGGCATCGGGGTCACGCCGCTCATGGAAACCCCGGCAACGCCACGGTGATGGCTGTTACCCGTTGTCGCCAGGGCGCCCAGGCTGACGCCGTGGAAGCCATTGGTGAAGCTGATAATGTTTTCACGGCCCTTGATATTACGGGCGATCTTCAGCGCCGCTTCCACGGCGTTGGTGCCGGTGGGGCCGGTGAACTGCATGACATGATCCATGTCACGCGGTTTCAGGATCACTTCGTAGAAGGTGTCCATGAACTGACGCTTGGCGCTGGTGTGCATATCAAGGCCGTGGACAATACCGTCACGCTGAATGTACTCAATCAGCTTTTCTTTCAGGATCGGGTTGTTGTGGCCGTAGTTGAGGGTGCCCGCGCCGGCCAGGAAGTCGATGTATTCCTTGCCGGTTTCATCATACAGGTAGCTGCCCTTGGCCTGATCGAAGACCACCGGGAAACTACGGGCGTAGCTCATTACTTCGGATTCATGACTTTCAAAAATTTCGGTATCCATGGTCCTGATTCCTCGTCTGCAAGTCTTTAAATGCGTGTCGGGGCTGCCTGTCAGGCGTCGTCGCGATTGAATGGCCCGATACGCAACAGGTATTCGTCGTTGTGCTCGCCGGCAAAGTGAATGCGCGAATCGAACAGGATGAATTCTTCCGTGGGGAAGCTGCGCTCATAGGCAAAGCTACGGAACATGCCCCAGGAGGCTTCGTTGTCCGGCGTAATCGTGGTTTCGATAAACTGCACGTCGGCGGATTCTTCGCGTTCCAGCAGTTCGGCCAGCATGCGCTTGGCCAGGCCCTTGCCTCGGGCTTTCTCATGTACCGCTACCTGCCAGACAAACAGCACGTTCTGTTGTTTGGGCGGAATATAGCCGGAGATAAAGCCGACCAGGTCACCATCCATTTCGGCGGCCACGCTGGTGTCGGCAAAATGGGTACACTGCAGCAGATTGCAATACACGGAGTTCTCATCCAGCGGTTTGCACTCGCTGATCAGCTTGTGTACCCGGCTGCCATCCTGGCTTTCCGGTTTGCGGAAAGTAATGTCATCCTTTTTATCGGAGGATGAATCCTTGTTTTCTGCAAGCATGTAATCACTTCTGGTCGGTTTTGGATAAAGGGGTCGGCTCACGACGCTGGTTGATCTCCAACGTCGGTTGGGCGCGATCAATGGCGCCCAGGTCCAGTACTGGCGAGGCATCGATATCGCCGGCATTCATCATCGCCGCCACCCGTTGCAGGGAACTGAGAATCAGCGATTGCTCCCATTCTTCCAGGCGATCAAAGCGGGCAATGAATTCCTCCTGTAAAGGCGTTGGGGCCTTGTCGATGATTTCAACACCGGCCTGCGTCAAGTGGGCGTAAACACGGCGCTTGTCGGTTTCGCCGCGCTTGCGCTCCAGCAGGCCGCGCTTTTCCAGACGATCCAGGATAGTGGTGACGGTGGCCTGACTCAGTGAAACCTCGTTGGCCAGGTCGCCCATGGTCATTTCACCATGCGCGGCAATCGCCTGCATGATCAGCAGTTGCGGGGCGGTGAGGCCGGCGACCTTGCTCAACTTCCGTGAGTAGAGGTCAGTGGCGCGAATAATCTGTCGTAATGCAATCAGCACGTCTTCGTGTCTGGCCATTGCCGTTAATTCTCTTGATAACAAAGGGGTATGACCGAAAAAGAACATCATCAACTTAGAAATGTAAGGTCCGTTTCTCCCGCGAATTCAGGGCAATGGCAAGAATTCCCTTGCGATAACTGGTAGGCTATCTTAGAGATATAAAGTTTAGATGTCAAAATAAATGCCGGCTGACCACCTCGGCCCTGGTCATCCTTTGCGGGCGATTTTGTTCCCACGCTGTTGTTTTTCAGGGCGTCCTGGCTGCCGGTCATCGCTTCCCCTGTGTCTACCATGTACTGCGGAAATATCGAAAATGATTGATTCCCTTCTTGCCGTACTGTCCCGACTCGACCGTGCGCTGGGTGTGATTGAGCGGGTGATCATCGCTGGCTGCATTCTCATCATGGCGTTGCTGATGAGCTGCCATGTGGTGGGTCAGACCCTGTTCCAGACCGGCATACCCGGTACCTATGAGGTGACCAAGATGCTGATCGTGGTGCTGACCTTTGTCGGCCTTGGTTATGCGGCGCGGCATGCTCGTCATATCCGCATGTCGGCTTTTTACGAGCAGCTCAACGGTCCGTCCCGCAAGGTGTTGCAGATGCTTATCTGTGCCGGTACCGCGGTGCTGATGTTCTATTTCGCCTGGAAGTCCGCCCAGTATGTGCTGGCTATCCACGATCGTGGCCGGGTCAGTGCATCCCTGCAGGTGCCCATGTGGATGGTGTATCTGGCCCTGCCCACCGGCTTTACCCTGGCGGGTACCCAATACCTGCTGACCCTGGCGCGTAATGCCTTGTCACCCGGAATCTGGCGTTCTTTCAGCGAGAAGGAGACCTTCGCCCAGGTGCCAGCGGAGGCAGGATTCATCGATGACCAGGATGGTCCGCAGTGAGCGCGGCCTGCCATTTTCCGGAACAGGAATTTTCAACATGTTGATCCTTCTTGGCGTGATCATGCTGGTGCTGCTGTTCATGGGCTACCCCATGATGGTGCCGCTGGCAGTGGGGACGCTGTTCATGATGTTCACCGGGATGACGTTTTTTGGCCCGGATCAGGCGGTGACCTGGATGGTCACTGGCGTTGGCAGCTGGGTGCTGGCGGCGGTGCCCATGTTCATCTTTGCCGCCGATATTCTTACCAAGGGCCATACCGCCAACCGTCTGCTGGATCTGGTGGATGCCTTCAGTCGTCACCTGCGCGGCGGTTTGCCGATTACCACGGCGGCGGCCTGTGCCGTCTTTGGCGCGGTATCCGGCTCCACCCAGGCCACGGTGGTGGCCATGGGCGGCCCCATGCGCCCGCGGCTGCTGGCCAAGGGCTACCCGGACAGCTTTGCCCTGGCGTTGATCATCAACGCCAGTGATATCGCCCTGCTGATTCCACCCAGCATTGGCTTTATCGTCTATGGGGTGGTGATGAAAACGTCCATCGGCGACCTGTTCCTGGCGGGCATCCTGCCGGGGCTGCTGGTGCTGCTGATGTTCTCGGTCTATTGCTGGATCGGCGCCCGTATCAAGGGCATCGAACCGGAACCGCGGGCCTCCTGGGGCGAGCGCCTCACCGCCGTACGGCGGGCGATTCTGCCCATGGGCTTTCCGGTCCTGGTGGTCGGTGGTATCTATGGTGGCTGGTTCAGCGCGGTGGAAGCCTCGGCGATGGCGGTGGCCTATGCGCTACTGCTGGAAGTGGTGATCTACCGCAAGGTCAGTATTCGCGATCTGGGGCCACTGGCACTGTCTTCGGGCATGATTACCGCGGTGGTATTTATTCTGGTGGCGGTGGGGGCGGCCTTTTCCCATACCCTGGGCACCGCCAATATTCCCGAGAAACTCCTGGGCCCGGCCATTGATGCCATCGGCACCAACCAGGTCGCGGCCCTGTCGCTGATTGCCGTGGCCTTCTTCATTGGTTGCATGTTCGTGGACCCGATCGTGGTCATCCTGATCCTGGTGCCGATCTTCAAGCCGCTGATTGCCTCGGCTCACCTGGACCCGGTGCACGTGGGGGTGATCGTCACCCTGCAGGCCGCCATCGGTTCGGCCACACCGCCGTTCGGTTGCGATATCTTTACTGCTATCGCGGTATTCCGCCGGCCCTACCTGGATGTGATTCGCGGCACGCCACCGTTTATTTTCATGTTGCTGGTGGCCACTTTCATTCTCATTCTGTTCCCGCAGCTGTCGCTCTGGCTGCCGTCGTTCAGTCATTAAAACGGCACAAAAAAGCCCGGCATTTGCCGGGCTTTTTTATGGTGGCGGGGGAGTCAGCTATCAGCCTGGGGGGCAGCCTGGCGGAAAGCTTTCAGCAGGGCATCCAGGGATTGCTGGCCGAGCGGGCCGACCTCCTTGACATAGACCTGGCGCACCGGCTTGGCCAGCTTGCGAAAGCGCGCCTGTTGCGGGTCGGAAAGCCGGATGATGTTGATATCACTTTTCTTCTTGATGATTGCCAGGCGATCCTTGTTGTAGCGGGTCTGGATGTCATACCCCTCGCGCACCAGGCTGCGGGTCACGTCATCAATGATGGCTTGCTGTTTGGCGGACAGGCCGTCGTACCAGTCCGCGTTGCCCATCATGGTGGCCACGAACTGGGACTGCTGAGCAAAGATCATGTCCTTCTGAACTTCATAGAACGCCATTTCCTGGTGAGCAAAAACCGGCTGGATGTTGCCCTCCGCCTGGCCTTGTTGCAGCGCGCTGTAAAGTTCGCCGTAGGCAATGGACGTGGGGCTGGCACCGTAGGCCTGGTAGGTCTGGCGCAGCAGGCTGTTATCCATGACGCGGATTTTCAGGTTGGCCATGTCGGCCGGGCTGTGGATCGGCTTGTTGGCGGTCCATACCTGGTAACCCTCCGGCAGTTCGGCCAGCGGTACCAGTGAACGTTTGCGGAAAGCCTGCTGCCAGGCCTGGCTTTTCAGGAAGGTGTCGCTGTTGAGTCCCTGTGCGGTAATCCACTGATCGCTGGGCATGATGTAGTTGAGGTTGAGCAGCTGGCTTTCCGGTACCGTGCCGCCCAGGGCGCCGGAGCCGAAACCCAGCTGGATGGCGCCACCCTGGATGGCATCGTAAAGCGCCGAATAGGCGGAGCCCCACTTGCCGTAGGGCAGCAGCTGCACGGTGATGTCGCCGCCACTTTTCTGTTCCACCAGCTCCTTGAAACGTTCCGCGTAACTGTATTGCACGCTACCCTCAATTTCCTCCAGACCGAATCGCCAGGTGTCGGCGTGGGCGGTGGCGGTCAGGGCAAGAAGGCCGAGCGCGGCGGCGTAGATGAATCGGTAAAATCGCATGCCATTCTCTTGATATTGCTTGTCGATGCGGTTCACTACATTGCATCGTGCCGGGACTGTCAAGGAAAGCGCCTCAGGCTGGCCCCCTGACGGCCAGAATGCGAACATGGGCGCGCGGTCATCGTCTGAGCGCTGGCGGCGGAAAATTTTCTGATGAATTTGAACAGAGAGGGTATGGCATTGAGCAGAGATTCCCTGCGGATAAGCCTGATGGCTGTCTGGCTGCTTGTGACTGGCAATGTCTGGGCCCAGACCCAGCAGCAGCGGCCTGCCGAACCCCGTCCGGAGGCGCAGAGCCAGATTGAGCGTGGTCCGGTGATTTCCCAGTTTCGTGAGAACTGGATTCTTACCGAGCTGCGCAACCTGCGCCAGGACATGAATGACAATCGCAATGAAATGACCAAGATGGTCACCGATCGCGAGCTGGATGTGGCCGACAAGGCCATGGGCTATGCCACCAATACGGTGACCTACTTTTTCTATCTGATTGCCGGCGCGGCCTCCATTCTGGCACTGCTGGGCTGGTCTACCATTCGTGACCTCAAGGACAACATCCGTGTTTATGCGGAAAAGGAAATGTCGCGGCTGACCAGCGAGTATGAGTCGCGGCTGGCGGACCTGGAGGTGGAGCTACGCAAGAAATCCCGCACCATTGCCGAGAACCAGGAAGAGATCGAGCGCACCAACGAAATCCACAGCCTGTGGCTCAAATCCACCAAGGAGCCCAGTGCCCAGGCCAAGATCGAGCTTTACGACCGGATTCTGGAGTTGCGCCCGGATGATCCCGAGGCGCTGGCCTGGAAGGCCGATGCGGCACTGGAACTGGGTGAGCAACGCTGGGCCCTGAGTCTCTGTGACCGGGTGCTGGAAGTGGAAGAGGACAACTCTCATGCCCTCTATCAGCGTGCCTGTGCCTGGGCCGGGCTGGGAGAGATCGAGTATGCGTTGCGCGATCTGCAGCAGGCCATCACCGCCTCCGCCTCGCTGCGCAGCCATGCCCGCAGCGAGGAAATGTTCCGCCCCCTGCATGAACTGAGCCGCTTTCAGGCGCTGGTCGGCGAACCGCAGGAGGTGCTGGAGCCGGCCCGATAGCTGCCCTCTTTGAGTGCCATAGCTAATCCCACACTGTCTGGTGGTCAATTTAGGGGCGGCTTTCTGCTAGACTTGGCCACCTTGTATGTTAGGGCGATGACCACCCGCTTGCCGTTTTGTTGACGGGCTTGCCGGAATACTGGCCCTGATCGCCTCTGTGGAGAATCCCATGACTCGTGACAACGGTGCCGAAGGCACCAAACAGATGCCCGATGTGGCATCCAACTCCATGGTGGATCATATCCATAGCACTCTCGATTGGGTGGGCATGAGTGAGATCCACCTGCCTGCCCGTGTCAGCGATACGCTGGCCGGCGAGCGCCCGGTAAGTACGTCCATCCAGGCCTATGTGAACCTGTCCAATCCGGACGCCAAGGGCATTCACATGTCCCGTCTGTTCCTGATGCTGGAAGAGACCTTTGGCGACCATTCGGTCAGTGCCGCCTCCATCGAGCAGCTGCTGCGCAATTTCCTGGAAACCCACAAAGGGCTTAGCACCCGGGGGTTCGTGCAGCTGGATTTCGAATACTCCATGCGTCGCCCGGCCCTGAAAAGCAGCTATTCCGGCTGGAAGAGCTACCCGGTTAGCATCAAGGGCACCCTCTGTGAAGCGGGCATGCGCATCGAGATGTATGTGGAGGTGCCGTACTCCTCTACCTGTCCCTGTTCCGCGGCCCTGTCGCGTCAGCTGATCCAGGAACAGTTCCGCAAGGACTTCCAGGACGGCAAGATTGACGCCGACGCCGTGCATGAATGGCTGGGTACCGAAGAAGGGATTGTTGCCACGCCGCACAGCCAGCGTTCCGTGGCTCAGGTACGGGTGCTGCTGGACCACACTGAAGGGGATGCCTTCCCGATCACCGCGTTGATCGATTCCATTGAAGGCTCGCTGAAGACACCGGTGCAGACCGCGGTGAAGAGGGTGGACGAGCAGGAATTCGCCCGCCTCAATGGCCAGAACCTGATGTTCTGCGAAGATGCCGCCCGCCGTCTCAAGCAGGCGCTGGATCCGCAGAGCTGCTACATGGATTTCTGGCTAAGGGTCAACCACCTGGAAAGCCTGCATGCCCATAACGCGGTGGCCATTGTCACCAAGGAAGTGGATGGTGGTTACCTGCCCATTCCCTGAGGATGGGGTGGCCGTGTCGAAACAAAAAAGCCGCGCTCAAAGCGCGGCTTTTTTGTTTGCCAACGGGCCAGTCAGAAGCGGCCGTTGACGCCCACCGCCAGGTTGCTGATCTGGTCACCGCTGTGGTCCACCACGCGCAGGTATTCCACGCTGACAAATACCTGGGGGGTGATGGTGATGTCGGCACCCAGTCCCAGCGAGATGTCATTGTAGTTCTCGCCACGGGAACCGCCGGAGTAGGTCTCGGTGGTTTCCACCCGGGTCAGGCCGATCAGGCCATAGGGGCGTACTGGCAAAGTGTTGGGGAACTGGCCGCGGAAGTAGGCGCCATAGTAGCGATCGATTTCCACGTCCACACCGCTTTTCAGGCGGTCATCGCCTACCCCCAGGCCCAGACGCAGTTCGCCGCCCAGGGTCTGATCACGGTTGATCCAGCTGCCGAACTTGAACTGCAGGGCAGAGGGGGTGCCTTTGCCGCCATGATCCGGTTCGATGCTGCTGGATACATAGTCCAGGCCGGCAAAGCCGCCGGCGGTGGCGGTCAGCGGCACCGCGAACAACGCGGCGGTTACGATTTTTCTGATCATGTTGTCTGGTCCTATCAACCCGTAAGTGGGGGCGATTGTAGCCAATTTGCCAGCGTGCTGCGATGACCCGGCGCAATCTTGGCAAAACCGTTGGCCGGCCCTTAACGGGCCGGCCTGTCGGTCAGGCATTGGCCTCCTGGGGCTTGCCAGGACGGCCGCGCAGGGCCAGCTGGTGCAGTAGCGCAAAGGCCAGCGCCGAGACCGCCAGCGCCATGACGATGGCCGGGCCGGTGGGTAGGTCCCAGAGCAGACTGGCGCTAATGCCCAGCAGGTAGCCGGTGACCCCGGTAGCCATGCCCAGCAGGATGCCCGGCAGGCCCGGCATGCTGCGCACGGCAATGGACGGCAAAATCAGGCTGGCAAATACCAGGTAGACCCCCACCGCCTGCACCGATGCGGTAATCGCCACCGCAAAGGGCAGATAGAAGCCCAGCAGCGGGTGCCGGAACAGCCCCAGACAGAGTAGCGAGACGCTGGCGGCGCCGGCCAGAACCCACAGGGTGGCGTGGTCGGTCCAGAGGATTTCGCCGGACAACAGGCTGGTAAAGTGCTCGCCGCCATGGGGGTCGGTGGCCACCAGGATCATGCCCAGGCTGGCCATCACCACAAAGGTGCAGCCAATCAGCGGCTCCTGCACAGTGGGCCAGCGTTTCTCCAGTTCGTGCAGCCCGCTGGCCACCAACAGGGCGGTGATGGCCGCCGCTATCTGCAAACCGATGCCGCCCTCGATATGCCACCACTCGCTGGCGACCAGGGCGCCGGTGGCGGCCGCCTGGGCCACCGCCAGGTCAATAAAGATGATGCCACGACGCAGCACCTGGCGGCCCAGTGGTACATGCGAAAGCAGTACCAGCAGGCCGGCAAGCATCGCTGGTGTGACGATATCCAGCGACAGATTATTCATGCGTGACACTTCTCCCTGGTATCAAGTAGTCGCTGGATGCTGTCATCCATCAACGAGAACAGATCTTTGGCCTTGTCGGTGCCGCCTACCGTAAAGGGCAACTGCACGGCACAGGCGCCGGTATGAGACGCCAGCCAGTGGCTGGCATCCGGGCTGTTATAGGCAGAGTAGATGATCAACTGGGCGTGCTTGTCCTTAACCACATTGACCAGCTCCGCCAGGTGGCTGGGGGTTGGCGGCAGGCCGGGTTTGGGTTCCAGTTCGCCAACGCGGGTCATGCCCAGGAAGTTGAGCAGGTAAATCCATTCCTCATGATGCACGATCACCGGCATGCCCTGCAGCGGTTTGGCCTGTTGCTGCCAGCGAGCAATGGCCGCCTGCCAGCGCTGGCTGAAGCTGGCCAGTCGCTGCTGGTAGTCGGCGCTGTGCTCCGGGTCCAGTTGCTGCAAGCGCGCGCTCATGGCGTTGGCCACCTTGAGCATACGGTGCGGGCCAAGTTGTGCGTGCGGATTGCCATCGGCATGGATATCCCCGGCGGCACGGTCCAGGGTGGTGGGCTTGCCCAGCAGTTGGATCTGGCTGTCCGCGTAGAACAGGCCGGGCTCTTTGCGCACCTTGTTGTTGCCGCCATGCTCGAGCAGCACCGGCAGCCAGCCGATTTCCAGCTCGCCACCGGTACAGGCGACCATGTCGGCGCGCCGCACCCGGTTGATCAGGCCCGGACGAGCCTGAACATGGTGCGGGTCCTGGTGGGCGTTGGTGGCCACATAGACCTTGACCTGATCGCCGCCCAGCTCGGTGGCCAGCGAGCCCCATTCCGGTTCACAGGCAAAGATATTGAGCGCCAGGGCCGGCAACGGCAGGGCGCACAGAACAAACAGACTGATGAGATAACGTTTCATGTCTTTCTCCTAAAAAGTGTGCGCGCCGTGGGCACCCATGACCATGATGTATTGCAGGTTGACCTGGTTGGCCCGTTGCAGCTGGTCGCTGCTGTCGTGCAGGCGGTCATGGCTGACCTGGAAGCGGAAGCGGGAGAACTCGGTCAGCTGCCAGGTCAGCGCCAGGCTGTCCTGGTTGGAGGCATGCAGATCGCGGGTTTCGCCAGCCACTTTCAGGCGGCTGTTGATGCCGGCCACCGCATGGCGGTAGCCGATTTTCCAGCGCGGCGCAAAGCCGTAGGTGGCCTGGATATAACCGGCCTGTTCGGTCTGGCGAACATTGGCATCGGCCAGACTGGCCTGGGTGGCGAAGCTGGCCTGCTGCTTGCCGCTGGCATAGAAATATTCCGCCGCCAGATTCAGGCTGCCCTTGCCATATTCGCCGGTGGCGAAGCGTTTATAGACCGCCTGGGCGCCATACAGGCTGGCATCTCCCTGGCTTACCAGCTCGCCGCCCTGGGCACTGAATAGCCCCTGCTGCTGGCGGTGATAGGCGCTGGAGACGCCCAGCTGCAGGGCCTGGGTGGAGCCCAGGTCCGGGGCGAAACGGACGAAGCCGGTAAACAGGTTGGGGCCGCTTTTCTGGCTCAGTCCCAGCTGGCTTTCGTTGACGCCCAGGTCGGCGGCGGTGGCCTTGCTGTCCAGCTCACCACCGAAGCCGTTGAGGCCGCTGCCCTGTAACACCTCGGCCCCAATCAGCCAGTAGTTGTCGGTGGCTGGCAGGTAGGTCAGTTGCACGCCGTCGCCGTTCAGGTGTTCACCGTGAAACAGCGCGGTATAGGCCAGGTTCTGATCGGCAAAGTCCCACTTATGGGCATGCTTTTCATTGTGGTAGCCAATGCCGCTGAGCAGTCGGCCGGCCTTGAGCTGCAGGCCGTGGGGCAGGCTCAGCGAACGGAACCAGGCTTCTTCCACATTGGCTTTACCGTTTTCAAAAGTGACCGCCAGCCAGGCATCGAAATAGGGATCGATATTGCTGGTAACTTCCAGTTCGGTGCCGTCCAGGTTGAGGCCGCGCTGTGGGCCCTCGCTGTCGCCGCTCATGTTGGCGAAGGCGTTGTCGTGCTGGTCCAGCATGGCCGGCACCTCGCCGTTGCGGTTGTCGTAGTAGGCGTTGCCCTGAAAGATCAGGGCAAAGGCGGGGTTGTAGGCGGCCAGGCTGGGATCGGCGGCCAGGGCATTGCCGCTGGCGCACAGGGCGCCCAGCGCCATTACCGGGTAAAGGCGTTTCATACACACTCCTGTGGCGGGGCTTGGGCTCCGCCATTGCAATAAGAGACCGACGGCACGGGGTGCCGCAGTTAGGCATTTCGGAACACTGGGTCAGCAACGGACGTACGCCCCGGGCTTAAGGATGGCCGGGCAAAACGATACGGTGATCTGGCTGACGGTGATCAGGTCAGGAGAGGTGGACCGCGAGCGGGCGGGCTGAGGTGGAAGCGTTGCAGGGAT
>JAWVWY010000093.1:0-12150 GCA_033723495.1 Alcanivorax sp. | reverse complement strand
GTCCGAACTGCACCCGGTCATTGGCATACTGGAGGCTCAGCTCCAGGGCTCGCTCCACCATGCCCAGGGCCATGGCTGCCACGCCGGCGCGCTCCTGCATGAAGGTGCCCTTGGCGCCGCTGCGGCCATAGCCGTCTTCGCTGCCGCCCAGCAGACGGTCGGCAGTCACCTTTACATCGGACAGGAACAACTCGCCGGTGGGGGATGAGCCGATGCCCATTTTCTTGAACGGTTTGGATTGCTCCAGGCCTTCCATGCCGCTGTCGAGGATGAAGGAGATGATCTTGCGCTGCTCCGGCGCCACACCGTCTTCATCCAGCTTGCAGATCAGGATGATGGTATCGGCGAAGGGGCCGTTGGTGATCCAGGTCTTGCTGCCATTGATGATATAGCCGCCGTTGCCGTCGCGACGGGCCAGGGTTTTCATCTGGCCAAAGGCATCGGAGCCGGCATTGGGCTCGGAGATGGCCCAGGCGCCCACTTTTTCCAGGGTCAGCAGTGGCAGGGCCCAGCGTTCCTTCTGCTCAATGGTGCCCTTGCTCATGATGGCGCCGCCGGCCAGGCCCATGGAGACGCCCATGGCGGTGACCAAGCCCTGGGCATGACGGCAGATCTCGATGATGGGAATCATGCGCATGGCGGCCTGCTCCCCGGCCATGGCGGAGGGGCCGTCTTTCTTCCGGTCCGCTACCGCGTCGCCGGCGGCGATGGCCTTTTCCCGGGCCAACTGTTTGTCGAAGTTCTGCCTGGCCATCACATCCATGCCAAAGGTCTGGATCAGCTTGCGCAGGATGTCGTAGGGCGGCACGCCGTTGTATTCGATGTCATCCAGCTGCGGCACGATTTCATTGCTGACAAAATCGCGCACCATCCTCTGGATCATTTGGTGCTGCTCAGACCACTGGATCATGGCTTGCCTCGTTAACGGGGAACGACCCCTCAACCCTAGCAATCGGGTGGCTGGGGGTCATTGATCCAAACAGGCGTTTAAATTGATCGGGGTGGTCAGTATGGCAGTGGGCGGATACAGGGGCGCGGATCGAAACTGACTGCCATGACCAGAGCTTCCGGGCCCTCCGTGCTGGCCGCGGCTTCGATATCTTCGGGCCGCAGGCGCGGGTGGCTGCCGTCGTAGAACTTGCCGGCGGCCTTGGCATTGAGAGTGCGCTGGCGGGCGGCCTGGTAGCTGATGCCCTCGCCGCCCAGCAGGGCGCGGATATACTCGGCACAGGCCACATCTTCGTCGCCGGTGGGGTGGGAGGCCGCCAGTACCACGCAGGGCGGCGCCTGTTCGCGCAGGTAATTGGCCGTGGCTTCGGCATTGACCAGGCCGGCCACCAGTACCTGCCGGCTGTCCCGGGCGCGCAGGGTGGCGGCCACGCCATTGGTGGTGCGCAGAATCATTTGCCGGTTTTGCAGGTCTGCCTGGTCCATTTCCCAGGGCGAGTTGCCAAAATCAAAGCCCTTGATCGGCAGGGCTTCCACTTCCCCGGCGAGCAGGGCATCCGGGCAGTGCTCGTCACGCAGGGCAAAGGCCTGCTCGGCGCTGGCCACCGGCCAGATGCAATCCAGCCCGCCGCGAAAGGCATGGTGGCTGGTGGTGAAGGCTCGGATCACGTCGATCACCACGGTAATGCCATGGATGTTATGGGGCGGGTTATGGCCCTGGGCAATATGAATCTGCATTGGCCGTCCTTAACAGGCTTTTCACCCTACTGTAGGGGGGGCGGCTGTTCTTGAACATCAGAACAGTAGCCCGATGCCCCAGGTGGTGTTGTTGAAGATATCCTCATTGCTGTCCAGGTACTTTTCGGCGGCAATGGTGAAGGTCAGGCGATCCCCCAGGGTCAGCCGGTCCTTGCGCGTCTTGTGACGTGTCAGGAAATCGACAATGGAGCGGAAGTTGAAATCCGACCGGAAACGCAACAGGTCGCCGTGGTTGCCGTAGCCATACTGCACCTGCACGATGCGGCTGAAGCCAATACCGGCGTAGACGTTGTTGACCCGCTCCTTGTTGGCCTCGGACTGCGCATCGCTGCGCTGTGACGGGCGCAGCGGCGATTCGCCGAACTTTTTGGTGGCGATACCGACGTTGACCGCCACACTGCTGTAGTTGGCATCCACGAAAAAGCCGGTGTCGATGTCCTCGGTGGGATCCACCCGGCCGGCGGAGATCACCGTGCCGCGGATCAGGGTGACGCCACTGTAGAGTCCGTCACTGGATTGTGCGTTGGCGGCCATGCTGGCGCCCAGCAACAGCAGGATGGCACAAAGCCTTGTTGTCATTGATATCCCCTCCCATGCAGGTTTGTGCATTATGCCTGAAGGTCGGGTAGACAGACTAGGGAGCGCGGGGAGTGCGGGCCAGTGTCCACACATCGACCCGCGCGGCGCCGGCGTCCAGCAGGCAGCGGCTGGCCGCCCGGGCGCTACTGCCGGTGGTCATCACATCATCGATCAGCACCAGGTGCTGCCCCTGTAATGGCAGCACACAAAGGAAGGCATTGCGCAGATTGCGTTGGCGCTGGATGCGGCTCAGACCCTGCTGATGGCGGGTGGCCTGCTGGCGTCGCAGGGCGGGCAACAAGGGCCGCTGCCAGTGTGCGGATAGCAGGGTGGCGAGGCGTTCACTCTGGTCAAAGCCGCGATGCCAGCGCCGTTGCCAGTGAGCCGGCAGCGGGCAGAGGGCGTCACAGGCTGGCCAGGGCAGGGGATGCCGGGTGAGCAATTGGTCAAAAAAATGCTCCCAGGCCAGGTTGCCGCGGTGTTTGTAGCGGTTGATCAGCCGGTCCACGGGAAAGCCATAGAGCAGGGCGGCCCGACTGCTACTGAATGGCGGTGGACGCCGTACGCAGCGGCCACACAACGGTGCCGGGTCGTTACCGGCCGCCGCCGGTTGGCCCGGCAATGGCAGGCCGCAGCGGCAAAGGGCGCTGTTCGGCGCGGCCAACAGGGCCTGACAGGGTAGGCACACCGGCAGCGGTGAGCGGCTGCCGCACAGCAGGCAGATTTGATCAATATTTAATCCGAAGTAAACTTTTGCAATTGCTTTCAGGTTGACAGTGATCGGGCGCCTCCCTAGTCTGCGCTTATTGTCTTTCAGGAGAGTGAGCATGCCCGCCACCGCCAGCAACGCCCAAGCCGTGAGCGCTGACAACGCTGTACGCCATGACTGGAAACGCAGTGAGATCGATGCCCTGTTCGCGTTGCCGTTCAACGACCTGCTGTTCCGGGCGGCCGGCATCCACCGGGCCCACTTCGACGCCAACGCGGTGCAGGTGAGTACGCTGCTGTCGATCAAGACCGGTGCCTGCCCGGAAGACTGCAAGTACTGCTCCCAGTCCGGCCACTACAACACCGAACTGGAAAAGGAAAAGCTGCTGGAAGTGGCCCGCGTGGTGGAAGAGGCGAAAGCGGCACAACAGAAGGGCGCCTCCCGGTTCTGCATGGGCGCCGCCTGGCGCAGCCCGCGCGACAAGGATATGCCCTACGTGCTGGACATGATTCGTCAGGTGAAAGGCCTGGGCATGGAAACCTGCATGACCCTGGGCATGCTCAATGAAGAACAGGCCGGCGCCCTGGCGGAGGCGGGCCTGGACTACTACAACCACAACCTGGATACCTCGCCGGAATACTACGGCCAGGTGATCACCACCCGTACCTATAACGATCGCCTCAGTACCCTGGCCAATGTCCGCGACGCCGGCATGAAGGTCTGTTGTGGTGGCATCGTCGGCATGGGCGAGCAGCGCGATGATCGCGTGGGCCTGCTGCAGCAGCTGGCCAATCTGCCGCACCATCCCGAGTCCGTGCCCATCAACATGCTGGTGAAAATCGAAGGCACGCCGCTGGCGGACGTGGACGACCTGGACCCGTTCGAGTTCGTGCGCACGGTGGCGGTGGCCCGCATCCTGATGCCGCAATCCTATGTGCGCCTGTCCGCCGGGCGCCAGGAAATGAATGACGAGGCCCAGGCGTTGTGTTTCCTGGCCGGCGCCAATTCCATCTTCTACGGCGAGCGTCTGCTGACCACTGATAACCCGGAAGCCACCCACGACCGCCAGCTGTTCAGCCGGCTTGGTATCCACCCGCTGGATCCGCGCCATGAAGCCTCCGACGAGGCCCACGAGGAAGCCATCAAGGCCCGGGTGGCCGAGCAGCAGGCCGAAGAGGCCGGCCTTTTCTATAACGCCATGGACAAGCGCTCCGCCAAGCACGTGCTCGACAAGGACACCGGTCGTCCCACTGCCACCGAGCATTAAGCGCGACCATGGCCTTTGATCTGGCGGCGGACCTGGCCGCCCGCCGAGCCCGGCACCGCTACCGCCAGCCACGGATCATGGACGGCCCCTGCGGTCGTCATGCCCGTTTGCAGGGCAAGCAATACCTGAATTTCTGCAGCAACGACTATCTGGGCCTGGCCAATGACCCGGAGGTGATTGCCGCCTTTCAGAATGCGGCCGGTGAATGGGGCGTTGGCAGTGGCGCCTCCCACCTGGTATGCGGCCATCAACGCCCCCATCAGGACCTGGAAGAGGCGCTGGCCGCGCATACCGGGCGCGAGCGGGCCTTGCTGTTTTCTACCGGCTATATGGCCAATCTGGGTGTCATGACCGCCTTGCTGGGCAAGGCCGATGCGGTGTTTGAAGATCGCCTCAATCATGCCTCTCTGCTGGATGGCGGTTTGCTGAGCGGCGCCCGTTTCCGGCGTTTTGCCCACAACGATGCCGAGGCCCTGAATGGTCTGCTGCAGCGTAGCGAGGCCCGTCGCAAGCTGGTGGTGGTGGACGGGGTCTTCAGCATGGATGGCGATGAAGCGCCGCTGGCGGCGCTTGCGGATGTGTGCGAGCACAACGATGCCTGGCTGATGGTGGATGATGCCCATGGCCTCGGTGTGCTGGATGAAAAGGGCCGCGGCTCCCTGTTTGCCCAGGGTGTGAATGAGCGCACCCAGATTCTCATGGGGACCCTGGGCAAGGGGCTGGGCACCGGCGGTGCCTTTGTGGCCGGCAGCGCCGAACTGATTGAAACCCTGATACAGTTCGCCCGCACCTATATCTACACCACCGCCATGCCGGCGGCGGTGGCCGCCGCCACCCGGGTCAGCCTGGCCAAGGCCCGCCGGGAACCGTACCGCCGCGAAAAGCTGGCGGCCCTGATTGCCTGTTTTCGTGACGGTGCCCACCAGCGGGGGCTGACCCTGATGGACTCGACCACCCCGATCCAGCCGATTCTGGTGGGGAGTGACGAGCAGGCGTTGGCGTTGAGCCAGACCCTCAGGGAGCAGGGGCTGCTGGTCACCGCCATCCGTCCGCCCACCGTGCCGGAGGGGCAGGCTCGTCTGCGAGTCACGCTGTCCGCGGCCCATGACACGGCTGATGTGGATGCGTTGCTGGCGGCGCTGGGCGAAGCCGGACGTCAGATGTCAGACGTCTGACGACGGACCTCCAAAGCCGCATTATGTTGCTTGTTTTGTCGTCAGACTTCCGACGTCAGACGTCTGACCAAAGGATATGAAATGCCCAAGCTGATTCCGTTCCACAACACCTACAAGGCCACAGGTGTCGACGATGCCGACGCCCGGGATATTGTGTTGATCCATGGCTGGGGTCTGCATGCCATTGTCTTTGATGACATCGTGCCGGCGCTGCTGGCGCGTTTCCGGGTCACCGTGGTGGACCTGCCGGGCATGGGCCAGAGCCCGTTGCCCAATGATGATTACACGCTGGATTTTCTCGCCGATCAGCTGCTCGACATCATGCCCGAAAAAGCCCATCTGCTGGGCTGGTCCCTGGGCGGGCTGGTGGCGTTGGCCATGGCCGGCAAGGCGCCGCAGCGAGTGCAGTCGGTGGTGACCGTGGCCACCTCGCCGCGTTTCACCGCGGGGCAGGGCTGGGAGGTGGCCATGAAGCCGGAAATTCTGGCCAAGTTCGCCGAAATGTTTGATGAAGATCAGGAGGGCACCCTGGTGCGTTTTCTGGCGCTGAACTGCAAGGGCAGTGCCGCCATGCGTGAGGACACCGCCCGGCTGAAGGAGATTCTCTATTTCTGCGGATTACCGGCGCCCAGGGCCCTGCGTGGCGGGCTCGATATCCTGCGCGATGCGGACCTGCGCGACGAGCTGTCGACCCTGACCATGCCGGTGCTGATGATGTTCGGCGAGAACGATCATATCGTGCCCGCTGCGGCCATGGCCGACAGTGCCGCGCTGATTCGCAACGGCAGCACGGCGCTGATCGAGCAGGTGGCCCATGTGCCGTTCCTGTCCGCCCCACAGACCTTTATACGAGCGGTCTATGACTTCTATCGTGAACACCGACTGGTTGGCTGAGCCGGCAGTGCGTTACCCGGACAAGAGCGCCGTCAACGAGCACTTCAGCCGGGCGGCGCGCAGCTATGATGCCCATGCCATTCTGCAACTGGCCGTGGGGCGCTCACTGGTGCAGCGCCTGCCCGGCGAGTTGCCGGTGCCGCTCGCCCTGGATCTGGGCTGTGCCACCGCGCCCTTTGCCCGTGCCCAGCAGCAGGCCCTGCCACAGGTGCTGTGGCAGGCGGTGGATCTGTCCCGGGTGATGCTGGCGGAAGCCGCGGAGCGGGGCCGGCTCAATGACCACTATCGCCCGCTGTGCGCGGACGCGGAAACCTTGCCACTGGCGGATGCCAGCCAGGGGCTGGTGTTCAGTTGCTTTGCCCTGCAGTGGTGTGAGCCGTTGCGGGTGATGGCGGAAATCCACCGGGTGCTGGCCCCCGGTGGCCGGCTGTTGCTGGCCCTGCCGCTGGCCGGCTCCCTGCGAGAACTTCAGGACAGCTGGCATTCGGTCAATGGCCGCCCCCATGTGAACAGCCTGCCAACCCTGGCTGATTGGAAAAATGCGGCCCTGCAAGCCGGTTTTGCCGACGCCCTGTTACAGCAGCAGGTGATGGTGGAATATTACCACTCGGTCAAACAGATCGCCCGTCGCCTCAAGGCCACCGGTGCCGACCATGTCAGCGGTGCTAGCGGCCTCACCGGCAAGAACGCCTGGCTGGCGATGGTCAGGGAATACGAGACCAAACGCACGGAGCAGGGCCTGCCACTGACGTGGAATGTGCTGTTTCTGGACGCGGAAAAAATCGGTTAATCACAGAGGTCACTAACAACACAGAGAAAGCAGAACCTTCTTATATAAGGCTTGGGCTGGCGTTCTGCCCTCTGTGGTGAAGCAAGCATATGGAAAACCAGAAACCCCCTCTCCCCGCCCTCAAGGGCATCTTCTTTGTCACCGGCACGGATACCGAAGTGGGCAAGACCTGGGTCAGCTGCCGCCTGCTGGAGCGGGCCCGGGAGGCCGGGCTGAGCTGCTACGGGCTCAAACCGGTGGCCGCCGGCTGTGAGCAGACCGGCGAAGGCTGGCGCAACGACGATGCGCTGCAATTGATGGCGGCCAGCTCCGTGAAGCTTCCTTACGAGACGGTCAACCCGGTGGCGCTGAAGGCGGCCATCGCGCCGCATATCGCCGCCCGGCAGGAAGGCAGGGTGATTACCCTGGCACGCCTGGCCGGCTATGTGCGGGGCGCGCTGAATGCCCACAAGGCTGACCTGATTCTGATCGAGGGCGCCGGTGGCTGGCGGGTGCCCCTCAATGACCGGGAGATGTTAGCGGGCCTGGCCACCGAGCTGGAATTGCCGGTGATCCAGGTGGTGGGCATGAAACTCGGTTGCATCAACCATGCCCTGCTGACCGCCGAGGCCATTGAAAAAGACGGCCTGCGCTACGTCGGTACCATGGCCAATACCTTTGACGGCGAGATGGCCGTGCAGGAAGAGAATCTACTGACCCTGCGCCAACATCTGCCCGGCGCGTTTGCCATCGTTTAGCCGTGAAATTTCATGGTGTTGCCGCGTCCCTGTCATGGCAATTTCATGCTTAACTGGGTGGTTACAGGGCACAACATAGCACTACAGTGCCACCACTCAAGACAAACAGCCTGACTGCAACTTCCTGCCTAATCTCCCAGTATCTAAAGGGGGATTTCATATGGATCGCAAACGACGCCATCTGGTGGCGGCCTTGGGGGTGGGTAGCGCCCTCACGGTGGCCGGCTGCGGGGGTGGCAGCGGCAGTAACAACCGTGCTGCCGACAATTCCGCCACGCCCGACCCGGCAGACCCGGTGACACCGGGTTCCGTGCCCAGGGCTGCATTCCTGCATGGCGTTGCTTCCGGTGACCCGCTGGCCGATCGGGTCATCCTCTGGACCCGGGTTACCCCTGCCGGGGGAGAGACGGTCATCCCGGTGGAGGTGGTGGTGGCCCGCGACCCGGATCTCAAGCAGGAGGTGGCACGCTATCGCGCTGCAGCCCGTATCGAGCAGGATTTCTGTGTCAAGGTCGATGCCAGCGGCCTGCAGGCGGATCGCTGGTACTACTACCGATTTGCAGTGGGTGACCAGCTTTCGCCCATCGGTCGCACCCGCACCTTCCCGGCGGCGGATGACTTCATCGACCGGGCCCGTTTCGCGGTGGTGTCCTGCGCCAACTATCCCTACGGTTTCTTCTCCGTGTACCGGGCGGTGGCCAACCATAGCGATCTGGATTTCGTACTGCACCTGGGGGATTACGTCTATGAGTATGGCCCCGGCGAGTATGGCGATTTCCCGGACCGTGACCCGGTGCCGCCCTATGAAATGCTTAGTCTGTCCGATTACCGGGCTCGCCATGCCCAGTACAAGACGGATGCGGATCTGCAGGCGGTACATCTGCAATTTCCCATGATCGCGGTGTGGGATGACCACGAGAGTGCCGACAACAGCTGGCGTGATGGCGCTGCCAACCACGATCCGGCCACCGAAGGCGATTGGCAGGTACGCAAGCGGGCTTCCGAGCAGGCCTACTTCGAGTGGATGCCGATCCGGCCACGCCAGCCTGGCGACACGACCACCGTCTACCGTCGCTTCCAGTTCTGCGACCTGATGGTTCTGATCATGCTGGATACCCGGCTGGAAGGCCGCGACCAGCAACTGGATACGCCTTTCGACCCGGCCCGTAACAGTGAAGACCGGCACCTGATCAGTACTACCCAGATGGATTTCCTGCTCGATCACCTCAGTCAGTCAACCAGCCGCTGGCGTTTCGTGGGGCAGCAGGTCATGTTTGCCCAGCTCAATATCGCTGAAATCCCCACCCTGGATGCACGAAGCGCCGAGCTTCGTGGCAGCCTGTCGGCCATTAACATGGATCAGTGGGATGGCTATGCCGCCGATCGCCTGACCATCCTCAACCACCTGGCCGATCAGCAGATCGACAATGTGGTGATTCTCACCGGCGATATTCACACCTCCTGGGCCAGTGAGATCTACCGTAACCCGGCGACCCTGGTCGGTGACCTCTACGACCCGCCGCTGGCGGCCGAGTTTGTGACGCCGGCGGTGACCAGCCCCGGGTTTCCGGATGGTGCCGCGGAAGTGGCTGGTGTCCTGGTGCCGGTGGCCAATCCGCACATCCGCTATGTGGAAGCCAGGAGCCGCGGCTTCATTCTGGTTGATCTGACCCGCGAGCGGGCCCAGGGCGAGTTCTATTACGCACAAAGTATTGAATCCTATGATCTGCGCGGGCAGGTCGATAGCAGCAAGACCAAGGTAGTGGCGGTCAACCACGGCAGCAGCCGGATCGTGGAAGATTTACCGGTCTCCCGGCCGCGCACCTTGCGCACGGCGCTGCTGAATCCGCCAAGCCGTGATGAGGTGCTGTCATGAATACTATCACTACGTTTTTCCGCAACGGCCTGCCGCTGGCGGCAGCCTTGGCTCTGGTGGCCTGCGGGGGCGGTGGTTCCGGTGCCAGCCCGGCAGCCAGTACCGCCAACAGTGAAACCGCCAATCAGCCGTCGCTGCCTGAAGAGTCGCCGGTCACGGCGCCTGCCAGCCTCGCCAAAATCAGTTTTGTGGTGATCGGCGATTCCGGCGAAGGCTCTGAGGGCCAGTATGCGGTCGGCAAGGCCATTGCCTCGGTGTGTAACGCCAAGGGCGGCATGGCCGGCGCCATGGATCACAGCCAGGCCCGGCCCGGCTGTGACCTGGTGGTGGGGCTGGGTGACAACATCTACGAGGCCGGCGTTACCAGTGTCGACGATCCGCAATTCGCGGAAAAATTCGAAACCCCGTTCGAACCGGTCAAACTGCCGTTCTACATGGTGCTTGGCAATCACGACAACACCGGTTATGTGGCCGGTGACGGCGCCGACAACAGCCGGGGGGAATTCGAGGTAGACTACACCTTCTTCGATGGCCGCTTGTCCAACCGCTGGCACATGCCCAACCGCTACTACAAACAGAGCGAAGGGCTGACCCGCAACGGCCGCCCCCTGGTGGATTTCTTCGGTCTCGACTCCAACCCCATTGCCGGCGGCTTTGCCGACCCGGATCTGGCCTATGCCTATCACACCTATGGGCTGGCCGAGCGCAACTGGACGGTGGATGCCATGGCCGGCTCCAATGCGGTGTTCCGTATCGGTATGGCCCATCACCCCTATCTGTCCAACGGCGACCATGGCAATGCCGGCAGCTATGATGGCGTGCCCAGCGAGATTCTGCCGGTGCTGGCCGGGACCCGCTGGAAAGATTTCATGGAAGAAGCGGTCTGTGACAAGGCGGACTTCCTTCTGGCCGGTCATGACCATGACATGCAAGTGCTGGATGCGGTGCCGAGCTGTGGCCGCACTGAGTTTGTGGTCAGCGGTGCGGCCAGCAAGAGCCGGTCATTGAAAGACCCGCAACGCAACACGGCGCTGTTCCAGCAGGGCGACACCTTCGGCTTTTTCTGGATGCAGGCAGTGGAGGCCGACCCGGCGACCCTGACGCCGGCGCGTATGTGTCTGGAGGCCTATCTGGTCAACCCGCAAGAGCCGGGCCAGGGGGTTATCCGCGATGGCAAGCCGACGCCGGCCTTCCGTCACTGTTTCGACAAGCAGCCGATGACCGGCATGACCCCGAGCAACGCCTTTTCCGGGCAGCCGATGGCGGGCAGCGGCATCGCCACCGCGCTGCCTCTGCCGGACGGCTTTGATGCCGCCTTTGCGGGCCCCTTGCAGGAATTCCGTCAGGCACTGGTGGCCGGCTTCAACCAGGCAGGCAGTACGCTGCCGGGGCCGCAGCAGCCGGTGTTTGCCGAGCTGGTAACGGCCACCGACACTCTGTTCAACGCCCTCGATGCGGCGACGGCGGCGGTGCTGAGCGGTGACAGTAGCGATATGACCCAGTCTTTGCAGGCCCTGCTGGCGGCCTCCCAGCAGCTGGACGCCATCGACACCTCGACACTGCCGGCACCGTTTGACCAGCTGGACGATGCCTTTCATGCGCTGGCCCAGGGGTTTGGCAACGGCAACACCGGGGCCAGTGGCAGCACCGTGGATGACGTGGCCTTTATCGCCGGCCCGTTGGTGGAGCTGTCGCGCAATCTGAACAATATCCTTGATGGCATCGACCAACAGGTGCCGCCGGATGTACCGGTGCTGGCAGGGCTGACATCGGTGCTGTCCACGGTGTCGCTGGGGCTGTCCAACAGTCTGCAGCAAATCGTATTACTGGATAGCAGTGCCACCGGAGAAGAGCTGGTGGGAACCCTGGCCGCCACCCTGCAGGAGGTCTCCCGGGACGTGCTGTGGCTCAACCAGATACCCGGCGCCGGTGACTATGCAACCTTGCCCGGGGATGCCCTGTCTGCCACCCTGCTGACGGTTGTCAGAGAAGTCACCCAGCAGCTGGACGATCGGCTGCTCAGCCCGCTGACGCCATTGCTGGATCTGCTCTCGCCGCTAACCGATCTGCTTAAGGCGTTGCTGGCTAACCTCTAGTCACGGCGGTTCTCTCTCCCTCGAGGCGTCGTCAGAGGGGGCATCGTTGACCTAACCCCACCCGACCTCCCCTTACATAAGGGGAGGAGATAAAGGAATGGTGGTTATTGGTGTTAACCCCACCCAGCCTCCCCTTAAATAAGGGGAGGAGATTAAGGATTATTTTTGTTTATAGGAGGGGAATACTCGGGGGTGACGTTCTATGAAGGGGGATATAATTAAGAAAAGATGTTAAGCATCTTCTTTTCCCCTCTTAAGATAAGAGGGGGCGGGGGGAGTTATGAATACGCTGCAGAGGATTTAAAACAGTTGCATGTTCC
>JAWVWY010000092.1:0-12403 GCA_033723495.1 Alcanivorax sp. | reverse complement strand
TGGCAGCTCCAGTTCCGCCGAGGCGCAGCCGTTCTACGTGAACTCGCCCTACGGCATTACCCTGGCGCATAACGGCAACCTGACCAATGCCGAAGAGCTGGCCGAGCATATTTTTCGGGCGGATCTGCGCCACATCAATACCACCTCCGATTCCGAAGTGTTGCTCAACGTTTTTGCCCACGAGCTGCAACGTCGCGGCAAGTTGCAACCGGAACCGGATGACATTTTTGATGCGGTCAGTGCGGTGCATCAGCGGGTAGAAGGGGCCTACGCGGTAGTGGCCATGATTACCGGCTATGGCATCCTGGCGTTTCGTGACCCACACGGCATTCGCCCGGTCTGCTTCGGGCGCAAGGACACGCCGGAGGGGCCGGAGTATATGGTTGCCTCGGAATCCGTGGCATTGTCATCGCTGGGTTTTCACGTGGTGAGAGATCTGGCCCCGGGCGAGGCGGTTTACATTACCGCTGACGGGCAGTTGCATACCCGTCAGTGTGCCCAGAATCCTTCTCTGCATCCCTGTATTTTCGAACAGGTTTACCTGGCTCGGCCGGATTCCATCATTGATGGTATTTCGGTGTACAAGGCGCGCCTGCGGATGGGCGAGAAACTGGCTGAAAAGGTCAAGCGTGAGTGGCCGGATCACGATATCGATGTGGTGATTCCGATTCCCGATACCAGTCGTACCTCGGCGCTGCAGATGGCCAACCATCTGGGTGTTAAGTACCGCGAAGGCTTTATCAAGAACCGCTATATCGGCCGTACCTTCATCATGCCCGGCCAGCAGCAGCGCAAGAAATCCGTGCGCCAGAAGCTCAACGCCATCGAGCTGGAATTCAGCGGCAAGAACGTGCTGCTGGTGGATGATTCCATCGTCCGTGGCACCACCTGTAACGAAATCATCCAGATGGCCCGCGAGGCGGGTGCCAACAAGGTCTACTTTGCCTCGGCCGCGCCAGCGGTTCAGTACCCCAATGTCTACGGTATTGACATGCCGGCTGCCGGTGAGCTGATCGCCCATGGCCGCAGCACTGAGGAAATCAGTGAGCTGATCGGTGCCGATCGGCTTATCTATCAGGACCTGCAGGACCTGGTGGATACCTGCAAGGAGGGCAACCCGGATGTGGAAACCTTCGATTGTTCCGTGTTCAATGGCGAGTATCTGGCCGGTAATATCGATGATGATTATCTGGCGGCACTGGAAGCCCGTCGTAATGACGCGGCCAAGGGGCAGAGCGACAAGACCCGCGCCCTGGCCGACAATGAGATTATGGACCTGCACAACACCAACTAAAATAGACCAACTGAACCCAGACCAACCGAGGTTGTTCAATGACTGATCTGGACCCGAGCCAACTGGATGTGGAAACCCTGGCCATTCGTACCGCGCAGCTGCGTACCGACGAAATGGCCCACTCGGATCCGATCTTCCTGACTTCCAGCTTCGTCTATGAAAGTGCCGCCCAGGCGGCGGCCCGTTTTGGCGGTGACGAGCCGGGCAATATCTATTCCCGGTTTACCAACCCGACGGTGCGGGCGTTCGAGCAACGCCTGGCGGCGCTGGAAGGCGGCGAGCGTTGCGTGGCCTTTGCCTCCGGCATGGCAGTCATCAGCGGTACCTTCTTTTCGCTGCTGGCGCCGGGGGATCATATCGTCAGCTCCCGGGCGGTGTTCGGCACCACCAATGTGGTGTTCGACCGCTATCTGAAGAAGTTCGACATTGATACCACCCTGGTGGACCTGAGTGATCTGCAGCAATGGCGTGATGCGGTCCGCCCGGAGACCAAAATTCTCTATCTGGAAACCCCCTCCAATCCGCTCAGCGAGGTGGGCAATATCACCGCGCTGGCCGAGCTGGCCCATGACAATGGGGCGTTGCTGGTGGTGGATAACTGCTTCTGTACACCGGCGCTGCAAAAGCCCCTGGAGCTGGGAGCTGATCTGGTGATTCACAGCGCTACCAAGTATCTGGACGGGCAGGGGCGTTGTCTTGGCGGTGCCGTGGTCGGTCCGGACAAGCTGATGGAAGAGGTCAACGGCTTTGTTCGCTCGGCGGGTCCCTGCATGAGCCCCTTCAATGCCTGGGTGTTCCTCAAGGGGCTGGAAACCCTGAGCTTGCGCATGTTTGCCCAGAGTGAGCGGACGCTGGAGCTGGCCCGCTGGCTGGAAACGCAGCCGGGCATCGCCCGGGTGCACTATGCTGGCCTGCCAAGCCATCCCCAGCATGAACTGGCTAAACGTCAGCAGCAGGCATTTGGCGCGGTGCTGTCCATTGAGGTCGAAGACGCCGATGGCAACCGGGATCGGCAGGCGGCCTGGCGTTTTATCGATGCCACTCAGCTGATTTCCATCACCGCCAATCTTGGGGATGTTAAAACAACCATTACGCACCCGGCTTCCACCACTCATGGACGGGTCAAACAGGAAGAAAAGGATAAGGCCGGTGTCACCGAGAACCTGATCCGGATTGCCGTTGGGCTGGAATCGCTCAACGATCTGAAAACCGATCTGGGTCGTGGACTCAAGGCGCTGGGCAGCGCCTGATCCGGTCGGTCGGCCCGTCGCTATAGCAGGCAGGGGAAAGCATGCAGGCTCTGGATAAGGCCCTGGCCCAGGTAGGGCAGGTGGTTCTGGGGAAACAGGAACAGCTGAAACTCGCCCTGGCCTGTATGCTGGCCCGCGGACATTTGCTGATCGAAGATTTGCCCGGCATGGGCAAGACCACACTGGCCCATGCTCTGGCGCGGGTATTCCAGCTCGATTACCGACGGGTGCAGTTCACCAGCGACATGCTGCCGGCGGATATCCTCGGTGTGTCCGTGTTCGACCCTGACACCCGTCAATTCAGCCTCCGCGAGGGGCCGGTGTTTACCCAGTTGCTGCTGGCTGACGAAATCAACCGAGCTACCCCGAAGACCCAGAGTGCCCTGCTGGAAGCCATGGAAGAGCGTCAGGTGACGCTGGATGGCGAAACGCGCACCTTGCCGGAGCCCTTCTTTGTGGTGGCTACCCAGAATCCCGTGGACCAGGCCGGCACCTTTGTGTTGCCGGAATCCCAGCTTGATCGTTTCCTGATGCGGATTTCACTGGGCTATCCCAGCGCTGAGGTGGAGCTGGATCTGCTTGCCGGCGGAGATTTACGGGAGCAGGTACGTGACCTGCAACCGGTCATCAATGCCGAAGGGCTGATTAAGTTGGCAAAGCTGGTGGAAAAGGTCCGCGCCAGCCGCGAGCTGCTCGATTATGTGCAGCGGTTGCTGGAAGCCACTCGCGAGGACGATCGCTTCGTGGCCGGCTTGTCACCCCGGGCCGGGCTGGGCCTGCTGCGGGGTGCCCGTGCCTGGGCACTGATCAGTGGTCGTGACTATGTCTTGCCGGAGGATGTGCAATCGGTCTGGCCGGCGGTGGCCGAGCATCGTCTCAGCGCCCGCCAGGGGGGCAGCGTGTCGGCCATGACCCAATCATTGCTGCAATCCGTGCCGGTGGTGCGCCGCTAGGGGCGGTGGGCCCATGACTGCCAATCCCTTTGCCGTCCTCTACCAGCGCTGGCTGAATCAGAGGTTGCCCCGTGCGCCGCAGATCATTCTCAACCAGAAGCGCATTTTCATCTTCCCCACCGGTTACGGCTTTTTCTATCTGCTGGTGGTGGCGCTGCTGTTCATTGGCGGTATCAATTACGAAAATAATCTGATCCTGGCCATGACCTTCCTGCTCGCCAGCCTGTTCATGGTGGCGATTTTGCATACCTATCGGAATTTTTCCGGACTGGGCCTGCGCAATGGTGACGCGGAATCCGGTTTCCACGGCGAGGACGGCGCCTTGCAAGTGGTATTGTTTGCCGAGCGACGCAATCACCATGCGGTCTGTCTAAGCTGGGCCGGGCAGGATGTTCAGCAGGTGGATGTTAATCGGGACGAGGAAGTGCCGGTGTGGATGAATCTGGCGCTGCCGAGGCGGGGGCGCATCATGGCACCGCGAATACGGGTTGAGAGCCGTTACCCGCTGGGGTTATTAAGGGCCTGGTCGTTCGCCAGCCTTGATCATTACTGTCTGGCATGGCCCCAGCCGATTGCCAGTGAACAATGCCCGGCCGATGGTGGCGAACAGCAGCGGGCCAATGTCAGTAGCGGGCAGAGCGGCAACGAGGAGTTTCACGGCCTGCGCGAATATCAGCCCGGTGATTCCCTGCGGCAGGTGGACTGGAAGGGCTATGCCCGTGGGCATGGCCTTTACACCAAACAGTTCGAGGAGCCAGCGGGCGGTCGTCTATGGTTGCGCTGGTCCCTGTTGTCCGGCATGGCCGACGAGCAGCGACTGTCGGTGCTCTGTTACTGGTTGCTGATGCTGGACAAGCAGGGGCTGCCCTGTGGCCTGGAACTGCCGGGCTTGATCCTCAATCCGGATCGCGGTGATGCGCATCGCTGGCGTCTGCTGGACGCCCTGGCCAGTTACCCGGAGTTTGACTGATGGCCCGGGTCTATCAATTACCCAACCATACGCGTGTGTGGCTGACATTGGCGGTGATGCTGTGCTCCTTGCCACAGTTATTGCGCGGCCCGCTTTGGCAATTTGGACTATTGGCTGTGGTTGTCGTGGTGCGCGGCTTGGTTCAGCGGCAATGGCTGGCCTTGCCGGGCAAGATCAGTCGCACCCTGATGTTGCTGGTGACCGTAGGGCTGACGTTTTACAGCTTCGGCCGACTCTATGGGCCCGAGGCCGGAGTGGCGCTGCTGGTCAGCCTGTTCGCGCTGAAATATCTGGAAGTGGTGCGCCAGCGTGACGCTTATGTGTTGATCGTGCTGGGCTATTTCGTTTGCGCCACCAGCCTGTTGTTTTATCAGGGCATCCTGATGTTCGCCTATGTGCTGACATGCGCGGTGCTGCTGACAGCCTGTCTGATCGGCATTAATTACACTGATACCCGCGCCCGTAGCGTTCAGCATCTGCGCGTGGCGCTGGTCATGCTTATGCAGGCCCTGCCGTTAATGGTGGTGCTGTTTATCCTGGTGCCGCGGGTTGCCCCCTTGTGGGACATGGGCCTGGGGCATACACAGGCCCGTACCGGCATGACCGACAGTATGTCGCCGGGGCAGATCAGCAATTTGTCACGTTCGTCTGAGGTGGCTTTCCGGGTCGCCTTTGCTGGCCAACCACCGCCGCCGTCGCAACGTTACTGGCGCGGCCTGACCCTCAGCCGTTTCGATGGGCGCACCTGGAGTCAGGCGCTGCCGGCGGGCATGCGTCGGGATGACTTTGTCTACAGCGGTGCCGGAAGGCCACCCGGCTGGTACCGTCAATGGCAGCAGGTGGCGGCCTCCGATGCTCCCCGGTATCGCTACCGGGTGCTGATGGAGCCTAGCCAGCAGCCATGGCTCTATGCGTTGACTGTGCCACTGGTCAAGGAGCCGGGCATCGGCATGGCACAGGATTTCCGGTTGATTGCCAGGGACCCGGTCACCCAGCGCATCGACTACCGGGTGGAAAGCGTCCCGGCAATCCGTTACCAGGCTCGACTGGGTCCCGCCGAGCGGGCGCTGATGTTGTCCTTGCCTGCACGGGGAGGGGCTCGGGCACGATCTCTGGCGCAAAGCTGGCGGCTGGAGAGTGACGGCGGGCGTCAGATTGTTCTGCGGGCGCTCCAGTATTTTCGTGAGCAGCCCTTTTATTACACCTTGTCGCCGCCTCGGCTGGATCAGGACACCATTGACGATTTTCTGTTTCGTAGCCGTCGAGGGTTTTGCGAGCATTACGCCTCATCATTCACTTTCCTGATGCGCGCTGCGGGTATTCCGGCAAGGGTCGTGGTTGGTTACCAGGGCGGTGAAATCAACCCGCATGACGGTCACTTGCTGGTACGCCAGTATGATGCCCATGCCTGGTCCGAAGTCTGGTTGGCGGGCAAGGGTTGGGTGCGGGTGGATCCCACTGCCGCCGTAGCGCCGGAGAGAATCGAAGACGGCCTGCAGGCGGCGCTGGACGCCCAGGACAATAATGATGTCTTTGGCGGCGAGGCGGCGGGTTTTGCCGGTGACGGCTGGCTAGGAAAGCTGGCTGCCTGGAAGGATTATGTCGATTTCCGTTGGCAGAGTTGGGTGCTGGGCTATGATGCCGGCCAACAATTGACGCTGTTGAGTGGTTTTCTGGGAACGGTAACGCCGTTACGGGTTGCATTGGCCTTGCTGGGCGGTCTATCGGTTCCATTATTACTGTTTATGGTGTGGATGCTGTGGCAGTATCAAAAGAGGCCCCTTACTGCGTTGGAGCGGGAGTTTTACCGGTTATTTGAGCGTGTTCAGCGAGACGGGGTGTTGTTGTCTGCAGGCACCTCCCCGGCGCAATTAGCGGATCACATAGCGATGCGATGGCCGAAAGCGGCGGCCTTGGCCCGGCACTGGCAAAACACCTTTCAGCAGCTGGCCTACCAGGACCGGCCGCTGAATAGAAAAACGGGGCTGCGACACCTGCGTCGCCTGAGAAGGCGGCTAGTCAGATTATTGGTTTAGCATGCATTGTTGTTGGCATGTTCTACGGGGCGGTTGAGGAGAAAAGAATGCGCGCAGCACAATATAAAAAAGCGCTGGAAATTACCGAGCATCAGGCTTGGGCTCAACAATTCTGGGACGACCTGATTCCGCTCAAGAATCAGGTCGTCAAACACCCGTTGTTTGTGGAAATGGGTGAGGGCTCTCTGAGCCTGGCACGTTTTCGTTGCGCGTTGCTGAACTTCTATCCGCTGGTGGAAAATTTTCCTAAATACATGGCACTCAATCTGGCCAAGACTCGCCCGGGGCGGGCCGCTGGCCATGAAGAAAGTAAAAAATGGCTGATTGAGAATATCAAGATCGAACAGCGCCATGCCTACTGGTACCAGGACTGGGCCATGGGCTTTGACATCAGCCTGACCGATCTGGAACAGGTTATTCCTCCGGCGCCCATGGACGCGGTGAACAACTATCTTTGGTCTGTGGGCCAGCAAGGCAGCCTGGAAGAAGGGGTGGCTGCCACCAATCTGGCGATCGAATGGGCTACCGGGGAATGGAGTCAGAATGCGGTTAAGGGCATGCAGGCCTATCAGGAGAAGGGCATCGCCACCATCAATCGTCATTCGATGGCCTGGTTGCGGGCCCATGCATCCTACGACGATGCGCATCCCTACGAGGCCATGGAACTGATCAAGCGGCTGGCCGTCAGCGAACAGCAACAAACACAGGCCTTCCGTGCCGCCCGGCGTGGCCTGGATTATTACATTATGGCGCTGGATTACTGTTATCAGAACAACTGAAGGTCTACAGGTAGACCTTCAGCTTTTCGCGAATCACCTTCTGAATCGCTTTCACCTCCATACTGGAACGGTCGCTCAATTTTGAAGGCTGAATGCGATGCAGGTGCAGACAGGGAAAATCCTTGCGGAAGGCGCGCAGGTCGCCCTTGGTAATGACCGGCAAAAAGGGGACTTCCTGAGTCTCCTTTTTCATCAGTGCCCAGAGCCCCACTTTCAACGGAACCGGTTTCATGACCCGTTTGCCAGTCTTCAGCAGGCGCAAGGTCAGGTAAAGCCCTTCATTACCGAATAGATCGCCGGGCACGATATACATGCCAGTGGGGTGCACGCTCTGCTCGTTGATGTTGTTGAAGGTGTCGTGATAAGCGTAGGGGTTGGGCAGAATAATCAGTGAGCGCTCATCGTCCTGTGGCAGGCTGATGTCGTAATTGGTGTACAGCTGCTCTACGGGGGCACTGTAGACACAAAGGGTATTCTGAAATTGCTTGATGAAATCGATCGCCCTTGTGTGGTTGTCGAAGTCATTCAGCTTCCAGATAAGGTGTTCGGGAATCCCCAGTTCGTTCATAAGAAAGTATCAAGTAAATTAGGTATAAATTATTATTCGGAATATAGCATAGGTAACAATGATCACCACTGCCAAGACAACCCCTCTATCGACGGAAGTGGCCATAATCACGACTGTTACCCCCCGGCTTGAGCGATGAGCAACTCATTCCCTGTAGATCACGTCATTGCTGACGTTATTCATGCACTTGAACTGCACGGTGGTGCCATTGTTGAGGCGCCACCAGGCGCCGGTAAATCCACCCGTGTTCCACTGGCTGTGTTGCGACAGATGTCGCCGTCGGCAGGACGGGTATTGATGCTGGAACCACGTCGCATGGCTGCGCGCTCGGTGGCCACGTTCATGGCTCACCAATGGGGCGAGCCGGTGGGCAAGACGGTGGGTTATCGCACCCGGCTGGACAGTGCCGTCAGTGCCGCCACGAGACTGGAAGTGGTCACCGAGGGGGTGCTGACGCGCATGTTGCTGGATGACCCGTCGCTGGACGGCGTGGCGCTGGTCATTTTCGATGAATTTCATGAGCGCTCGCTGGTGGCCGACCTGGGGTTGGCGTTGTTGCAGGAGGTGAGGGCGGCCCTGCGTGACGACCTGGGACTGTTGATCATGTCTGCCACGCTGGACGGCGCAAGGCTGACCGAATTGTTGGCGTTGCCGGTGATTCGCAGTGAGGGCCGCAGTTACCCGGTTAACATCGAATATAGCCCAGTGATTGCGGGGCGTGATTGGCTGGATCATTGTGCCGAACAGATCCTGGCGATTGTCGGGCAGGCGGGTCTGATACTGGTTTTTCTCCCCGGGCAGCGGGCAATCCGTCAGCTGCGTCAGCGTCTTGAAACTGGCTGTGATCCGCAACGGCTGGTTGACCTTCATGGTGGCCTGGCACCAGCGCAACAGCAGCAAATCCTGGCCCGCGCCAGTAATGGTGAGCGGTTGGTGGTGCTGAGCACCAATGTGGCCGAAACCAGTCTCACCATCGAGGGGGTCACCCATGTGGTCGACAGCGGCTGGGCCCGGGAACCGGTCTATGACCCGGCGCGCCACCGCAGCCGGCTGGTGACTCGCCGCATCAGTGACGCCAGTGCCCGACAGCGGGCCGGCCGGGCCGGGCGCCTGGGGTCGGGGCACTGCCTGCGGCTATGGGCATCCAGTGAAGTTTTGGCGGCTTACCGGGCGCCGGAAATTCAGCGCGTGGCACTGGATTCACTGGTACTGGATCTGGCCCGCTGGGGATGCCGGGATCCGGCGCAACTTGACTGGCTCGACGCGCCACCGCAGCCAGCCAGGGACAGCGCAGTGGCACGCCTGGGGCGTTTCGGGGCGCTTGATGAGCAGGGTGCAATCAGTGATTTTGGTAAGCAGCTCAGCGCGATCGGCAGCGAGCCGGCACTGGCCATGCTGGTGCTGGCCGGTCGTCAGCAGGGGCTGGCCCGTAGCGCGGCTCGCCTTGCGGCGCTGCTGGCCGACCGGGACCCGCTGCCCGGTGTCGGCGCAGATGCCACACGACGACTGGCCGCGATAGCGCAGCAACCCGGTGCCTATCGGCCGCTGTTGCAGGAAGCCCGCCGCCTGACCGGCGATAGTGTTGACAAGACGTCATGGCGGGATGCCATGGGCACACTGTTGGCGCGGGTCTATCCGTTACAGATCGCCGCACAACGCCCGCAGCAGCCTGGCCGTTATCGCATGGCCGATGGCCCGGGCCTGCAACTGCCTGCCCAGGATTCGCTCTACGGCAGCCCCTGGCTGCTGATTCTGGATACCGATGGTCAACCCCGTGATGCCCGTATTCGTCTCGCCTGGCCGTTGCAACAACAGGAGGTCATGACGGCAGCTGAACAGCACGGCCACTGGCAGGACAATTGTCAGTGGGACCGGGATCGGGAAAAGGTGATCGCGCGGCGTGATTTCTGTCTCGGGGGCCTGGTGCTGGAAAGCCGCGCGGTGCCGGCGCCATCCCCCCAGCAACTGACCGCAGGGCTGATCGCCGGCATTCGCCAGCTGGGCCTTAGTGTGTTGCCGTGGACGGCTGCCAGCCGGCAATGGCGCGACCGGGCGCGGATGATGGCGCAGCTATCGCCTGACCCGTGGCCGGCGATGGATGATGCCAGTCTGCTTGATCAGCTGGAGCAGTGGGCCGGCCCCTACCTGGCCGGCATGCGCAGTTTGCGTGATCTGCGGCAGATGCCCCTTGAGGCGGCCCTGCAGGGACGTCTGAGCCACGAACAGCAGCAATATCTGGCGCGCCACCTGCCGACCCAGGTAGCCGTTCCCTCTGGCCGACGGGTGGCACTCGATTACAGTGGTAAGGTGCCGGTTCTGGCCGTCAAGCTGCAGGAACTGTTTGGCCTGGAGGCGCTACCCGTGTTGGCAGAAGGGCGAGTGACAATCCAGGCACAATTGCTCACGCCGGCCGGGCGGCCGGCGGCAATTACCGACAATCTGGCGCGCTTCTGGCGGCAGAGCTATGCCGACGTCCGCAAGGATTTACGGGGCCGTTATCCCAAGCACCCCTGGCCGGAAGATCCGTTGCAGGCCCAGGCCACGGCGGCGACCAAGAAAAGGCAGGGCGGACCTCAGAACCCGGGTTGATGCCGAACCCGTAACAGGCTGATGGTGGCGGCGACAGCATCGAAGGTTACCGCCATCAACAATGCCGGCACAATGTGTCCGGGCCACAGGGCAAAGATCAGCGCGGTGAGCGCCGCTCCCACGGTCTGCCCGAACAGTCTGGCGGTGCCTTGCATACCGCCTGCGCCACCACTGCGATGTCGTGGTGCGGAACCGATGATGGCGCGGTTGTTGGGCGACTGGAACAGGCCAAAACCGATGCCACACAGGGCCATGCAGGCAAGAATCGCGGCGGTCGGCGGCGTCTGCGGCAAGCTGGCAATCAACAGCAGCCCGGTCAGCTTGATCAGCAAGCCGCTGGAACACAGCAGGCCTATCGGATAGCGGTCGGCCAGACGGCCGGCAACCGGTGCCGTCAGCGCCACTGCGACTGGCCATGGGGTCATCATCAGGCCGGTGGTCACCGCACTGTAGCCGAGTTGATCATGAAGGTAGAAGGGCAGAGTAATGAAAGCGGCCATCTGGCTGGTAAAGGCGCAGCTGGACGTGGCGATGGCCAGCCGGAATGGGCGGATACGCAGCAGGTCTACGGGTAACAACGGCGCAGGCCGGTTTAGCTGGCGGCGCACCAACAGGGTAATTACCAGCGCGGCGACTGCCAGTTCCAGCAGGGTGGGAGCCAGGTTGCCGCCGTGTGCCAGGCTGTCGATGGCAAATACCAGCAAGCCCATGCCGAGGGCATTGAGCACGGCACTGGCCAGATCAAAACGGTGATGGGCCCGTGGGGTCATGGGCAGGTGGCTGCTGGCGAGAAGCAGAGCCAGTAGCCCCAGCGGAATATTGATGGCAAACAACCAGGGCCAGTGCGCCACCGACAGGATAGCCGATGCCACAGTGGGGCCGGCAGCAGTGGACAGCGCCACGATCATGGCAATCAGGCCGATTCCCTGACCCAGCTTTCGTGACGGATAAATAAAACGCACCAGCGCAGCATTGACGCTCATGATGCCGGCGGCACCGAGCCCCTGAATAAAGCGGGCCACCGTCAACGTCGTCAGTGATGAGGAAAAGGCGCAGGCCAGTGATGCCAGCGTAAAAAGCGCCAGGCCGCCCTGGTAAATACGCCGGTAACCGACAATGTCTCCCAGCGATGACAACGGCAGCAGGGTGGTGGCGACCGCCAGCAGATAGGCATTGATCACCCACACGGATTGCGAGGGGCTGACGCCGAGATTTCGGGCCATGGTCGGCAGCGCGACGTTGACGATATTGTTGTCCATGACTGCCATGCCGACGCTGACGGCAATCGCCAGCATGGCCCAGCGCCGCCGTGAGGCTGGCAGGCCATCGTGGTGTGACTCGGGCTGACGGGGAAGGCTCGACTCAGGCAAGCAGTGCTCCAGGCAGAAAAATGTTTTCGGCAATCATGATAGAACAGTGTCCGCCCGGTGACCCATTGAAAGCCTCAATGAGGGTGTGTGAGAGAAACCATCGTGTTTATGTACGCGCATAAAAAAGCCCGGCGAAAGCCGGGCTTTTTTTGTGTCCGCGAAGCGGTCAATCAGTCTTAGACAGACTGGGCAACCGGGATCTTCACGGTGTCGGCCACGTCCTGGTACTCCGGCATCTGGTCGAAGTTCAGGTAGCGGTAGATGTCGGAAGACATGGAGTCGATGGTGTTCGCATACTCCATGTATTCCTCTGCGGTCGGCAGTTTGCCGAGGATAGACGCCACGGACGCCAGCTCGGCAGAGGCCAGGTACACATCCGCACCCTGACCCAGACGGTTGGGGAAGTTACGGGTGGAGGTGGACACCGCGGTGGACTTCGGTGCAATCCGTGCCTGGTTACCCATGCACAGGGAGCAGCCCGGCATTTCGGTGCGGGCACCGGCGCTGCCGAAGATGTTGTAGTAGCCTTCCTCGGTCAGCTGGTGCTGGTCCATCTTGGTCGGCGGCGCGATCCACAGACGGGTGGGCATGGTG
>JAWVWY010000091.1:0-12407 GCA_033723495.1 Alcanivorax sp. | reverse complement strand
GATAAAGCGATCACTGCGGCCGACAATATCCGCATCAATGCCGGCCCGCTCAAACAGCCACTGGGCATTGACCCTGCTACGCAGAGAGACTTCCAGCAGGCCAGGCAAAATGGATGCGGGTAATACGGTATCGTTCATACGGGACCCCTTGCGGTATCCCGAAACTAGGCAAAGCGCCATGGCAGGTCAACGTCCAGCGCGCTATTGGCCCGTTCTGCCTACTGGAGCTTGCGCCATACTCTGAGTAACCTAGGGGGCCCCATAATTATCGGTCGTGCCTGGCGGGCACGAGCGGCGCTTGTTAAACAGAGCTGCTGGACCCGTTTTACTGCACAGAGGTCACCATGCTGAAACGTTACCTGGTTGATGAAATCACCCGGACACGGGCCACCCGCAAGCAGGCCTTCAGAATGTTCACCGACATCGACAGCTGGAAAGACTGGTGTTCGGTGGTGCGTCATTCCCGCCTCTTAAGGGGTGAGTGGCGCCCCGGCGCCCTACTGCTTTTTGTGGCAGATTTGCCGCGTTTGCCACCGGCACCGGTTGTAGTCAGGGTAATGGAGTATCGAGAGAACGAGCGCATTACCTGGGGCTTACATCTGCCATTTGCGCGCATCACCCACCGCTTCACCTTCATTGATGATGGCGCGGACGGCTGCCGGATCCATCAGGAAGAATGGACCGAAGGCTTGCTGACCCTGCTTTCCTGGCCCGCGGGTAAACTGATTCACCGCTTCGACACCCGCTTTGCAGCAGAATACGCAGCACTTTTCTAATCACCATCCCTGGTCGATGGTTTCAAGGCTGACCCTATGACACAAAAAATGTTTTCTACCTATTGCCGGCTGGTGCTTGGGCACCCGATTTTCTGGTTGCTGGTTGTTATTCTCGGCAGCGGCGCGGCTATCTGGGAGGCACGGGACTTCCGTATTGACGCCTCCGCCGATTCACTCATCCTCGAGCATGACAAGGCACTGGAATACTACCGTCAGACCGCCAAGCAGTACGGCGGCAGTGATTTTCTGGTGATCACCTACAGCCCCAAGAATCGCCCGCTGTTTGAGCGCGATACGCTTGATGATTTACAGCACCTGCAAACCGACCTGCGCAAGGTGGGCCGGGTCAGCTCGGTTTACAGCATGCTCGATGTGCCCTTGTTGTTCAGCCCCAAGGTCAAGTTCAGCGACCTGGCCAACAAATATAAAACTCTCGCTGACAAAAGCGTCGACCCATCGACCACTCGCCAGGAGTTTCTCAGCAAGAACCCGCTTTACAAGGACCTTCTGGTCAGCCCGGATGGCACTACCACAGCCCTGCTCGTCACCTTCAAACGTGATCAGCACTATTATGACCTGCTTTACAAGCGTAATGACCTGCGTTTGCTGGAAGAAAAGGGCAAGCTGAGCGACCCGCAGAAAAAAGAGCTGGAGCAGGTCAGCCAGCAATACAGTGATTACAGCGCCAAGGTACAGAAACGTACCGCCTGGGAAATTGATCAGGTCCGCGGCATCATGGACCGCTACCGCAGTAATGCCAAGCTGTTCCTGGGTGGCGTTCCGATGATCGCTACCGATCTGGTGCGCTTTATCCGCTCTGACCTGAAAACCTTTGGCGGCGGCGTGCTGACATTCCTGGTCATCACCCTATTCATCATCTTCCGCCGCCCACGATGGGTAGTGGTACCACTGGTCTGCTGTGCCATCACCGTTTTGATGGTAACCGGCTGGCTGGGACTGGTGGACTGGAAGGTCAGCGTTATCAGCAGCAACTATATCTCGCTGCTGCTGATCATCACTATGTCGATCACCATCCATCTGACGGTACGTTTTCGTGAACTGCATGAAGAAAATCCCGATGCCAGCCAGCGCTGGCTAATCAGGGAAACCGCCGCCCACATGATGCGTCCCTGTATTTATATGACGCTAACCACCATGGTCGGCTTCGCGTCACTGGTAATGAGTGGCATCCGTCCGGTGATCGATTTCGGCTGGATGATGACAGTGGGGCTGGGCGTGGCCCTGGTGGTTTGTTTCCTGGCTTTCCCGGCCATGCTGTCGTTCCTGTCCGCCGAACCGGCCCCGCAGGGACGTGATTTCACCCGCCGTTTTACCCTGGGCTTTGCCGGCTTTACCGAAAAACACCGGCCGCTGTTACTGATTATCGCGTTGACAGTGATCGGCCTTTCACTGTGGGGCATTACCCGGTTGTCTGTGGAAAACCGCTTTATTGACTACTTCCAGAAGCACACGGAAATCTACCAGGGCATGCGCCAGATCGACCAGAAGCTGGGTGGAACGACTCCTCTGGATATTGTCATCGATGCCCCAGCGAAAGCGCCTGACTCACAGCCAGCCGTCAAGGCCGCTGCCGGAGACAACAGTGATGACGGCTTCGGCGGCCCCACCAGTGATGATCCGTTCGCCGATGGTGCTGGCAGTGACTCGTTCAGTAATACACCGAGTAGCGACCCGTTCTCTGCGGACAGCAGCAGCGACCCCTTTGCCAGCGATGGCGGTAATAGCGATCCTTTCGCCGCTCCGACCAAACCCAATCCGCTCAAGCACGCCTACTGGTTCACCCCGGCACGGCTGGCACAGCTGGAAAAGATCCAGAAGTACCTGGAGTCGCTACCGGAAACCGGCAAGGTGCTGTCCATTGCGACCACCTATGAAGTGGCGGAAAAACTCAACAACGGACCGCTCAGCTATGTGCAGCTGATGCTGCTGGCCAGCTTTATTCCCGAGCGCCTGCGTGATCAGCTGGTACACCCCTATCTGTCCGATGACGGCAATCAGGTACGTATCAGTGTTCGGGTGATTGATTCTGACAAGAACCTCAACCGCAACGACCTGCTCAAGAAAATCCGTCATGACCTGCAAAACAACTTTGGTTTGCAGCCTCAGCAAGTTCATCTGACCGGTGCCATGGTGCTTTACAACAACATGCTGCAAAGCCTGTTCAATTCCCAGATCAAGACCCTGGGCTTTGTATTCTGCGCTATCCTGATCATGCTGCTGTTATTGTTCCGCAGCCTGCCGGTGGCGCTGATCAGCATGGTGCCAAGCCTGATCAGTGCCGCCATGGTACTGGGGCTGATGGGGCTGATTGGCTTGCCCCTGGATCTGATGACAATCACCATCACCGCCATCACCATCGGCATCGCCGTGGACGATACCATCCACTACGTGCACCGCTTCCATGAGGAGCTGCCACGGGATAATGATTACCTGGCCACCATGAAGCGCTGCCACGGCTCCATCGGCAAGGCCATGTACTACACCTCGCTGACCATTATTGCCGGTTTTTCCATCCTGGCCCTGTCGAATTTCAATCCGACGGTGTACTTCGGTCTGCTGACCGGCCTCGCCATGCTGGTGGCACTGCTCAGCAACCTGACCCTGTTGCCGGCGTTGCTGATCACCTTCAAACCCAAACTGAAGGCAGGCTGATGGCGGACAGGCTCGTCCCGGCAGTCTCCTGCCAGGAGACTGCCGGGGCGATTGACTACTGGCCAAATGGACAGTATATTAAACGTCCGGGTAGCCCAGGACCTCACCACCGTGACCCCGGTAAGGTCTGATCGATCTCCGTTGCCCCAGGGATGGGGCACGGGCTCCCGGACTCTTCCCGCTCTGCCGTACTCGATGGCAGATAAAAAAATGCCGCCCAGATGGGCGGCATTTTTTTGGCTTCAGGGAGTATCCTGCGGCGGATTATTCGGCGGGCAACGACCGGCCAGCAGATTTCTGGCCAGGTGGTAACGATCTTTCGCACTGCTGGCAATAATCTCCTGCACTCTCAGAAGTTGCAGCACCCAGGTATCCCAGACGCGACTGTAGCGACTTTCTATCAACACCTTGCCGCGCATCATGTCGGCATCCAGCGCCCTGACCGTCAGCTGGCCATCCGCTTGATTGATGCTATACCCCTGATTGGGATAAGCCACCTCGAGACAGGCCAGAAAGCGCTTCAGGGTGAGACCGGAAGGTTGCCCCACGGTGTACGCCAATGGCAGGTCTGATAGCGCCGATAATTCCTTGAGGATTTGCGCCTTTGCCAGAGGTTGCTGCGATAACTGGGCACTGGAGCGCTGCTGATGCGGCGGGTTCTTTTCACCCGCATCGGCTTCCTTGCCATTGCTGCTGGTTGTCGACATCGCCTGCCGCAGTTGTTCCCTGCGCGCCTTTGCCAACCGCGCCTTTTCCTGCTGATCCGTCTGCACCACCTGCCAGGCGCTATCCACCGCCTGGTCCAGCTGCCGCAGCTCCTGCCGATGTCGGGCGCGGGCCTGATCAATGGCATGCCGGCAGCCGGGCAGCCAGGTAGTCGCGAATCGACTCTTGCTCACATATCGTTGTTGTTGAAAGGCCATGGCCAGGGTCTGACAGTCGTCACTGTCTGCCCCCAGCTCGGCAATGGCCGCATATGTCAGGCCGTCGACCTGTGCTGGGGCCCGTTGCCAGCCCAGCCAGCCAGCGGTGGTGGGCACCATGGACGCACACCCAGCCAGCCCCGGCAGAACGGATATCAGAAGAAAACGCAGGAAACGAGATATCAGCAAGATGAACCTGTTACAGCAGAAAACGACAGGTCGGGGAGGCACATCGCCTCCCCGCTTTTGCCTCAGGCGGACTTGGCGGCGATCTTCTGCCTCCAGATCACCGGGCCGGTCTTGTGGACGGATTCGCCTTCGGAATCCACCGCCACGGTCACCGGCATGTCTTCCACCTCGAATTCGTAGATGGCTTCCATACCCAGATCTTCGAAGGCCGCCACCCGGGACTTGCGGATGGCCTTGGACACGAGATAGGCAGCACCGCCGACGGCCATCAGATATACGGCCTTGTTGTCCTTGATTGCCTCGATGGCGATATCACCACGCTCGGCCTTGCCGACCATGCCGATCAGGCCGGTCTCTTCCAGCATGGTACGGGTAAACTTGTCCATGCGGGTGGCGGTGGTGGGGCCGGCGGGGCCGACCACTTCATCGCCCACCGGGTCCACCGGACCCACGTAGTAGATAAAACGGTTGGTGAAATCCACCGGCAGTTTTTCGCCCTTGGAAATCATGTCCACCATACGCTTGTGGGCCGCATCACGGCCGGTGAGCAGTTTGCCGGACAGCAACAGCGTGTCGCCGGGCTGCCAGGTCTGCACCTCTTCCGGCGTCACGGTATCCAGATTGACGCGTTTGGCGCCTTCGTCGTTACCCCAGGCGATATTGGGCCACGCTTCCAGATCCGGCGCTTTCAGGTCTGCCGGACCGGTGCCATCGAGAGTAAAGTGCGCGTGGCGGGTGGCGGCGCAGTTGGGGATGATGGCCACCGGCTTGTTGGCCGCGTGGGTGGGATAATCCGCCACTTTCACGTCCAGCACCGTGGTCAGACCACCGAGGCCCTGGGCACCGATACCCAGCGCGTTGACCTTCTCGAACAGTTCCAGGCGCAGTTCCTCGGCGCGGGTCTGCGGGCCGCGGGCCTGCAACTCGTGGATGTCGATGGGGTCCATCAGCGACTCTTTCGCCAGGATCATGGCCTTCTCGGCGGTGCCACCGATACCGATGCCCAGCATGCCCGGCGGGCACCAGCCGGCGCCCATTTTCGGCACCTGCTCAAGCACCCAGTCGACGATGGAATCGGAGGGGTTGAGCATGGCGAACTTGGACTTGGCTTCGGAACCGCCGCCCTTGGCCGCCACGTCGATTTCCAGCTTGTCACCGGGCACGATGGAGTAGTTGATCACCGCCGGGGTGTTGTCTTTGGTATTGGCACGCTTGCCGTCCGGGTCCGCCAGCACCGAGGCACGCAGCACGTTGTCCGGATGATTGTAGGCCCGGCGCACGCCTTCGTTGATCATGTCATCCAGGCTCATGTCGCCCTCGAACGTGACATTCATGCCGACCTTGGCGAACACGGTAACAATACCGGTGTCCTGGCAGATCGGCCGGTGGCCCATGGCGGCCATGCGGGAGTTCACCAGAATCTGCGCCATGGCATCCTTGGCGGCCTTGCTCTCTTCCTTTTCGTAGGCCTCGGTGACCGCACGGATGAAGTCCACCGGGTGATAGTAAGAGATGTACTGCAAGGCATCGGCCACGCTCTGAATCAGGTCATCCTGGCGAATCACCGTCATGGGAGAACTCCTGCTGGGACAGTTATAAGGATAAGGGGGCGCGTAGTATACCCCACACTGGAAAGCGGGTTAAAACCCGCTTGCTGGCAAAATAACAGCCTGTGTTACTCGCTGCAGTCGCAGCGGGTCGCGCGCAGCAGACCTAACAGATGGGCATTGACCGCATCCGGGCGCTCCAGATGCAGGAAATGGCCGGCGCCGGCAATCTCGTGCACCTCCACACCACCGGTAAAATCGCTATCCTCCACCGTATTGGCCAGCAGCTTGGGACTCATGCAGCCATCGCGCTCGCCGATCAGGATCTGGGTCGGCGTCACAATGTCCCTGGCCAGCCAGGCCCGTGCCTGCTGATGCTCTTTCTTCCAGACCTTCAGCAGGGAGCGGTACCAGGCCAGAGCGGCGCTGATGACCCCCGGTTCGCGCAGGGTATGCTTGGCATTTTCCAGGTAGAGACCAGGCTCCCAGTCCGGCGACCAGCGCCGCCAAAGCGCTTCTACGCCAGCCATATCGCCCCGTTGCAACCAGGCTTCCGGCGCCACTGGCAGCTGGAAAAACTGCATATAACCACTGAGCAGGATCTGTTCCGGCACTTTCAACAGAGCCTGGGGAATACGTCGCAGGGGCGGAATCGCCAGGGCGCTGAAAGAACAGAAGGTGTCCGGCGCCTGGGCACAGGCCAGATACCCCACCGCCGCCCCCCAATCGTGACCGATCAGATGCACACGCCCGCCCAGCTGGGCGGCAAACACCATCAGATCATCCACCGCTGAATACAGGGAATAATCGCCATTGCCGGGCTGGCAGCCCGGCGCATAACCACGCAGGGACGGCGCGATGGCGGTATAGCCGGCGCTGGCCAGGGCATTGACCTGTACCGCCCAGTTCTCGTAGGTGTCGGGAAACCCGTGCAAAAGGATGACAGGTTCCCCGGAACCGGCCATCAGGGCAGGAAAACGCAGGTCTCCATTGACCAGCTCCACCTGTTTCATGCTGTTACCTCAAAACTGCTGTGCATGGCGGCGTCGCTTTGTGCGACGCTCACGGTCGTCACTCGGGCAGCGGCTGGCCCTTTCCAGAGCAACGCCAATAACGTCTCCACCGCTGCTTGTGGCCCCTGGATCAGCGCCTCCACGCTGCCGTCCTGACAATTTCTGACCCAGCCAGAAAGTCCCAGGTCCATGGCCTGCTGGCGGGTCCAGGCACGATAGCTGACGCCCTGGACCCGCCCTTCGATGCGCACCTCACGACTGATCGTTGTGGTCATCGCCCGGCTCCCGTTCGAACTGTTCGGCAAATAATGCATCCAGGGACAGATCCAGTGTGTTCATCATGCTGCCCCTGGCGGCATCAATGCGCGTCTTGAATTCTTCTTCCCAGGCCGAGGCCAGCTGGGGATGGCGCGCCCGGAGCTGGTCATGTATCGGCCAGGGCAACATGGCCACCAGCTGGCCCAGCGAGATATTGCGCAAATCCCGGCTCAGCACATAGCCGCCCTCATCGGTACGACGAATCAGCGAAACATCCTGCAGCAGGTTGCGGAACTCATCCCAATGGGTCACGCCGGATTGGCGCATGACCCGCCGGACCTCGGTGCTGCGCAGTATCTTGCCGGAATGCTGACGCCGCCAGAAAACCTGCAGCAGCCGTAACAGCGCCTGCAGCTTGGGCACCCGGCGACGATGTTCCTGAAATACCACCAGCGCGCGCACCAGTTCCGCGCCGCCGAGCACAATAATCCATGAGATGTGTACCCACAATAGAAAAACCGGCACCGCGGCAAAGGCACCATAGACCACCTGGTAATTGGGAGCATGCTTGATGAACTGGGCGAAGGCGGTTTTAGCCAGTTCAAACAGTAGCGCCGCAAAGGCCGCGCCCAACAGACTCTGTCGAATCGGCACCGAGGTATTGGGTACAATGGTATATAGCAGAGTCAGCATCACTGTGGTGAAGACAAAAGGCAGAATCGACAACCACAGACGCACACCGCCGAGATAATTCACCGTGTCATTGAACAGCGATTGGGAGGTCAGAAACGAACTGATACCGAGACCGGCCCCCAGACAAAGCGGCCCCAGCGACAGTACCGCCCAGTACATCATCAGGCTGGTCATGCCCCTGCGGGGTTGTTGAATTTTCCAGATACGATTGAGCGTCTCTTCGATGGTCCGCAGCATCAACACCGACGTAACCACCAGAAAGACAACCCCAATCCCGGTCAGGTTACTGGCCTGCCTGGAAAACGAACGTAGATGGTCCAGTAACTGGGAACCGGCGGACGGCACAAAATATTCAAACGCCCACTGCTGAATATTGGCACCCTTGTCATGCAGCGCCGGGATCGCTGATAACAGGGTAAAGCTCACCGTCATGACCGGCACGATGGCAAACAGGGTGGTATAGGTCAGCGCCGCGGCACTCTGCCGACAACCGTCTTCCTCAAACTGCTGTTGGAGTAGTTTCACAAAGGCCAGCACCGAAGCCAGCCGTGCCCGCACGGGAATGATTGCGTCATCTTGTTCCATAGACACTGGTGCTCTTTCCTTGCCACGCAGAACTTGCAGCTTACAATGGCCTGATTCGTTTACAGGATATGCAAACCCATGTCTGACTACACTATTTACCACAATCCGCGCTGTTCCAAGTCCCGCCAGACCCTGGCACTGCTGGAAGACAAGGGTATTAGCCCCACCGTGATCCGCTATCTGGATGACACCCCGGATGTCGCCACGCTGGCACGCCTGGTAAAAATGCTGGCACTGCCGCGGGCCCATGATCTGTTGCGTACCAAGGAAGCCGACTACCACCATGCCGGCCTGGGCGCTGACAGCAGTGATGAGGATGTGCTGGCGGCCATGGCACAGTACCCAAAGCTGATCGAACGCCCCATCGTCGTTCATGGTAATCGCGCAGTGCTGGGCCGACCGCCGGAAAATGTTTTCAAACTGATGGACTGAACACGATGATTCCCTACGTCCTGGTGCTTTATTACAGCCGCAATGGCAGCGTCGCCAACCTGGCACAACAGGTTGCCCGTGGCGTGGAGAGCACCGGTATGGAAGCGCGACTGCGCACCGTAGCACCGGTGTCCGCTAACCATGAAGCCACCGCAGCAGCGGTGCCGGATAATGGCGCCCCCTATGCGACGCTGGATGACCTGCGCGGCTGCGCGGCCCTGGCCCTGGGTTCGCCCACCCGCTTCGGCAACATGGCCGCCCCGCTGAAATATTTTCTCGATCAGACCAGCGAGGAGTGGATGCAGGGCACCCTGATCGGGCGCCCGGCCGGCGTCTTCACGTCCACCGGCAGCCTGCATGGCGGCCAGGAAGCGACTCTGCTTTCCATGATGATCCCGTTGCTACACCACGGCATGCTGATTACCGGTGTGCCCTATTCAGAAAACGCCCTGCTGGAAACGCAGACCGGCGGTACCCCCTATGGTCCGTCCCATGTGGCCGGCAGCCGTGGAGACGCCAACCTGTCCGAGCACGAAATCAGGCTGGCACGGGGGCTGGGCAAGCGCCTTGCGGCGCTCGCACAGCAGCTACAGGGGCATTCATGATTCTAATGCTGCTGCGGCTCAATTACCTGCTGTTGCTGGTCGTTGGTATTGCCGGGCTGTTTTTTCTGGCGCCGGCTTCAATGAACGCGCTGGCCACCGGCAAGCTTGCAGCCATCACCTACCTGCCCCTGCTGGCCATGTTGCCGGCCATCATCAGCGGCGACCGGCGCCTGTGCACCTGGCTGTGTTTCCTGTTGTTATTCTATTTCTGCGTATTCGTGGTACAGCTCACCGACACGGCGCCGATACGCACCCTGGCGGTGGCCAAGACCAGCCTGACGGTGGTGCTGTTCGTGCTGGCCGCCCTGCAGACCCGGTGGCAGGCACATGCAGATTGACGAGCAGCTGGAAGTGGAAACGCCCGAGGGAGCCTTGCTGACGCTGTCACTGGCCGGGCCGGTCCCACGGGCCCTGGCTTACAGCATCGATCTGGCCATCCGCATGGTGATCTACGGCATCCTTGGCGCCATGCTCGCGATATTCGGCAAGTTCGGCATGGGTCTGGCGGCAATCCTGGCGTTTTTCCTGGAGTGGTTCTACCCCACCCTGTTCGAAGCCTTTCGCAATGGCCAGACGCCCGGCAAGAAGGCCATGGGTCTGGCCGTGATTCACGCCAACGGCAGCCCTCTGAGCTTTAATGGCAGCCTGATCCGCAACCTGCTGCGTACCGCCGATATCTTTCCCATGTTTTATCTCACCGGCTTTGTCGCCTGCCTGCTGAGCTCGCGCCAACAGCGCCTTGGTGACATGGCGGCCAATACCCTGGTGGTGCATCTGGCCGATAAACATGATGGCAAGACACTAACCGCAGGCGAGCATCTGGCACCGGACTGGCACCTGAGCCGCGATGACCAACTGACCCTGCTGGCCTATCACGAACGGGCCGAACAACTGTCACCACAGCGCCGCCAGGAACTGGCGCAACTGGCTTACCCGGAGTTACCCGCAGCACAGGCAGAATGGACGCTGGCTGCCATCACCCGCCACCTGATCGGTGGCCAAGCACCGGCACAACAGGCTGCCGACCGGCCACTCACAGGGACGACAGGGGACCATGAAACAGGCGCAGTTTGAACAACGCTACCGGCCCGGCTGGCAACAGCTGGAAAACCAGCTGCAACAGCTGGAAGCTCTGCGTGTACGCAAGCGCGACAAGATATCGCTGGACGGCTTTCTGGATCAGTATCGGCAGCTCTGTCACCAGTTGGCGTTGAGCACCGAGCGGGCCTACAGCCTCGAACTGCAGCAATACCTCAACGATCTGGTGCTGCGTGCCCATCGGCAGCTGTATCGCTATAACCCGCCGCTGATGGCCCGCCTGGGCAACTTCCTTGCCCGGGAATTCCCCCGTGCGGTGCGCCGGCAATGGCGCTGGCACCTGATCAGTTTCCTTTGTTTCTCCCTGTCGCTGGCTTTCACCTGGACTCTGGTCCAGCAAAATCCGGACATGATCTACAGCATGGTGGACGAAAACGGCATTACCCAGATTGAAGACATGTATCTGCCGGAACGCACTGCCGAGCATACCCGCGACAGCGGTGATGATGTGATGATGTTCGGCCACTACATCCAGAACAATATCGGCATTGCCTTTCGTACCTTTGCCGGCGGCCTGCTATTGGGAATCGGCGCACTGCTGGTGGAATTGTTCAATGGCGCCTTCTTTGGCGCCATCGCCGCCCACCTGCTCAATGCCGGCGCGGGCGAACCGTTTTTCAGTTTTGTCATTACCCATGGCGCGCCGGAACTGACCGCTATCATGCTATCCGGCGGCGCCGGGTTACGCCTGGGCTGGGCGATTCTGGTACCGGGCCCCATGTCACGGCTGGCAGCCCTGCGGCTGGCGGCCAGGGATGCCCTGCCGGTCATGTATGGCGTCTTCTGCCTGCTGCTGCTGGCCGCCTTTATTGAGGCCTTCTGGTCGCCACGGCAGCTGGATGTCAGCATCAAATACACGGTTGGCAGCTGCGGCTGGCTGGCGCTTTATCTGTACCTGTTCCTGGGGGGAAGACGTGGCGCAGGAGAATAGCACTGTTCATGGTGCGCCAATGCCGCACCCACGATCCCTCAGTCCGATCCGATGTAAGCGCAAGACAAGCCTGTCCGGCAAACCAGCCACCACCGCAGATGGCTGGCCTGAGTGCGGCCCGCAGGCAAATTTTCCAGGCTTCCTGTGCGCCCTTCTACTGACTGGCCATGCAGACCGGCGATATCCGTGCACGACGCCTCGCCCGGGAACAATGGGGGGGCTGAGGTAATGCAATTGCACCGAATGGACAGTGCCTGTGCCCGGCTGGTACCGCGCAACCCCTGGCAGGCGGTGGATCTGGGCACACGCCTGTATCGCCACTGGGCCGGCCCGACCACCCGAGCCTGGCTGCTGTTCACCCTGTTGCCATTTGCCGCCTGTCAGGCCTGGTCCTACAGCATTGCCAGTTTCTGGCCGCTGTTTCTGTTCTGGTGGCTCAAGCCCCTGTGGGAGCGCCCGTTGCTGGCCCTGTTCAGTCACGCCCTGTTCGGCGAGCAATTGGGTGCCTGGCAACTGCTGCAACGCTGGCCGGGCTATGGCTGGAACGGCCTGATCGGCCAGCTGACCTGGCGACGTCTGAGCCCCTGGCGCAGCTTCAACAATAATATCTGGCAACTGGAAAATACCCGCGGTGATGCCGCCAACCAGCGTATGCGGGTGCTGGCCAGCGGCCAGTCCAACCGG
>JAWVWY010000090.1:0-12477 GCA_033723495.1 Alcanivorax sp. | reverse complement strand
TCGAGTCCGGCATCGGTTTCCAGCAGCAGGCGAGTATCGGGAATGTTGTGGACCAGTTCTGCCAGTGCCTTGCCGCGCCTCTCGTCACAGATCCAGCCGGTTATACCAATGTGGCAATCCAGGTCCAGATAACGGAACAGAGCCTCTCGACTGCCGGTAAAACAATGCACTACGGCACCAGGGATGGCATCACGGTGCGCTCTCAGGATTGCAAAGAAGCGTTCGTGGGCATCACGTTCATGCAGAAACACCGGTAGCTGGAATTCTGCAGCCAGTGCCAATTGGGCTTCAAAAGCCCTCTCCTGATCCGGTCGCGGGGAAAAATCCCGGTTGAAATCCAAACCCATTTCACCGGCGGCTCTGACTTGCCCTTGTGCCAGCAAATGCCGCAGATCCTTTTCCAGGGCGCCACAGTACAGACGAGCGCTATGGGGGTGCAGACCTGCGGTGGCAAACAAATTCTCATGAGCCTGGGCCAGCTCAATAGCCTGGCGGGACTCTTCCACATTGGTGCCGGTAAGCAATTGCCAGCTGACACCGGCTAAACGCGCTCGATCAACGACCGCATCGCGATCGTTCTCGAACTGTCTGTCCGTCAGATTGACGCCAATGTCAGCCCATTGAATGGGACTGTCCGGAGTAATCTCGCTGTGAGGTTTGGTCATCAGTCTTCGGCTCGGCCAGTTGCTCGCGCAGGGATTCTACCCGACGGCGGTTAACACCGAAATCGTAATAACCGATCCGGGAGGACGAGCGCACTTCTGCGGTACCGTCTTCACGGACATAGAAGGTTACGTCGTCGACGAACCGGAAGATCAGGCTTTTGAATCTTGCCTGAATACGGGATTTGCCCACCACTTCATAGTCCACCCTTGGCAGGGTGTCGAGCACGGCCTGGATTCGGGCCATACTGTCCGCCCGGTTGTTCGACACCGCCAGCGGTGCCACATGGTGCTTTTCGTTGGTGGCCAGGCTCGACACACAGTGAGGAGCGTTGGGGCAGGGCGCTAGCAGATGGGTGTCTGACATTGCACAGGTACTCGCAAGAAGCAAAATGGCGCTAGTAAGAATTCGGATCACGGATCAGTCCTACAAAAATACCTTCGATTACCAGCTGGCCGGCGGGGACGCGAATGGGTTCATAGGCGTCGTTGGCGGGCAGCAGCGTGGCGCTTGATTTATTCAACTTTAGTGTCTTCACCGTGACTTCCTCGTCAATGCGCGCCACTACAATTTCACCGTTGCGAGCCACGTTGGACTTGCGCACGGCGATCAGGTCACCATCAAAGATGCCGGCATCAATCATGCTGTCGCCCTGCACCTTGAGCAGATAGGTCGGGCGTTGTTTGAACAGACCCAGGGGGACCGGCACGGTGCGTTCCACGTTCTCGATGGCTTCGATCGGAATACCGGCGGCGACCTTGCCGACCACGGGCAATTCTTCTTCTGACCAAAAGGCATTATCGAGCAGCTGGATGCCGCGGGAACGGTCGCTGTGAAGCTTGATATAGCCCTTGCGCTCCAGCGCGCGCAGATGATCGGAGGCGGCGTTCTTGGACTGGAATCCCATGCGATCGGCGATTTCTGCCCGGGTTGGCGCCATACCGGTGTCGCTCTGGAATTCGCGAATACAATCAAGCACCTGCTGTTGGCGTTCGGTAAGTTTGCTGCTCATAACCATCTCCTTGCGGTTCGGGCAATTTGCCCTGCCATTACGGCGCCCGGCTTGGCCGGAAGCTGTGTGTTGTCGTCAGCGAAAACATCGTGCCCCCGGTTACTGCCGGCAGGGGGAGCCGTTGCGTTCAGCCTAGCATGAATACTGTTAATATGAACAGTGTTATTTGGGCAGTTGTTATGTGAGACAATAATGCAAAATTTTGAGTGAGTTCGTCGGGTTTTGATTGCCGGGATGAGTGGTCACCTCTAACATGTGATCTGTGTCACATTGGCAACAATAATAATGAGCTTGTGAGGGGATAGAATGCAGCAGGCCGACCATCAGCAATACGGGCCACAACGGATCAATCAGTTGCTTTCCGGGGTGCCGTTTTTCAACGAGATTGCCAGAGATGATCATGACCAGTACCTGCTGCTGGTCGCCAATACCGGCATCAAGGTAGCCGGAGCCGGCGAACAGATAATTCGTGCCGGCGATGTGGATACCACCCTGTATTTCCTGTTGCGCGGGCAACTGGAAGTGTTGGCAGAGAAGACGGATGAACCGCCGCTTTATTATGTTTCTCCCGGCGAGGTATTCGGTACCCTGTCCATGCTGTTGGGGACGCCCCGCAGCGCCACTATTCGCGTGGCCGACAGCGCCCGTGAAGCGGTGCTGGCGAGCCTCGATTTCAACGATTTCAACGACGACCAGCAGACACCGTATACCCTGCAGAGCCGCCTTGCGTTCTATCACATGCTGGTCCATCACATTCGCTGGACCCTGGAAGTGAAACGCATGCAGATGCCGGATCATGAACTGGTGCAATCCATGCGCAAGTTGCCGGTATTTCATGGTGAAAAAGGCACTGAGGCAGAGCTGGAGACGCTGAAAATTCAGGCCCAGGCACTGGCCGAATTGCTATGCCGCTGGAATGAAGAGGTGCTGGAAAGTACCGGCACCCTGCAGCTGATCTGATCCCCGGCGGGGTCAACGGTCCGGTTGATCCACCTTGACGGCAAGCACGTCGCAGTGGGAGCCCGGTACCAGACCGCGGGCGGTAGAACCCAGCAACAGCGCGAGGCCGCTGCGGGTGTGGCTGCCCACCACAATCAGGTCGGCATTGATGGCCTCGGCCTTGTCGAGAATGGTTTTCTCGATGGAGCCCATTTCCACATAGAGGTTTTCGGGGTTGAGCTGGTACTGGCTGGCGTATCGTCTCGCGGTATCCTTGGCTTGCTCTACCAGGCCACTTTGCAGATCGGTCACGTCCATTGGCACATCGGCGCCATAGGCCAGTGCCAGTGGTTCGATCACGTGAATCAGGTGCAGGTCGCCATTTTCTTTGCCTTCCAGAATGCCCGCAGCCCGTGCCAGAACCCGGGCAGATTCATCGCTGCAGTCAATGGCCACCAGAATCTTGTGGTAGGGGGCTGGCATCACATGTCTCCCTGACAATTGGCGTACTTGCCAGTATAGCGGGCTCGAAGCGGCTTGCCAGCAGCAGGACTTGCGCAGTGTGAAGAGATTGTACTAGTACTAAAAAAGGGGCGCGATTGGCGTCGGTGCTTGACCCGGCCGGGTCGGCGCTGTCTAAATAGCGCCCGTTGAACTAACCCAACCGCCGTAGTCGAGAACCAGAGAATGGGCAAATCCCTCGTTATTGTGGAGTCACCGGCCAAGGCCAAGACCATCAACCGCTACCTGGGCGATGACTTTGTCGTCAAATCCAGCGTCGGCCATGTGCGGGATTTGCCGGTCAGTGGTGGTTCCAAAAAAAGCACCCCCCAGGAGCGTGCCAAGGAGGCGGCCTATACCCGCTCCCTGCCCAAGGAAGAACGTGAAGCCTATAAAAAGAAGAAGGCCAAGGCCCAGCTGATCAATCGCATGGGTATCAATCCTGACAAGGGCTGGGATGCGCATTACGAGACCTTGCCGGGCAAGGAAAAGGTCATTGATGAACTCAAGCGTCTGGCCGCCAATGCCGACCGCATCTATCTGGCCACTGACTTGGACCGCGAAGGGGAGGCCATTGCCTGGCACCTGCGGGAAGTGATCGGTGGTGACGACAGCCGCTTTGACCGGGTGGTGTTCAACGAAATTACCAAGAAGGCCATCCAGGCTGCCTTCCAGCAGCCCGGCAAACTCGACATGAGTCGTGTGGAAGCCCAGCAGGCCCGCCGCTTCCTGGACCGGGTGGTGGGCTTCATGATTTCGCCGCTGCTGTGGGAAAAGATCGCCCGTGGCCTGTCCGCCGGCCGGGTGCAGTCGGTGGCGGTGGAGCTGGTGGTGGAGCGCGAGCGGGAAATCCGCGCCTTTACCCCGGAAGAGTTCTGGGAGATGCACAGCGACACCCACACCGGTGACGGTGAAGCGCTGCGTCTGGAAGTGGCCAAGCATGCTGGCCAGACCTTCCGCCCCAACAATGGCGATGACGCCGAGCAACACCGCCAGGCCCTGCTGGCCGCCGGCAACCTGACTGTCAGCCAGCGCGAGCAGCGGCCCACGCGCTCGAAGCCGTCTGCGCCCTTTATTACCTCCACCTTGCAGCAGGCGGCCAGTACCCGTCTGGGCTTCGGGGTGAAGAAGACCATGATGATGGCCCAGCGTCTCTACGAGGCCGGTCACATCACCTACATGCGTACCGACTCCACCAACCTGAGCACCGATGCGGTGGCCGCCTGCCGGGACTGGATCAGTGACAAGCTGGGCGACAAGTACCTGCCGGAAAAACCGCTGTCCTATTCCAGCAAGGAAGGGGCCCAGGAAGCGCACGAGGCGATTCGCCCCTCCGATGTGAAGCGTACCTCCGACTCGCTCAAGGACATGGAGCGCGATGCCCAGCGCCTTTACGAGCTGATTCGTCGCCAATTCATCGCCTGCCAGATGCCGCCGGCGGAATACCTGAGCACCACGCTCACCGCCACCGCCGCTGATTACGAGCTCAAGGCCCGCGGTCGCATCATGAAATTCGACGGCTGGACCCGCATCCAGCCGCCGGCCTCACGCAAGGGCCAGGAAGACACCCTGCTGCCGGACGTGAAAGAGGGCGATAACCTGGCCATCGATCAGGTGGACATTGCCCAGCACTTCACCAAACCGCCGGCCCGCTATACCGAAGCCAGCCTGGTCAAGGAGCTGGAAAAGCGCGGCATTGGTCGGCCATCCACCTATGCCGCGATCATCTCCACCATTCAGGATCGCGGCTATGTACGCCAGGATAATCGCCGTTTCTATGCCGAGAAGATGGGTGACATCGTCACCGACCGGTTGGCGGAAAACTTCCCGGACCTGATGGACGACGGTTTCACCGCCAAGATGGAAGAAACCCTGGATGAGGTGGCCGAGGGCCGGCGCAACTGGCAGGACGTGCTCAACGAATTCTACCGTGACTTCGTCGCCCGGCTGGAAGCGGCCCAGGGCGAGGGTAGTGGCAAGCAGGCGGTGGGCGGCATGCGCGCCAACCTGCCCACCGACACCGATATTGCCTGTCCCTCCTGTGGCCGGCCCATGCAGATCCGTACCGGTTCCACCGGTGTGTTCCTGGGTTGCTCCGGTTACAGCCTGCCGCCCAAGGAGCGCTGTACGGCAACCCTTAACCTGCTGCCCGGCGAGGAAGCGGAAACGGTTCACGCCGACGATGACGAGGCGGAAACCAAGGAGTTGCGTCGCAAGAAACGTTGCCCCAAATGTGGCACCGCCATGGAAAGCTATCTGATCGACGAGAAGCGCAAGCTGCACATCTGTGGTAACAACCCGGATTGCGATGGCTATCTGGTGGAGCAGGGCGAATTCCGCATCAAGGGCTATGACGGCCCGACCCTGGAATGCGAAAAGTGCGGCAATGAAATGCAGCTGCGTACCGGCCGCTTCGGCAAGTTCTTCAAGTGCACCAATGATGATTGTGGCAATACCCGCAAGCTGCTCAAGAACGGCGAGCCGGCGCCGCCGCGGGCCGACCCCATCCCCATGCCACACCTGCAGTGCGCCAAGTATGAGGATGATCACTACCTGCTGCGCGATGGCGCCTCCGGCCTGTTCCTGGCCGCCAGCAAGTTTCCCAAGAACCGGGAAACGCGTCCGCCGCTGATCGAAGAGATCCAGAGCGTCGCTGAGCAGCTGGACCCCAAACACAAGTACCTGGCCGAGGCCCCCGCCAGGGACCCGGACGGCAACCCGGGGGTACTGCGCTACAGCCGCAAGGCCAAAGAGCAGTACGTGATGAGCGAAGTGGACGGCAAGGCCACCGGCTGGATGGCGTTCTACCGCGATGGCAAGTGGGTCGAGGAGCAGACCAAGAAAAAGGCCCCGGCCAAGAAGAAGGCAGCGAAAAAGAAGGCGGCAAAGAAAAAGGCCGCCGCAAAGAAATCCTAGTCGTGCCAACGGTGAATCGCGTCAGACGACCGAAACCGGCGTCTGACGCCAACCCCCAAAGACAGTCCTCCGAATCAGGAAGTCCCCATGTCCCGAATGGTCCGCGAAAATGAAGTCAGTGGTCTGCGCGAGCGGCTGTATTTTGCCCGCGCGCTGCTGGGGCAGCTCACCGGCGAGCAGGCCGGAGCCACCCCGACTCTGCGGCTGGCCTTGCGTGGCGCAGTGGTGTTCCACCTCTATTCCGCCCTGGTGGGGCTGGCGCGTCAGTCCGCCAGGACTTACCGGGTAGAGGGCTATGAGTCGCTGTTCAGCCTGGCCGCGCTACAGCAGGCGTTTGCGCAGTCCGGCGTGGAAGCTCCGGAAATGGCCATCCTGTCACAGGCGCGCCACGACCGCGGTGATCTGATTGCCTGGCTGGACGAGCAGATGCAGGCCTCGCTGGGGGCCGCCGGGCTGGCCCGCCGACCGACCCCGCCCAGTGATGCCAATGCGCTCAACCTGCTGGCTGAGGACAACTATGCGCCACTGGCCGAAGGCGACCTGGACCGTCTCCGGCAAGCCTGCGAGCGGGTGGCCGAGCTGATCGAACACTGCGTTACCTACCTGGATGAATGGTAAGGGACGTTGACCGTTGATCACTAAATAACCGATGCCTCTCGGGCAGTGCGGGGTTCGCTTTCAACGGTCCACGTTCAACTAGCCACTATTTACTGCCTCGCTTGACCCTACTTGCTTCCAAACGTATGTTTGAAACGTATGTTTTGGGGTGACAGCAGGGGATAACAAGATGGCACAACCGGGCACCGTCGACCGGATCCTAGATACCGCGGAAGTGCTGTTTGCCCAGAAGGGGTTTGCCGAAACCAGCCTGCGTGCGATTACCAGCAAGGCCGGCGTTAACCTGGCGGCGGTCAATTATCATTTTGGCTCCAAGGAAGCGCTGATACAGGCGGTATTCGAGCGCTTCCTGACGCCCTTCAGTGTGGCTCTGGCCGCCAAACTGGATGAGCTGGAAGCCGCCGGCACCCCGGATACCCCGGACACTATTCTGGGTATCGTCTCGCGTTTGGCGCTGGGTACCCATCCGCAGGACCCGCAGCGGGCGGCAATATTTTTTCGCCTCGCCGGCCAGGCCTATAGCCAGCCCCAGGGACATTTGCGTCAGTATCTGAACCGACATTACGGAGACGTGTTCGAGCGCCTGCAGGTGCACTTGCAACGGGCGGTACCGGATGTGCCGCCGATGGAACTGTTCTGGCGGGTGCAGTTTAGTCTCGGCGCGGTGATCTTCACCCTGTCCGGGCTGGAGTCCCTGCAGGGGATCAGCAAGACCGACTTTAACCTCGATCTGACCGCGGCGGATATTACCCGGCGCCTGTTGCCGTTCCTGGTCGGTGGCATTCAGGCGGATGTGCCGGCACAGTAAGTCTTTATCAGCGGTCGGATTCGAGGCACGGATGCAGATTACCATCAATCTTTGTGAACAATGGCTGGAGCTGGATGGGCCGCGACGCCAGCGTTTTGCGGTGTCCTCCGCCGTCGCCGGTGCCGGCCAGCAGCAGGGCAGCGCGGCTACCCCCCTGGGCCGCCATCTGGTGCGTGCCCGTTTTGGTGCCGGCTTGCCGGAAGGCGCGGTATTCGCCGGGCGAAAATTCACCGGTCAGCTTTACTCGCCGTCGCTGGCACAGCAAGCGCCGCAGCAGGACTGGATACTGTCGCGCATCCTCTGGCTGGGCGGCATGGAGCCGGGCCACAACCAGGGCGGTGACGTGGATAGTTTCCGGCGCTTTATTTATATTCACGGCACGCCGGACAGTGAACCCATGGGTGAACCTGCCTCCCATGGCTGCATCCGCATGCGTAACAACGAGATCATCACGCTGTTCGACCAGGTCAGCGTGGGAACTCCGGTTTTGATCGTCGACTGAACAGGCCCAATTCATGTCTGTACCTGTTTCTCCGCTGCTGATGCTGGATCTGGAGGGGTTGGAAGTAAGCGCCGCCGAGCGCGAGCTGCTGGCTCATCCTGCCACCGGCGGCCTGATTCTTTTTGCCCGTAACTACCAGGACCGTGAGCAGCTGCAACGGCTGGTGACTCAGGTCAGGGCCGTGCGCCCGGATATTCTGATTGCCGTGGACCAGGAAGGCGGCCGCGTGCAGCGCTTCCGTGACGGCTTTGTGCGCCTGCCGCCGATGGCAGCACTGGGGCGCCGCTATGATGTCGATCCGCTGTCCGCCTGTCGGCAAGCCTGTCTGCTCGGTGAGCTGATGGCCACGGAGCTGGTGGAGCTGGATATCGACATCAGCTTCGCGCCGGTACTGGATCTGGATTATGGCAGCAGCACGGTAATTGGCGACCGTAGTTTTCATGGCAGCGCCGAGGGCATGATCGCCCTGGCCGGTGCCTTTATCGACGGCATGTATGGCGCCGGTATGGCGGCTACCGGCAAGCACTTTCCCGGCCATGGCCATGTGGTGGCCGACTCCCACCTGGAACTGCCGGTGGATCCGCGCCCCATGGCGGATCTCGAGGCCGCCGATCTGCAGCCCTTTATGGCGCTGGCGCCTCGGCTGGCCGGCATGATGCCGGCGCATGTGATCTACAGCGCTGTGGATGCGGAGCATACCGCCGGTTTTTCCCGGCACTGGCTGCAAACGGTGTTGCGCGCGCAACTGGGCTTTCGCGGCGTGATTTTTTCGGACGATTTGTCCATGGCCGGCGCCCATGCGGTGGGCGACTGCCCGGCTCGGGCTGCTGCGGCCCTGGATGCCGGCTGCGATATGGTGCTGGTTTGCAATGACCGTCATGGCGCTGAGCAGACCCTGCACTGGCTGGAGGGGCAGCGCTACCAGGGTCAGGTGCCGGCCCGCGCCCTGCGCGCCGTGGCGCGAGCCCCCATGGACGAGGAGCGTCGGCAGCAAGCGGCTGCTCTGGCAAGCACATTGATCGAGGAAAACGCATGAGCTGGGACTGGAATCAGATATTGCAATGGCCCAATGCCAGCACGCCTTCCGAGGTATGGCTGACGCAACTGTTTGTGGTGGTGTTGTGCACCGTGTCGGTGAATTTCATCCTCATGCGGGTGATCGATATCCTCGACACGCTGATCAACAAGACCGACACCCTGTGGGATGATGCCCTGCTGGAAGCGGCCCGGATTCCGCTGCGGCTGGTGTTCTGGGTGGTCGGCTTGTCAGTGGCCGCGGAGCTGCTCGACAGCGTCGCCGACAGCGAGCTGTTCTCGCTGGTACCGCAGGCCCGGCGTATTGCCTTTATCGTCATCATCGCCATGTTCCTGAGCCGGTTCATCTCCTACACCGAGAAAAACCTGATTGACCCGCAGCGCATGCGCAAACCCATGGACCATTCCACCGCGTCGGCGATCGGCAAGCTGTTGCGGGTGTCGGTGATCATTACCGCCATGCTGATTATCCTGCAAACGCTTGGTTACAGCATTTCCGGGGTGCTGGCGTTTGGCGGTATCGGTGGCATGGCGGTGGCCTTCGCCGCCCGGGATCTGCTGGCCAACTTTTTCGGCGGCATGATGGTGTACCTGGACAAGCCCTTCCGGGTCGGTGAGTGGGTGCGCTCGCCAGACCGTTCCATTGAAGGCACGGTGGAGGATATCGGCTGGCGCCTGACCCGAATCCGCACCTTCGACCAGCGGCCGCTCTATATTCCCAATGCCATGTTCACCTCCATCGTGCTGGAGAACCCGTCGCGTATGCATAACCGCCGCATCAACGAGAAGATCGGCATTCGTTATGATGACTGGCAGAAGATGCCGGGCATCGTGGAGGCGGTGCGCAACATGCTGATCGCCCATGAGGAACTGGAAACCGACAACCGTACCCTGATCGTCAACTTTGACAGCTACGGCGCCTCGCACCTGGAATTCTTTATCTATACCTTCACCAAGACCACAAACTGGGTGCATTACCACGAGATAAAGCAGGACGTACTCATGAAAATCATGCAGATCGTCGATCAGCATGGTGCCGAATTCGCGTTCCCGACACGCACCCTGCACCTGGTTAGCCAGAGCGATAACGCGCCGGCCAGCGGGCTGGAAGACAACCCTATCGAGGAAGCGCAACATGTCCATCCCTGAGGAACTGCAGAAGGAACTCATGCAGGTACGCCGGCAGGCGCGGGAACTGCACTCCGCCGACCAGGTGCAGGTGGCCATCGGCAAGCTCGCCTTTGCCATCACCGAGGCCTACGCCGGCAAGGTGCCGGTGATCGTCACCATCATGAATGGCGGCATGATCTTCGCCGCCGAGCTGGTCAAGCGCCTGGATTTTCCGCTGGAGATGGATTACCTGCACGCCAGCCGTTATCTCGGTGCCACCACCGGTGGGGACGTGGAGTGGATCGTCACTCCCAATGCATCCCTGGCCGACCGCGACATCCTGATCGTGGACGATATTCTCGATGTCGGCTCGACGCTGCTATCCATCATCAACGCCTGCAAGGCCCAGGGCGCGGCCAGCGTGAAAACCTGTGTGCTGGTCGACAAGCAGCACGACCGCAAGGCGCGCCCGGGTCTGAAGGCGGATTTCTGTGCGCTGGAAGTGGAAGATGCCTATGTGTTCGGCATGGGCATGGACTACAAGGGCTTCTGGCGCAATGCGCCGGGCATCTATGCTGTGCAAGAGAGCAATACCTGATGCTGGCATTTATCGGCGGTACCGGCCTGACGCGCATGGACAACCTGCGCATTATCGACAAGCACACCCAGGGTACCCGTTTTGGTGACCCGGCCGCCGCGGTGGTGGAGGGCGAGTTGCATGATCGCCGGGTACTGTTTCTCGCCCGTCATGGCGACCCGCATATACTGCTGCCCCATCAGGTCAATTACCGCGCCAATATCATGGCTCTGAAGGACGCCGGCGCCACCGCCATCGTCGCGATCAATGCGGTGGGCGGGATCTCGGCCCGGGCGCCCACCGGCACCCTGGTGATGCCCGACCAGCTGATCGACTACAGCTGGGGCCGTGACAGCACTTTTTTTGACGATCCGCATGCGCCGTTGGTGCATGTGGATTTCAGCTGGCCCTTTGACGAGGCCCTGCGCACGGCGTTGCGGCAGACGCTGATGATCAGTGAGCTGCCCTGGCAGGATGGTGGCTGCTATGGCGTCACCCAGGGCCCGCGGCTGGAAACCAGCGCGGAAGTGCTGCGCATGGAGCGTGACGGTTGCGATATCGTCGGCATGACCGGCATGCCGGAGGCGGTGCTGGCGCGGGAGCTGGAGATTCCCTATGCCATGCTGTCACTGGTGGTGAACCCGGCCGCCGGCAAGTCCAGCCGCGAAATCACCATGGCAGAAATCGAGGCGGTGATTCACCACGGGATGGCCGGCGTCTGCCAGCTGCTGGCGGATTTCGCCCGCGATTACCCGTCATAAAGTATTTGCGCATCAGCGCCTGCAAAGGCCGGCGCAGCGTGACATCATGGGAAGCCATCAGCGAGGCGTTAGCGCCCAATATTCACACGGCAACGGAGGGAGCGCCATGAGCAAGATTTACCAGGACAATAGCGAAACCATCGGCAATACACCGCTGGTCAAGATCAACCGTATCAGCCAGGGCAACATCCTCGCCAAGGTGGAATCGCGCAACCCGGCCGGCAGCGTGAAATGCCGCATTGGCTCCAACATGGTCTGGGAAGCGGAAAAGAGCGGCAAGCTCAAGCCCGGCATGACGTTGGTGGAGCCCACCAGCGGCAATACCGGTATTGCGCTGGCCTATGTGGCGGCGGCCCGTGGTTATGATCTGGTGCTGACCATGCCCGATTCCATGAGCCTTGAGCGGCGCAAGATACTCAAGGCGCTGGGTGCCAGTCTGGTGCTGACGCCGGGAGCCAAGGGCATGTCCGGTGCCATCGCCAAAGCTGAGGAGCTGGTGCAGCAAGATCCGGAAAAGTATCTGATGCTGCAGCAGTTCGATAACCCGGCCAACCCGGATATCCATGAGAAAACCACCGGCCCGGAAATCTGGGACGCTACCGGTGGTGATATCGACGTGCTGGTCTGCGGGGTGGGGACCGGCGGTACCATCACCGGTGTATCCCGTTACATCAAAAACCAGCAGGGCAAGGCGATTACCTCGGTGGCGGTGGAACCGGATTCCTCCACCATGATCACCGCTGCCCTGAACGGCGAAGAGCCGACCCATGGGCCGCACAAGATTCAGGGCATTGGCGCCGGTTTCGTGCCGAAGAATCTGGACCTGGGCGTGGTTGACCGTGCTGAGCAGGTCAGCAACGAAGACGCCATGGAATGGGCTCACCGGCTGATGCAGGACGAGGGGATTCTCGCCGGCATTTCCTGTGGTGCAGCCGCAGCGGTCGCAGCTCGCCTGGCTGCCGAGGACGAATTCAAAGACAAAAAAATCGTCGTGATTCTGCCCGATTCCGGCGAGCGTTATCTCAGCAGTGTCCT
>JAWVWY010000089.1:0-12504 GCA_033723495.1 Alcanivorax sp. | reverse complement strand
GCTACTTTCTCTTCGGTGGTCATATCGGTTTCCTTCTGGTTGCTAGATAACGTGTGGTAACGCTTTCTACAACCATCAGGGGGCGATATGGCCACCACTTTGTTTGCGGTGGACTGTCAGGTGAATACCATCACTACACAATAAGCTCTATATAACCCGTACATCCGGTCCTTCCAGCGTGTGCTCATAGTGCGGCGCATGCTCGGGCACCATGACGTTGAAGTGACGCTCCATATCACCACGCACATCCGGGTCGGCGTTTTCGTTGATGGCCAGTGATGCTGAAGTGTGCTGTATAAACAGGTGCAACAAACCCATCCGGTAGTGCTTCAGCTCCGGCAGCTGCTCCAGCACCTCACGCGTAATCAGGTGGAAGCCGCGCGAACGAGGTTTCAGGGTGATGGTTTTCTGTGCCCAACTCATAGGTCCTCCCACTTCACACAGACGTCATGCCATTCACGCACTGTTGCAACTGGCCGCGACGCCAGCCGCCAATATTCGCCACCACCTGGTCCAGCAAACGCTGGCGGCACTCCAGGCTGATCCAGGCGTTGTGCGGGGTGATCAACAGATTTTCCCGATTCAAAGGGAAATACGGCTTCGGAGGCTGACCGCATGCCTGTCTATCCGATCGGCTTTATTGGCGGACTAGGGTCATGCCATGACCGCCTCTCCGGCACTGCCACGCCGGATATGGAAATCCGACGCGACCTTAGTTCACGTACAGTAGCGTTGTATCCACCAAACGGAAAACTCTGGGCTGTGATTTATCCTCCAACCCGGCGGCGAAACCCGATTATTGCCCCCTTGGACCCTGCAGAACTTCTGCCTTTGGTCATGGGGCGGACAGTTAATCTGGAGCTCCCCCAATCCCAACTACGCTACCCTTGGAGAGTATCGAGTCTTGCCGAGGCGCCGTCGATCAACATCGGTGGAAAAGGTCGATAATAACCAGAACCAGCCGCAACACTGTGTGGACGTAACCGAGGGCGACAATTGAGGGCAGGGCTCGATGCCGGAATTGCCTTAAGCGCTTCAAAAGCTCTCGCCAACAGGGTAGTCGCGGACGCGGGATCGATTTCTTCATCTTGCAGTACCTCATGTTCCATTGGTTTCGGGCCTCATTCCTGAAAGCGCCATAACGTGTTTAACACCTAACCGTCGCAGGTATGTGCACATTGCCGTCACGACATGACGGGGCACAGGCTGAATCTGTTCAGTTGAGGCGCTTGGCCGGACGGCAACGCCCACTGTGGAGGAGGGCGGCAGCCAGACCTTCTTGCGGTATCTCCAAGCAGGAGGGGCCATGGAACGGGCAAAGGCGATAAGTGGACATCTTGTATAGAGGGGGGCGTGGAGCGCAGCTCTTGCTCATACTTGACATGTACGCACAGTGTGTGTACAGTATGTCTTGTATTGGGGGGTCCGCAACGGACCTAACTCCAACGACGAAGAGCCTAGATAAGGCTCGGGATATTTTGTGATGAGTACAAATGCAGCAAATCTCGCTCGGAAAGACGAGCGCGTAAGTTTGCGTGTCGATGCCAGGACAAAGGCCATGCTGGTTAAAGCCGCTGAAATTAGCGGTACTCCGCTGACCGTGTTTCTGGTTCAGACCGCGCTTGATCGGGCCGATCGATTGGTGAGTCAGCCGAAAGTCACCCGAGTAAGCAATGAAGAGTTCTTCCGGGTATTGGATTTGATCGAGAACCCGCCTGCGCCCACCGACTACCTGGTAGAGGCCATGCAACGGTTCAACTGATCGGTTCCTGGCCCAGGAGAATAAAACTGGGCCAACTATAAGGAGAACCGATTAATGCCTGAAACCTTCACTATTGAACCGTTTGACCGTTCTAAACATGACCGCAGTCATTTCGACTGCGGCGTCCCTTCCCTGAATAACTACATCCAGCGCCAGATATCCAACGATATCCGCCGCAATTTGGCGCGCGGATATGCCGCTTCGCCGGACTCGCAAACAGGCACCCCTCGCCAACTGGCCGGATACTACACGCTCTCAACCCATAGCGTGCAGTCAGCTCTGTTGCCTGAGGATCTGGGCAATTGCCCTTACCCTGAAGTGCCCGGAGTGTTGATCGGGCGCCTGGCTGTTTCTGAGAGCTTTCAGGGCAATGGGCTGGGTCTGCAGCTTATCGTCAGCGCTCTCCGGAAGAGCATCGAGCTGCACGATCAGGTAGGCATCCAGTTGGTTGTTGTTGATCCACTCGGGGAAGATGTTGTCGGCTTCTACGAGAAGCTTGGATTCCGGGAATTTGGAGAGGGGCGGTTGCTGTTGCCCATCAAGACAGCCAAGCAGGCACGGCACTAGTTCCCCCCCAAACTGGTGCCAGCAAAGAAGTAGTGGCGTACCTAGTGCTTCAGCCAATTACACTATTTGTGGCGGTTGGAGCGCATAAGGCCCTTTATGCCTGACCTTGTTCACCGCAAACTCCGCGCAGGAAACTGAACTTAACCTGTATGGCATTTCTCAGTCGGCCACCTAACTTAATACATTTCCCTCTTCTGTCCATATTTCGATATATCTACATATACGATACGTCATGGCTATATAACCCGTACATCCGACCCTTCCAGGGTATGTTCATAGTAGGGGGCGTTCTCCGGCACCATGACGTTGAGGTGCCGCTCCAGGTCTCCGCGCACATCCGGGTCGGCGTTTTCATTCAGGGTCAGCGACGCCGAGGTGTGCTGGATAAACAGATGCAGCAAACCTACCTTGAGTTCGCCCATCTGCGGCAACTCGGCAATCACCTCGCGGGTAATCAAGTGACAGCCGCGATGGCGTGCCGCCAACCGGATCGTGTGTTGAAACCACATCCTCACTCTCCCCTGTCAGTCAGCGGATGCCAAAGTGCCCCGTACCGCAATGCCCGCCATGACAATTTTTATCACCCTGTCGCTACGGTCATGGGCATCGCCGGCCGGTCATGACTAGATTAGGGGCTCACCGGTTCGCCGGTAAACCAGCCATCGCAAAAAACGGGAACAGCCATGAAACTCAAAGGCCAGACCATTGTACTGACCGGTGCATCGAGCGGTATCGGTGCCGAAGCGGCGACCCTCTTTGCCAAACGCGGCGCGCGGGTCTGCCTGGTAGCGCGTCGCCGGGAACAGCTTGAGGACGTCCGCCAACGGATTGAGCAGGCCGGCGGTCAGGCCTTTGTCTACCCGTGCGACCTCAGCGACAACGACGCCATCGGCGCCTGTGCAGCCCGCATCCTGGCGGATCACCCGCGTATCGATGCCCTGGTCAACAACGCGGCCCATTCCATCCGTCGCCCCATCGAACAGGCGCTGGAGCGGCTGCATGACTATGAACGCACCGTGCAGCTCAACTACATCGGCGCCGTGGCCATGACGCTGAAACTGCTGCCGCGCTTTATCGAACAGGGCCACGGCCATGTGGTGAACGTCTCCAGCCTGTCCACGCAGATTCCCATTCCGCTATTCTCGGCCTACCTGGCCAGCAAGAGCGCACTGGAATCCTTCACCCGTTCGCTGCAGGCGGAGCTCGGTTACAAGGGCATTAGCACCACGGTGGTGTATTTCCCGATGGTGCGCACGCCCATGTCATCGCGCACGGCCATCTACAAATACATGCCCATGATGCATGTGCAGAAGGCCGCCGGCTGGCTGGTGGAGGCCTGCGAGAAACGCCCGACGCGGATTTCCCGGCCCATGGGCAAGCTTGGCAGTGTGCTGCTGGCCGCGGTGCCGGGGCCGGCCACGCGCCTGCCGCAACCGCTGTTCCGCAGCATGGACAAACTGCTGGCCGGGCGCCTGAAGAAGAAGGGCTGATAGCGTATTGATCGCCAGCCGGCGACCCGGTAATCAGTTCACCACATTGACCGGTGAACCCGCCTGCCACTGGCGAATATTGTCGACCACCCCATCCAGTAGCCGCTGGCGGCATTCGCGACTGATCCAGGCGTTGTGCGGGGTAATGATCAGGTTGGGAATATCCGCCGCCAGCAACGGATGATCCGCCGGCGGCGGCTCCACACTCAGCACATCCAGCCCGGCACCGCCGAGGCGGCCGCTGCGCAGGGCGGTGGCCAGCGCCGGCTCATCCACCAGAGCGCCACGGGCAGTATTGATCAGCAGGGCGCCGGGCTTCATCTGCGCCAGAAACGACCGGTTCACCAGCCGTTCGGTGCGGGTGGTGAGCGGACAATGCAGGCTGATCACATCGGCCTCGGCCAGCAACTGCGACAACGGCACACGCCCGGCCGGCTGATCCCGGCCCTGCAACGACTCCGCCACCCGCACCTGCATACCCAACGCCTGCGCCACCTGCGCCACCCCCTGGCCCAGGTGGCCGTAGCCGATGATACCCAGGGTCTTGCCGGCCAGCTCCATCACCGGATGGGTGAGCAGGCAGAACTGCCCGGCACGGGACCATTCGCCGGCACGCACATCTGCGGCATACTGGTGACATCGGGTGGCCAGAGACAGCATCAGCGCCAGGGTATGTTGCACCACCGACGCCCCGGCGTAGCCGCTCACATTGCAAACGGTGATGCCGCACGAGCGGGCGGCGGCCAGGTCCACGTTGTTGGTGCCGGTGGCACAGATGCAGATCAGCCGCAGGGCCGGCGCCTGCGACAGCACCTCGGCATCCAGCACCACCTTGTTGGTGATGGCCACCTGGCAGCCGGCCAGCCGTGCCAGCCGCTGCTCCGGGGCGGTGCGGCCATGGAACTGCCACCGGGGAAGCAGGGCGCGCAGGGCCGACAGGTCCAGCTGATCGGGGTTGAGGGTATCGGCATCAAGAAACACGCCCTGCATGGCAGCCACCTTTTGATCGAGGGCCCACCATGCTAACGGATTTACTGGAAAAGTTGGGTTTCAGCCTGCCTGGCGGGGATACGGACAAGCCGCTGGTGGGGGTCAGCGCCTGCCTGCTGGGGGACGCGGTACGCTATGACGGCGACCACAAGTACACCCCGCTGATCGCCGAACAACTGGGCGGGATGCTGCAGTTCATGCCGCTGTGCCCGGAAGTGACCATCGGCCTGCCAGTGCCGCGCCCGCCGATTCAGGTGGTGCAGCTGGACAACGACAAACGGGTTCTCGGCGTTTCCGCTCCGGATCGGGACTTTACCGACGCCCTGGAGCAGGTGGCCGATACCCTGCAAGCCCCCCTGTGCGGCTTTATTCTCAAGGCCCGCTCGCCCAGCTGCGGGCACCTGAGCACACCGGTCCACGACCGCCACGGCGAGCCCATCGGCATGGACTCCGGCGCCTTCGCGCGCCGCCTGCACCAGCGTTACCCGCGCATTGCGCTGGCCAACGACAGCGACCTGGCCAAACCGACCTTCCTGCAGGAGTTCCTGCTACAGGTGTTCTGCTACCAGCAATGGCACGCCACCGATCATCAGGGCCAGTGGCTGACCGGCATGCAGCAACGTATTGAGCAGCTGGACGACCCGCTCTACAGCTGCACCCGCCACTACCTGGACAAGCTCGGCCAGGCCATGCACTAGCGCAAGATCGGTGTCGACCTTGACACAGGTCAATGCCTGAATTCCTCAATTGTTTGACAGTTTATGCATCGAGCAAAACTGGCCGCATTGAGGACACGCCATGATCGAGAACATCAATCCCAACACCATGCTGACTATCAAGAAGTGGACCTATATCGGCTTCTGGGTGGCGGTATTACCGTTGCTGCCGCTGGCCGCCTATGCCGGCCGCGACAACGGCACCCAGAACTACTGGGCCTGGTTTATCTACCTGACCATCTTCGGCATCGTGCCGATTCTGGATTTCATCATCGGCAAGGACCCGTCCAACCCGGATGAACTGCGTGAAGTGCCCAGCCTCAACGAGGAACGCATCTATCGGGTCTTCACCGTCATCATGGCCTTTGTCTGGTTTGCGGTGCTGTACTTCGGCGGCCACATCTTCATGAGCAATCACTACTCACTGCTCGGCAAGCTCGGCTGGGTGGTCTCCATGGGGTCGGTCGGTGGCATCATCGCCATCGTGCTGGGCCACGAACTGACCCACAAGGACGAGCGATTCGAAAACTGGCTGGGCGGCGTGCTGCTGGCCAGCGTGACCTACGCCGGCTTCAAGGTAGAGCACATCCGCGGCCACCACGTGACGGTATCCACCCCCGAAGACGCGTCCTCCGCCGAGTACAACCAGAGCCTCTACCACTTCCTGCCGCGCGCCGTGGTGCGCAACTTTATCAACGCCTGGAAGCTGGAAGCCCAGCACCTGCGCCGCAAGGGTCACAGCCCGTTCGGCTGGCACAACGAACTGATCTGGTGGTATGCCATCTCCGCCCTGTTTGCGCTGTCCTTCTACCTGCTGTGGGGCGGCCAGGGCGTACTCTACTTCTTCGCCACCGGGCTGATGGCCGGCATCACCCTGGAAATCATCAACTACGTGGAGCACTACGGCCTACACCGCCGCCTGCAGGACAACGGCCGCTACGAGCGGGTCACCCCGGCACACAGCTGGAACTCCAACTATTTCCTAACCAATGTGGCGCTGTTCCAGCTGCAACGTCATAGCGACCACCACGCCTATGCCAAGCGTCGTTACCAGGTACTGCGCCATTATGAAGACAGCCCGCAGTTGCCGGCCGGCTACGCCACCATGTATGTGCTGGCGCTGATTCCGCCGCTTTGGAAGAAGGTCATGAACCCGCGCGTGCGCGCCTACTACCAGGGGGAACTGGACCAGTTGTTCCGCGACCAGAAGCGCATCAACAACATTGCCACCTGACTGGTGCGCCTTTTTTCAAGCCATGCCCGCCTGGTGCGGGCTCTTTTTGTCCGCGACAATGACCACAAGGTTGAGCGGCGACCGGGATTGCGCTTTGATGATGGCAGCAGCACCAACCACGCCCCGGGAGGGCATTATGACCATCAGCGAAATCAAGCAGCTGTTTCTTACACGGCTGGACATCCTCGACCACATCCTGTCCGTGGGCGAGCAGCACTTTACCGATATGGACCATGTGATGCGGGAGCGTCTGGCCGACGACATGCTGCCTCTGGGAGCCCAGGTGGCCCTGGCTTGTAACCAGCCGCGCGGCTTTTCCCAATGGTGCGCCGGTCAGCCGGTGGAGAACCTGGATACCGACGTCAGCTCACTGGCACAGGCCCGTGACTACATCCGCCAGACCCGTGAACAGGTAGAAGCCATCGACGCCACAGACAGACAGCTGGATGAAATCAAACGCCTTGGCCTCGGCCCGGGCCGCTTCTGCGAGCTGCCGGCCCAGCAATACCTTCATGATTTCCTGATACCCAACTTGTATTTCCATATCACCACCAGCTACGCGATTCTGCGCAAGCTAGGGGTACCGTTGAGCAAAACGGATTTTCTGCGTTACCTGATGCCCCACGTACGGGAAGACGCCTCCTGATTGGGGCCGTCAGCGGCCATAAAAAAGGTTCTTCGCGGATTAGAGGGAATCTGCCAATAGATCCCCATTAGCCTTTTCCCCTCAAGGGGAACTCACTTGATTCGCTGCACTCATCCTGCGGGCCAGCCTGCGGCTGTTCTGTGCCGCTATGCGGCTTGTCGTTGCTTACCCAAGGCAGTAGGCACATGTCGCGCAGCGACTTATCGCATGCCAGTGCGGACCGGAGGCCGAGGCGCAGCCGAGTCAAGAAGGGCCCCCGGGGTTGTCGCCCCCCCCCTGTGCCCCAACGGGGTATGCGGGGGTTCCCTCTCGCCACCGATTTGCTGGCCGGGGGTCGGTAATACAAAAGTCTTTGGTCCCCTTAAACACCGAATCTCTGCAGCGGGAACCCGGCTTTACCCGGGCTGCCGATGAGGGGGCGTTTTGTGACTCGCACTGCGTGCTCGGCCTGCGGCCCGTCTTTCAGGCGTTCGTTTGCCAAGGCAAGATGTGGTGACTTGTCTGTCGCAGCACAAAGAAGTGACTCGCCTACAGGCGAAACTTGGGCAGAGGGGAATCAGGTTTCCGCAATTTCGCGATGAACGATAAAAAAGGCCCCGCAATAGCGAGGCTTTTTTATGATCAAATACTCTAGTAGAGCAGCACTGCAATCCCGGTCAGCACTGCCAGCAGAAGCGACAACCACAGCAGCGTCCGCCAGGGAAACGGCGGCGGCGGTGGCTCCACCTCCAGCTGCTTTTCCAGGTAGTCGCGCAACAGCCGGGTATTGAGGGTGTTGGCCTTGTAGATGGCATCGAAGGCATCCCCCACCACCGGCACTAGCCCGCCGAAGAAATCGATCAGCATGTTGCGCAGCATGCGCAACTTGACCTTCTTGCTGGCGCCGACCCGGTGGGCTTCCACCAGCACATACAAGGCCAGCACCAGGCCAGCCAGGTCACCAATACCCGGTATCAGGCCAATCAGCGCCTCGGCGCCGAGCCTGAAGCGGGTAAAGGGAATGCCGATGCTGCTGTCGGTGAAGCGGCTGAATGTTTCCAGCCGCGCCAGGGTGGCCCTTTGCTGCGCCTCGGAGACCATCAGATCTCCACGTACAGCTGACCGTCTTCCTCGATCACCGGCCAGGTCTGCAGCTTCTTCTCGCCACGCACGCCGTTGAGCACCTGGATACCCGGCGGAAAGTTAGCCCAGTCCTGTACCTCGCCGGTACGGATATCGAAGCGCGCCCGGTGCAGCGGACACTGCACACACTTGTCATTAAGTACCTTGCCACGGCCCAGCGGCGCGAACATGTGGCTACAACGGGCCTGGGTAGCATAGAAACCATCGCTCAGATGGTAGACCACCAGCTTGGTATCGCCGGCCTTGACGGCCCGACTTTCGCCCACGCCCAGATCACTGCTGGCACCAACGGAATAACGCATGCTTCCCTCCTAAAATTTATGACGTAAAATTTATTCCAGATAGGTATAACCGGCCAGCCCCTCACGCACCAGCTCAATAAAGGACAGTTGCACCGACTCATCCAGGTCGGCCTGGCGGCAATGCGTCTCCAGGGTCGCCAGCAGCTTGTCCGGGTCATAATTCACATAGCGCAGCACCGAGCTGACGGTATCGCCCTGGATCGCATGGTCCAGGCAGATAGCGCCCGCGGCGTCCACATGCACGTCCACCGAATCGGTATCGCCAAACAGGTTATGCATGTCACCACGAATCTCCTGGTAGGCGCCGACCATGAAGATCCCCAGATGACCGTTGATCTGCTCCGGCAACGGCAGCGATGTCTCTACCCCTTCACCATCCACAAACTGGTCGATACGGCCATCGGAATCGCAGGTAATGTCCTGCAGCACCGCCCGCCGGGTCACCGGCTGGTTGAGGCCGGACAACGGCAACACCGGGAACACCTGGTTGATGCCCCACACATCCGGCACCGACTGGAACACCGAGAAATTGACGAACAGCTTGTCAGCCAGCGTCTCGTTGAGGCGATCCAGCAGTTCGCGCTGCTGCTTGCGCAGCGGATTGAGACGGTCGCGCAGGGCCAGCAGGCAATTGTTGTAGAGCTGTTCGCCCCGCGCGCGGGCGGACAGCGCCAGGTCACCGCTGATATAGCGCTGGTTGAGGTCCTGCCAGGCGCCCACCACCTCCGGAAAACGCTCCAGCAGGTTGCCGGCCTCGCCAGCCAGGGTCTGCTGCAACTGCCACAATTGCTGCAGCTCGGCACAGTCATCGGCATCGGGGGCCGCCACCGGCACCGGGCTCTGACGCTCCTCGTCGGTGATATTGAGCAACAGCACCGCATGGTGGGCAGTGAGGGCACGGCCGGATTCGGAGATGATATGCGGCTGCGGCTGCCCGAGACGCTGGCAGTGTTCCTGCAGGGTCTGCACGATATGCCAGGCGTAGTCGGCCACGCCATAGTTCATGGAACAGTAGGAGCGCGAGTGGGTACCCTCGTAGTCCACCCCCAGGCCACCACCCACGTCGACGGTTTCCACCGCCGCCCCCAGCGCGCGCATCTCGGTGTAATAGCGGGCCGCCTCGCGCATGCCCGCCTTGATATCCTGGATATTGGCCACCTGGGAGCCGAGGTGAAAATGCAGCAGCTTGACGCAATCCAGCCGGCCAGCCGCGCGGCAATGGGCCAGCGCCTGCACCAACTGCGGCGCACTGAGGCCGAACTTGGATTTCTCGCCGCCGGTGTTTTGCCAGTTCCCCTTGCTGATGCTCATCAGCCGCACCCGCAGGCCGATGCGCGGCGCCACCCCCAGCTCGTCGGCGAGGGTCAGCAACGCCGGCAGTTCCGACATCTTCTCCACCACAATATGCACGTGGAAGCCGAGCTTCTCGCCCATCAGCGCCAGACGCAGATATTCGACATCCTTGTAGCCGTTGCAGACGATGGTGTCGCCGGGCCGCGACAGCGCCAGCACCGCCAGCAGCTCGGGCTTGGAGCCGGCCTCCAGGCCGATCCGTTCACCATCGTCGCGGGCGCGCAGGATCTCGTGCACCACGCGGCGCTGCTGGTTGACCTTGATGGGGTAGACCGGGGTGTACTCGCCGTCATAGTGCTGGGCCACAATGGCCTCGCGGAAGGCCCCGGCCAGCAGCTTGACCCGCTCGCGCAGGATGCCGGAAAAACGCGCCAGCACCGGTGCCCGCAGGCCGGCATCGCGGCAGGCATCGAACACGGCTTCCAGCGTCGCCTCGCCGCCCTGCTCGCCATTGGGACGCACGCACAGACGCCCCTGGTCATCAATGCGGAAGTAACTGTCGCCCCAGCGGTCCACATTGTAGATTTCGCTGGCGGGCTGGCGGCTTGAGTCGGTCATCGCGGTTCCTGTTTCATGGGTGCTACTTGGCCGCATTATGCCTGTGACGCTTTGTCGCTGACATCCTTTTCCTGCTTTGACAGGCCGCCGGCAGGTCTTACAATCGCGGCTATTGTCCACCGTTAGAGCCCCCGCCCATGAGCACCCGCAAAGACAACTGGTTTTACGAGCATTTCGACTCCGCCGGCACTGCCTTCGGCCTGCGCCTGAAGCAGAAACTGGAAGAGGTGCAGACCGAGTATCAGCACATCGAGATGTGGGAAACCGACAGCTTCGGCTACCTGATGACCATCGATGGCGCCACCATGCTCAGCACCCGCGACAACTTTCTCTACCACGAGATGATGTCGCACCCGGTGCTGTTCAGCCACGCCAACCCGAAACGGGTCATCATCATCGGCGGCGGCGACTGCGGCACCCTGCGCGAAGTGCTGCGCCACCCGGGCGTGGAAAAGGCCACCCAGATCGACATCGACGAGATGGTCACCCGCCTGTCCGAGAAATACTTCCCGGAGCTGTGCGAATCCAACGGCGACAGCCGCGCCGAACTGCGGTTCGAGGACGGCGTGCAATACATGCGCAACTGTGACGACGGCAGCGTGGACGTGATCATCGTGGATTCCACCGACCCGGTGGGCCCGGCGGAAGGCCTGTTCAAGGCCGACTTCTTCCGCGACTGCCACCGGGTGCTGGCCGATGGCGGCATCATCGTGCAGCAGTCAGAGTCACCGCTGCTGCACAGCGATACTATCATCAAGGATCTTCACAAGAACATGCGCGAAGCCGGGTTCGACTCCACCCGGACCCTGCCCTTCCCGCAGCCGGTCTACCCCAGCGGCTGGTGGAGCTGCACCCTGGCCGGCAAGAACACCGACGTGGCCGAGTTCCGCGAAACCGACGCCACCGGCAAGGGCTTTGAGACGAAGTATTATTCAGCGGCCATGCATAAAGGAGCGCTGGTGTTGCCGCCGTTTATGGAGAAGGCGCTGCAACGCTGACCCTGCACTGTCCACAAAAAACGCCCTGACCGGGCCGATCCGGTCAGGGCGTTTTCGCTGACGGGCCGCGTACTATTGCTTACGCTTGCGGGCCACCCGCTCCGCATCCAAGAACGCCTGGATAACTTCCTTGAGAATTTCCTTGCGATCCGGCGACAGTGACAGCAACGCCTTGATCATGAACAGATCATCGGCACTGATACTGTCATTCCCGTAACCATATTTCGCCATCACATCAGACATGGAAGACGGGCTCCCGTAACGCAGGGTGGACGGATCCACCCCCAGCCAATCCGCCAGCACCATCAGCTTGTCCTGCTCGGGGATGGACTCCCCTCGCAGCCAGCGCCGTACCGCCTGGAAAGTCACGGGACGACCCCAGTATCGCAGGTTGAAATTCTGCTCCACCACCGACGGGCGTGGCTCATACCCCTCGGCGATCAAGGCAGCTTTCAGGCGCTTGGCAAAATCGGCTTTTTCATTCATGGCCGGAGACTGAACTGCCTGTTAAGGCCCCGGTTTACTATCGATTTAAATTAAATCTGAATTCTTAATTTAATTTTTGATTGCAGTCGGATTTTTGCATGCTGGTCGCGAAGAGCCGATAAGAGAGAGCCGATAAGGGTCAGACCTCACATTTCACACGCCTCAACAGAAAAAGCATCCGCTTGCCAATTGGGCTACCGACGAATGCCCCCCTTTCCGAGAATCACACCAGAATGCCGTGAGGGTCGTAAAATGTGAGGTCTGACCCTCTCGCCCCTCT
>JAWVWY010000088.1:0-12720 GCA_033723495.1 Alcanivorax sp. | reverse complement strand
TAGAAGCCGGCGCCGGAGCCGAAGTCATAGCTGTCATGCTCGCCGGGCAGGTCGCTGCCGCGCGGGCTGGTGTCCGGGCAGACCAGGGCCAGGCCCAGCTCGGCTGCCAGTTTCTGGGCGCCCGCTTTTTGCATGAAATTTTCATCGCTGCAGGTCAGGCCTGACAACCACCACAGCAGGGGGACACTCTGTTCCTCCGCTGCCGGCGGCAGGTAGATGGCAAAGATCATGTTGCAGTTAAGCACCCGGCTGCGGTGCTGGTAGCGTTTCAGCCAGCCACCGAAGGCTTTGGTGGCGGAAATCAGTTCGATATCAGACATGGGACACCTTTCTATAACGCTGCTGTGGGTGCTCTCTGTGTTCTTTCGGGTATGCCTGCCAGCGCCCGCTTTAGCCGCGGGCAACGTTGCCAGCAGGTTGGCGCCCACGGTGAAGATCAGAACAAAATCACCGAGCGGATGCTCTTGCCTTCGTGCATCAGATCGAAGGCGTGGTTGATGTCTTCCAGGCCCATGGTGTGGGTGACGAATTCATCCAGCTTGATCTCGCCCTGCAGGTAACGGTCTACATAGCCGGGCAATTCGGTGCGGCCTTTGACACCGCCGAAAGCCGAACCCCGCCAGACCCGGCCGGTGACCAGTTGGAACGGCCGGGTGGAAATTTCCTCGCCGGCGCCGGCCACGCCGATGATGATGGATTCGCCCCAGCCCTTGTGGCAGCACTCCAGTGCCGAGCGCATCACGTTGACGTTGCCGATGCACTCGAAGGAATAGTCCACGCCGCCGTCGGTGAGCTCGACGATCACGTCCTGGATCGGGTCACTGTATTTTGTCGGGTTGATAAAGTCCGTGGCGCCGAACTGGCGCGCCATGGTTTCCTTGTCGTCGTTGATATCGATGGCAATGATGCGCTCGGCTTTCGCCATCACCGCGCCCTGGATCACCGACAGGCCGATGCCGCCCAGGCCAAATACCGCCACCGTGGAACCGGGCTCCACCTTGGCGGTATTCATCACCGCGCCGATGCCAGTGGTGACACCACAGCCGAGTAGACAGATCTTGTCCATGGGCGCTTCCTTGCTGACCTTGGCCAGGGAAATTTCCGGTACCACGGTGTACTCGGAGAAGGTGCTGGTGCCCATGTAGTGATGGATCATCTTGCCGTTCAGGGAGAAGCGGCTGGTGCTGTCGGGCATCAGGCCCTTGCCCTGGGTGGCGCGCACCGCCTGGCACAGGTTGGTCTTGCCGCTGAGGCAGAATTTGCACTGGCGGCACTCGGCGGTATAGAGCGGAATCACATGGTCGCCCGGTTGCAGGCTGGTCACGCCTTCGCCCACTTCCTGCACGATGCCGGCGCCTTCATGACCCAGGATGGACGGGAAGATGCCTTCCGGGTCCTTGCCGGACAGGGTATAGGCATCAGTGTGGCAGACGCCGGTGGCGACAATCTGCACCAGCACTTCACCGGCCTTGGGGCCGGCCACCTCCACTTCTTCAATAACCAGGGGCTTGCCTGCTTCCCAGGCGACGGCGGCACGTGACTTCATGGGGACTCCTTGTTGGCGACAGCCCGGCGGACTGATTAGCGTTGAATTCACTATACGCAGACACGAATAGGGCGATAAGGCACAATATGGCAATAGATTGTTGCTACCAAGCAATAATGTGCCCTTAGAGGCTGATCGTCTGGCAAGTCACACTTGAGCGTTCAGAACGGGCTTTCTCGGTGAGCGCGGTGCCCTCTGTGGTGAAGGTGCCTCATAAAGGTAAAAGGAACATGCAGCACTGGGACCGGATCGAAGCCTTTGTGGAAGTGGTGCGCCGCGGCGCCTTTGTCGATGCCGCCCGGCACCTGGGGGTATCCAGCTCCCATGTCAGCCGCCTGGTGGCGCGGCTGGAAACCCAGCTGGGCACCCAGCTGTTGTACCGCACCACCCGGCGGCTGACGCTCACCGATGCCGGTACCGTCTATTTCGAGCATTGCGGGCAGCTGTTCGATGGTTTTCAGGAAGCGCTCACCGCCATCAGTGACTACCAGCAACAGCCCACCGGCGTGCTGCGTCTGACCTGTGCCACCACCTTTGGCGAGCGCTTTATCGCGCCCCTGGTGAACGACTTTCTGGCCGCTCACCGGCAACTGTCGGTGCAAATGGATTTTACCAACCGGCGGGTGGATATCGTCGATGAGGGCTTTGACGTGGCGATCCGCACCGGCGCGCTGCCGGATTCCTCACTGATCGCGCGCAAGCTGTGCCGGCGGCGCGAATACGTGGTGGGCTCGGCGGACTACTTCCAGCGCCATGCCCGCCCTCACACTCTGGGTGAACTGAGCCGGCACAATTGCCTGCAGGGCTCCGCGCAGCAATGGACCTTTGACGTGGATGACCAGCATCGCCATTGGCGGGTGCAGGGTAACTGGCGCGCCAATTCCGGTGTTGCCCTACTGGACGCGGCTCGCAAGGGGCTGGGCCTGGTGCAGCTGCCGGACTATTACGTGGAAGCGGATCTGCAGAGCGGCCGGCTGGTGTCGGTACTGGACCAGTATGCCTGCACCCATACGGCGGTGTGGGTGGTCTATCCACGCCACCGGCATTTGTCGCCCAAGGTGCGCCAGTTCGTCGACTTTCTGGTAGACAGCATGGCGCGCTAGCGGCGCCACCAGAGGGCCGGGCAGGGGCCCGGCACCCTGGCAGCGATCAGGCGAACTGGGCGTTCAGTGCCTGCAGCTCGTGGGCGTCGCTGTTGCGGTCGGCAAAGGTCTGGAAGGCCTCGGCAGCATGGCTTTTCAGTACCGCCGCGATGCGCGGTATCTGGTCGTCGGGCAGGTGCCCGAACAGGCCCAGCATGTCGCTGTCGTGGGCGTTGGCCAGGGCATGGCCGAGCGCCCCCGGTTGATGCTCGACAAACACGTCCACGGCCGGGCCCAGGTGGGCCTGATCCAGCAGCGGCAGCATCGGCAACAGCTCATTCCAGCCATTGTTGTCGACCACGGTGCTGATCAGGCTGCCCATGATGTGCGGTTCGCGCAGCTTGGGCAGGTTGACGATCATGCGCTGGTGCTGGTTGTCCATGGCATTGACCGCCTGCAACAGGTTGGTCCACAGGCGCTGCTCGGCGGCGATATCGAGAATGTTATTGAGCACCGCCTCGCCCTGTTCGGCGACCATGTTGCCCAGCTTGGCGCGCAGGGCATTGTTCAGGTGGCTGTTCAGTGACAGTACCGCCGGCCACAGCTGGTGGTCGGTGGCGGCCTGCAGGGTATGGCGTTGCTGGTCATCACTGAGCAGGCTGAGCAGATCATCCAGTTTGCTCTTGTCCTCCAGATAAAGACCGATCTTGACCATGGCTTCGCCGTCGTCGACGGTGGCGGTGACCTGTGCCAGCGCGGTTTTCTGGATCACGCCGACGAAGCGCGCCAGGGTGATGTGCTCGTTCATGGCCAGCAGGGTCTTGGCCACGGTGGCGACAATCTTGTCCGGCATGGCCGCCAGCAGTGCCTTGGAGTAGGTCGGCTCCAGGTGGATGCAGAGCTTGGCGAGGAACTCCTCCGGCAATTTGTCGGCTAGCTTGATGGCGCGTTCCGGCGGCAGCTCGGAGGCGATACCGGCGGCCAGTACCGAGCCCAGTACCGTGGTGGCGAGCTTGGCGCTGGCGCCAGTGGGTACCAACTTGCTGATACCGGCCAGACGCTGGTAGCTGTCCTGGTGCTGCTCGTAGAAAAAGCCGGACACGGCGGTGCGGAAGGCGGCCAGGGCGCCAAGGTCCTGGCCATCCAGGAAGGCCAGGTCTGCTTCCTGATTTTCCAGCAGGCGGCTGAGCTTGAGCAGTTCGGCTTGGGTTTCGATATGCATGGGGGGCTCCTAACCGAACAGCATCTTTTTCACCGGGCGACGGAAGGGCCCGGGAACCACGTTGAGGGCATTGTTCATGGCCTTCTCCACCCGCGCGTCCTTGGTGTTGAGGGCAGTGAGTACGGCGTCGGCCAGGGCGTTGGCCTGGTCGGCCGGCAGGGATTCAATAAACGCCAGCGCCTCGGCCGGCAGCCCCTTGTTTTTCAGGGTAGTGATGGAATCAGACATAGTTCCTCCGATCTGGGTGGCACTACTATGCCAGTAAATGCGGAGGTTGCCTGTTGCCGAAAAGCCACAGGCGGACGGCGCTTCAGAAAGCGCAGGGACGGGATCTTGTGTCTGAGATAACGATTGGCGTTGGCGCGCCAAACGGTTATTCGAAGTCGGTCTCCTCGGTGATCAGGCCGATGCTGATGGCGCCGGGACCGATATTGACGCCGCCGGTAAGGCCCATGTTGCTGATCAGCAATTCCACTTTGTGCTGGTCGGCATAGTTCTTGAGTTGTTCGAAGCCGGGCATCTGGTAGACCGCTTCCTCGTCACCGGCGTAGCTGATGCAGATGATCGGTGACAGCAGCCCCTGGTCGATGCAATGGCGGGCATGGGCGAACATGCGCTCCACCGCCGTATCAAAGCCGCGCACCTTGGCCACCGGGAAGGTCTGGTCCTGGCGGGCACACAGGATCGGTTTGATGTCCAGGGCCGAGCCCATCAGGGCGCCGACGAAGCCGACGCTCTTGTCGCCTTTCTTGCGGGCGCGCTTGTGCACGTAATAGAGATCCGGTACCACCGCGTAGCCGGTGGTTTTGGGCGTCAGGTCGGCAATGCGCTGGCGGATATCGCCGACGCGCATGCCGGTCTTGATCAGGCGGATGGTTTCCGCCGCCAGCACCCCCTGGCCAGCGAACAGGGTCTGGCTGTCGCTCACCCTGACCGCAAAGGGACCTTCGATGCCGGCCTTTTGCCGCACCGGTTTGTATTCGCGCAGAATCGCATGGGCCGCTTCCATGGCGTTATCGAAAATCGGGCTGCGACTTTTGGGGACCGTTTGTACCAGCGCATAGTCGAAATCAATCACCGCCTGATCGAGAAACAATGCCTTGATCTGTTCCACGGTCAGTGGTGCTGATTCCGCATCCTGGCTCTTGTCCAGCGTTTGCCGCTGGTAAAACTCGCGCAGCCGTTGCGGATCACGGTTGTCGACGAAGATTTCCTTGCCGATGCGGATGGAAATCGGCATCACCAGAATATTGTTGGCATCAATAAAGGATTTCGGCAGATCACACCCCGAGTCCACAACCAGACCGATTCTCATTGTTATACCGTTCTCATTAGAATTGAGACTTCAGTCTAAGTTAGCCGGCGGCGAGGGTGTCGCGTTTTTGCGTATGCATCTGTATTAAGATTGTTATGGAATGGCGCTGTTACGTGCCAGGCCGGGGTGGCAATGCCCGGCCTGGCGTCAGCCGTTAGCGGATATTGCCGCCCACGCGGACGATCTTCAGGGCATTGGTGCCGCCGTGGGCGCTGACGTAGTCCCCCTTGGTGATGATGATGTGGTCACCGTCGGCCACCAGGCCGGCGTCCTTGAGGATGTCCACCGCCTGCTGGTTGACGCTGTCGTTGGGCAGTGCCTGGCTGTCGAACGGTACCGTTTGTACGCCACGCAGGATGGCCACCCGTCGCTGGGTGCGGGCATTGGGGGTGAAGGCAAAGATCGGCAGCCCGGAACGCACCCGTGACATCAAACGCGGGGTATTGCCGGTTTCGGTCATGGCGATAATCGCCTTGATGCCGGGCATGCGATTGGCCACATACATGGCCGCCAGGGCAATGGATTCATCGACCTGCTCCGCCGACTGCTCGCTGCGTGGGTCGCCACGGCGTTCCTGGTAGGTGCGTTCGGCGCCGCAGATGATGCGGTCCATGGCGGTAACGGTGGCCACCGGGTAGTCGCCCACGGCGGTTTCCGCTGACAGCATCACCGCGTCGGTGCCATCCAGCACCGCGTTGGCCACGTCAGACACCTCCGCCCGGGTCGGTTGCGGGCTATGGATCATGGATTCCATCATCTGCGTGGCGGTGATCACAAAGCGCTGCAGGGCACGGGCGCGGCGGATGATGTGTTTTTGCACGCCGACCAGCTCGGCATCGCCGATTTCCACCGCCAGATCGCCGCGCGCCACCATGACGCCGTCGGAGGCCAGGATGATACCGTCCAGGGTGGCATCGTCGGCCACCGCTTCGGCCCGTTCGATCTTGGCCACCACGCCGCCTGCGCCGCCGGCTTCACGGTAGCGGCGGCGGGCTTCTTCCACATCGCCGGCATCGCGCGGGAAAGACAGGGCAAGAAAGTCCACGTCCATCTGTGCGGCGGTGACGATGTCTTCCAGATCCTTGTCGGTGAGCGCCTTGGCGCTGAGGCCGCCGCCCTTGCGGTTGATGCCCTTGTTATTGGACAGACGGCCGCCGGTGAGCACGGTGCACTGCACCTGATGTTCGCTGACGTTGTTGACGCGCAGTTCGATCAGACCGTCGTCCAGCAGTAGTACGTCTCCGGCCTGGCAATCGCGGGTCAGTTGCGGGTAGCTGATGCCGACCTGGTCGATGCTGCCGGCGTTGTCATCCAGGCGGATATCCAGGGTGAACGGCTCGCCCTCCTGCAGCTGTACCTGGCCCTCGGCAAAACGGGCGATGCGGATCTTGGGGCCCTGCAGATCGGCCAGAATGGCGACGTGACGGTCGCGCAGCCGGGCGGCATTGCGAATGCGCTGGGCGACCGCCTGGTGATCCTCGGCGCTGCCGTGGGAGAAATTGAGACGGAAAACATTAACGCCGGCGTCAATCAGCGCATCCAGCATCTCGGCGGAAGCGGAAGCCGGGCCAACGGTGGCAACAATCTTGGTGCGTCGGAACATTCGCAAGCTATCCTGTCAGTTTTTCGGGAGCCTCTGAAACGAGGCAAGGATAGCACGCGAGACCGGTGACGGGACGGCAGCGCCCGCCAAAAGGCAGGCGCGATCACGGGCGGCCTAATGCAGCATGGCCATGGAGCAGCTTTGTGCCTCACTCAGGCGCAGGAAGTCGCCCATGCCCATCTTGATCACTTCGGTATGGGTGCCGGCATTGAACGCCAGCCAGTCGTGCTTGATCAGCGCATCGTCCACATAGACCTTCATGCCGTAGAGGTTGCCGAAGGGCGGCTCGCCACCCACTTCACAGAGTGGAAAACGGTGACGGAACTGCTCCTCCCTGGCCAGGCTGACGCTGTTTGCCTGCAGCGATTGAGCCATACGTTCCGGGTCCAGGTAGACATGGGCAGGCAACACCGCCATGGCCATCTCGCCATCCACATTGACGATCACGGCCTTGGCCATGTAATCGCCAGGGATATGGCTGGACTGGGCCACTTCTGCGGCGGTAATGGCCGGGGGGTGGTTGTAGCAGTTGTAGTAGACATCGTTGCGGTCAAGAAAATCCGCCAAGGCGCGGGCAGGCATGGTACACCTCCTCGGGGCCGGAGCCGGATGGGCTCCTTCGCCCGTTAACAATGGGCGGCTGGCGGCGCAGCGGGATGACCGGCATGCCGCCAGTCGGTGTTCATGGCTATTAGCTTAGGGAGTGGCGTGGGGAACGGAAAATACAGTGTGGGAATAACGAAAAGATCGTTAATGAATAAGATGACTGAGCCCCGCGCCGTTTGGCGCGGGGCCCGGACTCACAGGCCCAGATTGTCGAGAATGCGCAGGTTGGGGGCGGCCTGGTTCATGGTGTAGAAATGCAGGCCCGGCGCGCCCATGGCCAGCAGCCGTTCGCAAAGTCGGGTCACCACTTCCTCGCCAAAGGCTTTCACCGCGGCATCGTCGTCCTTGATGTCGCTGAGCTTGCTGCGCAGCCAGCGCGGCACATCGGCGCCGCAGTTATCGGAAAAACGCAGCAGGTTGGCAACATTGAGAATCGGCATGATGCCCGGGTAGACCGGTGCATCGCAGCCAAGCTTTTGCAACGCATCCAGGTAATAACCGTAGGCGTCGGCATTGTAGAAATACTGGGTCAGGCCGCTGTTGGCACCGGCATCCACCTTGCGCTTGAAGTGCGCAATGTCATCTTCAAAACTGCGCGCCTGTGGGTGCATTTCCGGGTAGGCGGCCACTTCCAGGGTAAAGTGATCGCCGGTTTCCTGACGGATCAGTGTGACCAGTTCATCAGCGTACCTGAGTTCGCTCTGGGCATAGCCCATGCCGGAGGGCAGATCGCCGCGCAGGGCGACGATACGGGTAACGCCGGCGGCCTTGTAGCCGTTTACCAGCTCCATGATTTCGTCACGGCTCTGGCCGATGCAGCTCAGGTGCGGCGCGGTATCGCCATGCTGCTCACGCAGCTTGGCGACCATGTCGCGGGTATTGTCACGGGTGGAGCCGCCGGCACCAAAGGTGCAGGAAAAGAATTCCGGTTTTTTCACCAGCAACTTCTGCTGGGTGGCCAGCAGTTTTTCTTTTCCCGCCTCGGTCTTGGGCGGGAAGAATTCAAAACTGATTCGTTTCATAAAAACTCTCGCTCCGCGAGGCTTGCACGCTGGCACGCAACACGCTGGCATGCACAAAAAAGCGTGGAGCGTGTTAGCGTGTTGCGTGAAAGCGCTTAGTACTTGTAGTGCTCGGGCTTGTAGGGGCCGTCCACCTTGACGCCGATGTAGTCGGCCTGTTCCGGGGTGAGTTGGGTGATCACGCCACCGAAACCCTGCACCATGTAACGGGCCACTTCCTCATCAAGATGTTTGGGCAGCACTTCCACCTTGAGCATCTTCTCCTTCACGGCGTCGGAGTGCTTGGCGAAACCCTGATCGAACAGGTACATCTGCGCCAGCACCTGGTTGGCGAAGGAACCGTCCATGATGCGGCTGGGGTGGCCGGTGGCATTGCCCAGGTTGACCAGACGCCCCTCGGACAGCAGCAGCAGGAAATCACCGGCGGCCCTGTCACGCCATACCTTGTGCACCTGCGGCTTCACTTCTTCCCATTCCCAGGTCTCGCGCATGAAGGCGGTGTCCACTTCGTTGTCGAAGTGACCGATATTGCAGACCACGGCGCCTTTCTTGATGGCCTTGAGCATGTTGGCATCACAGACATTGAAGTTGCCGGTGGTGGTCACCAGCAGGTCGGTGTTGCCCAGCAGCTCGGTATTGATGGACGCGGCGGTGCCGTCGTTAATGCCATCCTGGTACTGGCTGACCACTTCAAAGCCGTCCATGCAGGCCTGCATGGCGCAGATCGGGTCGGCTTCGGTGACCTTGACGATCATGCCTTCCTGACGCAGGGACTGGGCGGAGCCCTTGCCCACATCACCGTAACCGATCACCAGCGCCTTCTTGCCGGACAGCAGGTGGTCGGTGCCGCGTTTGATGGCGTCGTTGAGCGAGTGACGGCAGCCATACTTGTTATCGTTCTTGCTCTTGGTGACGGAGTCATTGACGTTCACCGCCGGCACTTTCAGGGTACCTTTCTTGAGCATTTCATAGAGACGATGCACACCGGTGGTGGTCTCTTCGGTGATGCCGTGGATGTTGTCCAGCATCTGCGGGTAGGTGTCGTGGATGTAGCCGGTCAGGTCGCCGCCGTCATCGAGAATCATGTTGGCCTCCCACAGCTCGCCGTTACCGTCGCGACAGGTCTGCTCGATACACCACATGTACTCGTCTTCGGTCTCACCCTTCCAGGCAAAGACCGGGGTGCCGGCAGCAGCGATGGCGGCGGCCGCATGGTCCTGGGTGGAGAAAATGTTGCACGACGACCAGCGCACTTCCGCACCCAGGGCCTGCAGGGTTTCGATCAGTACGGCGGTCTGGATGGTCATGTGGATGCAGCCGATAATTTTGGCGCCTTTCAGCGGCTGCTCGGCACGGTACTTTTCGCGGATGGCGATCAGGGCCGGCATTTCGGTTTCGGCGATATCGATTTCGGAGCGGCCGTAGGCGGCCAGGGAAATGTCAGCGACCTTAAAGTCGGTAAAGGTGTCCGCTTTCGCGTTCATGGTGTTCTCCATTCGTTTTTGACGAATGGGCGCCGTTCTAACGTGTGAACCCACCCTGCGAGCCTCGCGGTCCAGCCGCTGCAGCGCCCCTCGCGGGGTGGGTCAAAATATTTTGGTTTACCACAGAGGTCACAGAGTACACAGAGATAAACCATCGCAGGTTGTCTGGATTGTGCTGGTCTGGACTGCTCTTGCCTTGCAGTAATCCGTTGGAGCTAAATATTTCCATCACAGGTGGCACAGAGCTGAAGGATAAACCTTGCCACCAGACCGGTGTCGTTTTCCTCAGTGATCTCTGTGCCCTCTGTGGTAAAACCGCCTTTGCCTTTAAAGCGCTTTCGCCAGTGCCTCGGCCTTGTCGGTCTTTTCCCAGCTGAAGCCTTCACGGCCGAAGTGGCCGTAGCTGGCGGTGGGCCGGTAGATCGGCTTGCGCAGGTCGAGCATCTCGATGATGCCGCGCGGGCGCAGGTCGAAGTGCTCACGCACCAGTGTCACGATGGCCTCGTCGCTGATCTTGCCGGTGCCAAAGGTGTTGATGGAGATGGAGGTGGGTTCAGCCACGCCGATGGCGTAGCTCACCTGGATCTCGCACTTGCTGGCCAGGCCGGCGGCGACAATATTCTTGGCCACATAGCGACCGGCGTAGGCCGCGGAGCGGTCCACCTTGGACGGGTCCTTGCCGGAGAACGCGCCGCCACCGTGGCGGGCCATGCCGCCATAGGTGTCGACGATGATCTTGCGCCCGGTCAGGCCACAGTCACCCATGGGCCCGCCGATCACGAAGATGCCGGTGGGGTTCACGTGGTAGAGGGTGTCCTTGTGCAGCCACTCTTGCGGCAGCACCGGCTTGATGATTTCTTCCATCACCGCTTCGCGCAGGTCCGCCAGCTGGATGTCCGGGGCGTGCTGGGTGGACAGCACCACCGCATCCACTGCCACCGGCTTGCCGTTTTCGTAGCGCAGGGTCACCTGGCTCTTGGCGTCCGGGCGCAACCAGGGCAGGGTGCCGTTCTTGCGCAGTTCGGCCTGACGCTCCACCAGACGGTGGGAGTAGTACACCGGCGCCGGCATCAGGGTGTCGGTTTCATTGGTGGCAAAGCCGAACATCAGGCCCTGGTCACCAGCACCCATTTCCTTGTCTTCGGCCTCGTCCACGCCGATGGCAATGTCCGCAGACTGTTTGCCGATGCCATTGAGCACCGCACAGCTGGCGCCGTCGAAGCCCTTGTCGGAGCTGTCGTAACCGATATCCAGAATCACCTGGCGAACGATGTCTTCCAGTTCCACATAGGTGCTGGTGCGCACTTCGCCGGCGACGATGGCCATGCCGGTTTTCACCAGGGTCTCCACCGCCACACGGGCGTGGGGGTCATCCTTGATGATGGCATCCAGAACGGCATCCGAAATTTGGTCGGCCATTTTATCCGGATGGCCTTCTGACACGGACTCGGACGTAAAGATGGAATATTCGCTCATTGCTGGAGTGCTCCTTGGTTGACGCTTGCACGGGACACGCTGACACGCATCACGCAAAACAGGGTTAATTTTGTGGCGTCGTGGCTAGACGCGGCTGTTTGTTCTACACAGCGTGCTGCGTGTTGCGTGAAGGCGTGCTGCGTTTTTCAAATGTCCTTACCTGCACCTGAAACCCGTTGCGCAGGGCCAGAAACTGGCTTTCCTGCAATTGCAGGCCGGCGCGACCGGCCCAGTGCACCAGCTCGGTTTCCTCGAACCCCAACCACACATCGCCGCAGGCTTCGTGGGCCCAGTCCTGGTCATGACGACACAGGTCGGTGACCAGCAGGGTGCCGCCGGCGTTGAGCTGGGCGGCGGCGGCACGCAGGGCGCGGGCCGGTGATGGCAGGTGGTGCAGCACCATGTTCAGCACCACCGCATCCATTCCCGGCAACCGGTCGGCGGCGGCTGGCCATTCGCCCAGTATCAGCGACACCTGTTGCGATTTGCCGCCGGCCAGCTGCTGACGGGTGCGCGCCAGCATGGCCTCACTGTTATCCAGCCCGGTCACCTCGCTGAAGTGCTCGGCCAGCAGGGCCAGAAACTGCCCTTCGCCGGGGCCGATTTCCAGGGCCGAGCGGCCTTCCGGGCAGGCCCGCAACAATAACTCGGCGGCCTGCTCGGCATACTGCTCATAGTGGGCGATCAGCTCCTGCTGTTCGGCCAGGGTCTCGCCATGGCGGGCAAAAAAGGCCTGACTCTGTGCCGCCCGCTGGTTCTGCACCTGTTCCAGGCGCTCAGCGACCGCCTCATCCAGCTCGGCATTGTCCAGCTGGGTCAGCAAGGCCTCGTGAAGCTCGCCGGTGAGGCTGTCGGCCTGGGGCAGGCGGCGGCGGTAAAAGATGGAGTTGCCTTCGCGCCGCTTTTCCACCAGCTCGCCCCGGGTCAGCACCTTGAGGTGGTGGCTCATGCCGGATTGCTTCATGGCCATGATGTCGCACAGTTCCAGCACGCCGAAGCTGCTCTGGCCCAGCACCTGCAGCACCTGCAGACGCAAGCCGTCAGCGGCGGCCTTGAGAAAGCCCGCCAGCTGCTCGCTGGGGTGGGTGGAAACCGCTGCCTGTACCGTCATGACAACGCAGTCTAACGCAACGCTGATCTAAATCAAAATAAATTGATATAGGTTCTTGCTTGCACGCTGGCACGCACCAAGCCGCCCTGCGGGCGCACGCTAGAGTTCCGGGTTCCGGGTGGCTTGAACGCTTTCTGGGCAGAAACGTTGTGCCACCGTTACCATGCCAACCGGCATGGCGTGCAAGCGTGTTGCGTGCAGGCGTGTCAGCGCCTCCGTCACATTTGCCCACAACTCGCCCATCGGCGACAAT
>JAWVWY010000087.1:0-12727 GCA_033723495.1 Alcanivorax sp. | reverse complement strand
GAGCAATTACGAAGATATGGAACAAGAGATTCTGTCGATCACTCACGGCATAGGAATATATCCAGCGATGGTCAGAAACTGCCTTGAGCCTAATGCCGAAGAAAAGGCCGCAAGTGATGTGGCCCTAAAGCAGATTGTTGGTAGGGTTTTGTCCAATAATGAAGCGCATCATATTGTGAACAAAATGCGGCTACTTTCAATGTCTAAGTAGCATATAACAAGCGGCGCCAGGCGGATCAAATTTCCGCTCGTTCCTCGCTCCAATTTGCCCGCTGCGCCGAGCGTTAAATGGCTCTGCCTTTTTGTGGCGTAGCCAAATTATAAGCCGGTGCTATTAGTGTGTATTCTGGTGCCGTTAGAAAATTTAGGGGTTGTGGTCAGGCATTCCCGTTCGTTGTGGGCGGCCACAATTAATGTTGGGGGCATCTTCAAAGTCTGCGTTCTTGCGGGTGCCATAAATGTAGTCTGGTTCGCTGGCGCTCACATTGTGCTCTTAGTTGGTGTTGTGTGTCGCCACTTAACCAGGCAAGGCAGCGGACGCAAAATACGCGCCGCTGCTCGCAAGCGTTAGGCCCAGTTGAGGCATCACATACGTAAGAGAGCGGTATGGTTGACCAAACTTCTTGGACAGAACTCAATTTTATTGAGCGTGAATCCATTCCCATAATGGCTCCAGGTGCATTGGAGCTAGAAGATGTAAAGTGGTTTGAGTTCACGGTTGCAGATGAAGAATCAAAATGGATTCAAGAAATTAACGAAGTGGTGATGGAGTTCGGGGGCGTATTCCATAGTATCTTTCTCAGATGGGCTGTAACTATTAATGGTCTTCATGTTGCTTCAGATAAATACTCAGACCCAGAATGGAAAAAAAGAGGGATGGGTTTCGCCGTTCAAGGAATTCGAAATCGTAAGGATGGTTCAGGTCCCGAACTTACAAATGTAAGGGTATGGGATGGAAGCATGGCATCTGAAGTTCACTCAAGCTCCATTCCAATGTTGGCAGCATGGGCTTTTTGCAATATGTACTCATGCCTAGAAGAGTTCATTTTCAACATGTTCAGGGCGTACTTAAATTCAAACCCGCTTGAAATATGCAAGGGGCCAGACTTTAAGGATATACGAAGGATTTATCATGAACGAGAGCAAAGTGACGAGAAAAATTCTGTATGGCTTGAAGCTTGGAGTGAAAGGCTAGAGTCTTGGCATAGAAAAAAGTTGTATGACGGACTCGAAAAGATTTTTAAAAACTTTATAAATAAGACTGGTCTTCAGATCCCCTCGTTCTATGAGAGGGAATATGACTATAACGATATCGCCAAGACCCTAGGCGGTATCTCGCTCATTCGAAATTGCTTTATTCATGGCGTCACAAAAGTTCCGCGGGAATTGGCAATATTCTGCCAAGGCTTCCAAAGCTCATTCTTTAATTTCACTGAGGGAGAGAAGTTTTCGCTTTCAATTCACGATTTGGCCACTCTTGAGCACTTTACAGATACTTTCACGCAGACTTTAAATAACAGTTTGTTTGAACTGGCTAATCCAGAGATAAAAGGCCTAACAAATGCAGGCAAAGGACGCTCCTAAAGTCGCGCCTCTGCTGCAGGCGTTAACCTAATTATGAACTACCAACTTAAATATCATTCGTTACGTAAAGAAGTTTGGCACTGGTATTGGAAAACCTGGGCGAAGAATTTGTGGCGATTGCATCTGTTGATTGCGAGCATTCTTGGCTTCGTATTATCCGGATCAAGGATGTCAGCAGTGAAAATCACTCTGTGGTTTGAATGGTCTAGCGTTGCATTTCTGATAGTTATCGCCATATCTGCATTGGTTCCTCAGCTACTCTTCAAGAGAAAGGAGCGTAAGCTAGAAGTGAATCGGGATGGCTGGTCCACTACCATTGGGAATAAGAGCGGAGCGAAGAAGTGGAGTGACATTGCGTCCATCCAAGAATCGGAAGAGTCAATAGTCATCCAAGGGAATAACAGTAATGCTCTTATAATTCCAGATAGAGCATTTGTATCTAAAAATCAAAAGGAGTCATTTCTCCAAGATGTCAAGCAATGGCATAGCGAGATTCAAGGTTAACAAGCCGCAGCAGGCGCTCCCGTTGGTCGCTGGGACAGCCAAAACGCTGCGCTTATTTGTCTGCCCCTGTGCGGGTCGTTAAATGGAAAAATAAATGATTGAACTGATTGTCATTGCGGTGATTTTTTCTAAGCCTGGAGAGATTCTCAGGGAAAAAGGTTGGGAGAGAACTCTTGGCTGGGAGTTTCTTGGGGTTGCAGTATACATAGGCGGGTTGTTCCTTGGAGGGGTTCTCTATGGGGCGGCGCTATATTTTATTACAGGAAGTATTGCCATTCATTCCTACCTCATCCCCTATCTCTTTGCCTGCGCGGTATCGTTTTTTTGTGTTTTTCTCTATTTCAAAGCGCTACGTGCCTTCCCGTCTAGAAATGAAGTCGGGGCCAAGAGCGAACCCATTTAGCAAGCTGCGGCGGGCGGATAAGATTTCTGCCCCCCTGTCGCTACAGTTTGGTCGCTGCGCGGAATATTATGTGCTCTCCTGATCGAGTGGCAGTGGTATGAGTAAAAACTACCAATATAAAACTCCGAGGCTTGCTAGCCTATTTATCTGCCTGGTTTTTTTTACAGTGGGCAGTGTTGTTTCTGCAGCGGCTGTGATGTATGAGCCTTTGTCGGGAAACGTGAATCAGTTTTCTCGGTGGTTTGTATTCATAATAGGATTGTTTTTTGTCTTGGCTTCTTTAAGGCCGGGCAACAGGCGGGAGTACCTGTACTTCTCGGCAGACGAAAGAGGGCTTCACTTTCCCTCCAACTGCCAGGTCGACGAAGAGACGTTGTGGCTTCATGTTCCCTGGAAAAAAGTCGGTAAGATTCAACGAGAGACTTTGTATTCCAGGTATAAAGGGTTGAGTGTTGAATTGGATATCGAAGAGGCTGACATAGCGGCCTTTTTCAAAAATGAACAGCGTGCAAATAAGGTTTTGGGGCTTAACAATAAGAGAAATGGCTTTTTTGTCATAGGCTACGCTAAATTTTTGTTTAGTGGTTTTGATAATGCAATTAAAACGCTAAACAAGATGAAGAGTGAATACACATAGTGATGGCCTGCGCCGGGCCATAAGCAGCTCCGCCTGTTTTTATCACTCGCTGCGCTCCGGGTTATACAAAATCAGGTCTGGTGCGTTTGTGCCAGTGATCCTGGCATCAGGCATATTTGTGAGTCTGTCGGAGTGAGCGCTTCATGATGCCAACGTGTCAAGAGTGACCCTTGATACCGTTTCTCGCATTGCTGATGTGAGGCTTGCCTGCTGCCCCAGCTGAATTTATGCGTGCTTTCTCATGTATGCACTCTCATTCCAATAATTCACTTCCTGTGAAAACGAAATTCACAATGTTCGCAGCCCTTTGCAATTGTCGTTGGACGGTGCAGTTCGACTTTCCATATTTCAGCGAGGGGGTAATCAAGATCACAGAAAGCTGTTGAGCAGAGTGGCCCGAGATCCTGGGAGGCGAACAGTTCGGCGGCGGGACAGCGAGTGACGTCGAAGCCCACCACATCCGTTTCATCCACTACCCATTCCATCTTGTAGCCCGGTGATGCATAGGGAAAGCGCATGTACCAGTCCATGGAGCGTTTCACGCGGCGGATGCGATCACCCGAGAAGGGGCGTGTCAGCAGGTAGGGAATATAGGTGAGCCGCTTGTAGACGCGCCAGTTGATGGCGGCAGTGTAGTCGCAGGCGGATTTCTTCTCGATGCCGGCGGCGCGCAGGGCACGGTACAGGCTTATGGTCAGGGCGGCGAAATGCGTCATCACGCGGGCGCCGAGTGTGGGCTCGTGGGGAATCTCGTCGCGCATAGCCTGAAAGCGTCGAAAGCCATCATTCACGGCATTACTGATGGCATTCCCTGTAAGAACGCTGTTGAGCTCCCTGTGTGCGGCCCGGCGGGTGAGGGGGCGTACCAGCAGGGTGATTGTTGGGGCCAGCCATGCTGAGTGGCGTCCGGTGCTTTTGGGGGTGGGCGGCGGCGTCATGGGGCACCTCCGGTCATTTCAGCCATCATCGTTATGATGTCCCTGTCATTGCGGTAAATCAAAGAGCCTTGCCCGAACAGGGTGGAGACTGTCAGAACGCCGCATCCTGGCCCGATGTGCATGTATCAGGCTGCGGTTTGGGAGAAGGCTGCAGCGCGCCCTTGATTTCATCCCGGCCATGGCCATCTGATCAGGTAGGACCGGGTCGTTTAACAGGAGAGAATCGATGTACCACATTGTGGAAAGCCGGCAGCCGTTTGAGGTGGCGGTATTGGAGCTGGAAGGAGCGGTGACCGCTAACGGCTTCGGGGTGCTGCATGTGCACGATCTGGGTGAAACGCTCAGAAGCAAGGGCATGGAGTTTGGCGAAGAGTGCAAGGTCTTCGAGATCTGCAATCCGGGGCAGGCGGCCAGGGTGCTGGCCATTGATATGCGCCTGAATATGGCGTTGCCGTGCCGGATCTCCGTCTATACCGAGCAGGGGGTGGTAAAGCTGGGCTATATCAAGCCGGTGGAAATGCTTGGTGCCTTGTCCGATGACGCCGCTCTGCGGGAGGTGGCCTCCGAGGTGGAGGCCTCTATGCTGCGGATTCTTGAAGCGGTGGGGGCACGCGTGGACTGACTGCAATCGCAACAGTGGCGTGATTACGGGGCGCCGGTGGCGGGGTTCGCCGGCGTCGGGGCGCTCTCGTCTTGCTGCCCGTTCTCCTGATAGTCCAGCGTGCTTTTGCCCAGCACTTCGCAGGCCTGGGTGATGGTGGCGACCACATGCACGCTGTCGCCGGGCGTCAAGGTAACGTCCACGTCGCCCAGGATGGGCGTTTCCCCGTTGTGCAGATCCAGCTGGCCGCTTTCGCTGTTGGTCTCGGTGACGCCGTCGTGTTGCTGGATCGCCTTGAGCTGGTAGACCAGAGGCCGGTAGCTGCCGTCGCACTGCAGTTTGATCTGGAAGGTGTGGGTGTGGTCGATGGCACTATGCAGCAGCGTTGGCGTGCAGCCAGCCAGAGCGGCCCGGCTGGCCAGTAGCGCCAGGGCGGTCAGCCATGCCTGTCGCCAAAGGCCAGAGACGGCGCCAATGGGGCAGGAGCGGGGTTGGGGCATGGGGTTCCTTGCTGGGCAATGGAAGCTAAAGGGTGGCAAAGTGTGCAGAGTCGGCGTGACGCCGTCCAGATGCGGGAGCCATCCATGCCGGGAGCCCTGGTTCAGGGAGTACGTTATTTTTGCGCTGTGTTGCTGATGGTGTTGTTGCTGGGCGCGGCCTTGCTGGTGGCGCCGTTTTCCCGCCACCGGGCCTGGTGGCTGGTTCGCCTGTGGTGTCGGCAGGTGCTGGCGATTTTCCGGGTGCGGGTGCAGGTGCATAGCGAAGGCGGCGGCGACCCGCTGGCCCATGGCGGTATCATCGTCGGCCTGACGCAACAAAGCCTGCTGGACCCGACTATCGGCTATGCCAGTTGGCAGCGCCCGGTGCGTGGGATCTGGAATCTGGAGTATGCGCTGATTCCCTTGCTTGGCTGGGTGACGGTTTTCCTCGGTTGGGTGATCGTGCGCCAGCGCCCCCGGCAGGCCAAACGGCAGTTGGCGAAGGCTGCGGACTTTGCCCGCCAGGGCGGCCTGGTCTACCTGTCGGCGGAGGGGCGTCGCAGTGCCGATGGCGGGCTCAGCCCCTACAAGAAAGGCCCGGTGGTGATGGCGATCGCCGCCCAGGTGCCGATGATTCCGGTCTACATTGCCGGCAGCCGTGCCTGCCTGGCGCCGGGGCAGTGGCGGGTGCGGCCGGGGGCGGTGGTGATCCATTACCTGCCGCCCATTGCCACCGAGGGCCTGACCTATGCCGACCGCCACCAGCTGTTGGCGCAGTTACGGGAAGTGGGGGAGCAGGCGCACCGGCGCTGGCGGCCTGGTGCTGCTGACGATGGAGGGGTCTGATGCTGTGGCGGTGGCAGGCAAGGAACGGTGGCCGTGTTTGGTATTCTGCGCTTGCCCGCGTCGACGCTGACGGCGTTGCTGCACTTTTCCGGGCTGTGGCCGGATCGCCTCGCCCGGCGTATAGCGTATAGCCTGCGCACGCATCTAAAGGCGCCGCACCTGGCGCCCCGGTGGCAGACGGCCAGGGCGCGGCTGGCGTGCCACGGGTCAGGCCGCCAGGGTGCGCCGGGCGGCCTGGTATTCCTGATTGAGCCGGGCAATGGCGTCGGCGGCGGTCTGCACGCTGTCCACCGCGCCGATCCCCTGGCCGCAGCCCCAGATATCCTTCCAGGCCTTCTTGTCGGTGTTGCCGCCGGAGCCGAAGTCCATCTTCGACGGGTCGCTTTCCGGCAGGTTGGCCGGGTCCAGGCCGGCGTTGATGATGGACGGTGCCAGGTAGTTGCCGTGTACGCCGGTGAACAGGTTGGAATAGACGATATCAGCGGCGCTGCTGTCGACGATCATCTGCTTGTAGGCGTGCGCCGCATTGGCTTCCTCGGTGGCGATGAACAGCGAGCCGATATAGGCCAGGTCCGCGCCCATGGCCTGGGCGGCCAGCACCGCGCGACCATTGGCAATGGAGCCGGACAGCGCCAGCGGGCCATCAAACCACTGGCGCAGTTCCTGAATCAGCGCAAACGGCGTCTGGGTGCCGGCGTGGCCACCGGCGCCGGCCGCCACGGCGATCAGGCCGTCGGCGCCTTTTTCGATGGCCTTGCGGCCGAAGCGGTCATTGATGACATCGTGCATCACCACACCATCCCAGTTGTGTACTGCCTGGTTCACGTCTTCACGGGCGCCCAGCGAGGTAATCACCATGGGCACCCGGTATTTGGCGCACAGCTCCAGATCCTGTTCCAGGCGGTTATTGGAACGGTGCACGATCTGGTTGACCGCGAAGGGCGCGGCCGGCAGGTCCGGGTGCGCCTTGTCCCAGTCCGCCAGTTCCTCGGTGATGCGGTGCAGCCATTCGTCCAGCTGGGTCAGCGAGCGGGCGTTCAGGGACGGAAACGAGCCAATGGCGCCGGCCTGACACTGGGCGATCACCAGATCCGGGTTGGAGATGATGAACAGCGGTGAGCACATCACCGGCAGGCGCAGGCGGTCGTTGATGGCGGCGGGCAGAGACATGGCGGTACCTCGGATAGGGTCGGAAACGGAATAAAATTTACATCGTATAGTTTATGGGCGTCAAGTGACTGCTTTGCTCCTGCGCTGGGCAAAAGGGTCAATCGTCCAGGGTTGGCGGCTGGGCGCGCATGCCGGCGTAGAGGGTGCGCATGATTTTTTCGCGCAGGGTGGGGCCATCCATGCCGCGCAGGCCGCTGGCCAGTTCCAGCACCACGATGCCGTGCAGGGTGGCCCAGAACATGTAGCCGATCAGCTGGGCATCACCCTGCAGCAGGCCGGCGGCAATCATCTTGCGGACATAGTCGACCATGGTGTTCTGGGCGCGGGCATTGGCCTGCACCAGCTCCGGGAAGCGCTGCTCATCGGTCTGGCTGAACGAGAAAATCAGCTGGTAGGCGGCCGGGTTGGCATGGGCGAAATTCACATAGGCATCGCCCACCGCCCGGCCCATGGCGCGGGCATTGGGCGCCTCGGCCACGGCGTTTTCCAGGGTGTCGGCAAACTGGTTGAAGGCGGCGGCGCGGACCGTGGCGAGGATGTCGTCCTTGTCGCGGAAATAGCGGTACGGGGTCATCGGGCTGACGCCCAACTCGGCGGCCAGCTGGCGGATGGTCACGTTCTGCGGGCCGCGTTCGGTGAACAGCCGGGTGGCCACCTCACAGACCCGCTCACGAAAGGCGGCGATTTCCTCGGCGGTCTTGGCTTTCTTGGCCAACGGTGGGGCTCCGGCAGGTCGGTGAAATAAGGGCTGGCGCCAGTGTAAACAATTCCCGCGGTGAACACAGGGTGGGGAAACGGCACAGAAATTGAATGGTTGGAGATAAAGGCGCCAACGCCACCGGCAACAACAGGAGTGACCGTGTCAAACTCGCCCGATTATATGCATGCCCGTGTCGAGTCCGTGAGAATCAAGCTGGGGGTGCAGGTGTGCAGCCTGTACCGGGCCCAGGCGGCCCATGAGGAGCTGGAAATGGTGGCCACCAGTGGCCTCAACCCGCAGGCGCTGGGCGCAGTGCTGAGCTACCGGCAGGGGCTCACCGGCAAGGTGGCGCGCACCCGCAGCCCGGTGGTGGCGCGGGACATCCAGACCCACGAGGACTACCACTATGTGCCGGGCTCCGACGAGGAGCACTACAAGAGTTACCTGGGCATACCGCTGTTGTCCGGGGGGCTGCTGTATGGGGTGCTGGTGGTACAGACCGAGGCCGCCAAGACCTTCTTCCTGCGTGACATCAAGGAGCTTTACAGCGCCGGCAAGGACCTGCTGGAAGCCCTGCAACTGGAGCGCCGTCAGGCCTGCTGATCTGTCAGGCCGTGGCGGTGGGCCATCGTTTTCCGGGCTGCACAACAGGGGGCGCGCCCTGCCCACTATGCCGGAAAACATCCTCGGGATTGTGATGGCGGCCCTTCCCGGCATTGGGCCATTTTTTTACACTTGCTCCCGGGTGTTACTTTGGGCCGCCTCTGCAATGAGGCCGCAGCAGTATGCTGACGCTCCGGAACACCGTATCACCTGATAAATAGAATGCTGGGCCGTGGGGCATTGCTGAAAGGGCGCGTAGCTCTGCGGTCATGGAGCCGGCGCGAGGGGCGAATAAATCGCCGCTGGGGCAAGCGGCCCACGATTTTTATTCCGCGTTTGCAGGTATCAGCAAGCGGCGATGGGGTTGTTTGTACGATAAGAAAAAACGGCCTGCCAGCCAGTAGCCGTGTTGTTCATTGGGGATGAAGGCGTGCCCGATCACTCGAACTGAAACCGCGTACGGGGCGAGGTGCCAGGGCCGCCAGGGAGGGGATCATGTTGTTGTTTATGATGGCTGTATTGGGGGTGCGCACTACGCGCAGCCGCGCATCCGGGTGCATGGGTATTTTCAGCGCGTTGCTGGTGCTTTTCGCAGCAACGATGTGGTCGGGAACCGCGCTTGCCAACTGTTCAGCGCAGTCTCCGATCGCCATCAACGTGGACTCTGGGGCGACCTACACGATCGATCTGACGGCCGACTACAACGACTGTGCACCGTTCGGCATCACCATGACCGATCCGCTCACTACGGCCCACGGCACGGTCACGCACAACAATTTTGCGGGCAGCGGCAACGTACAGATTTATTACGCCAACAATGGCGATGGCGCCACGATGGACACGTTCACGTTCGATGACGGTAGCGGCTTTATCGTCACGGTGAACGTCACCATCAACCCTTCGCCTATCAGCGTAACGCCGAGCTCGGTGTCCGACGCCACCGTGGGCGTGGGGTACGCCCCGGTAAACTTCACGGCCAGCGGCGGCGTCACGCCGTACACCTACCTGATCTCGGCGGGCAGTCTGCCGGCAGGCATGAATCTGTCCACCAACGGCACGTTGAGCGGCACGCCGACGGAAGCTGGTGCGTTCAATTTCACGGTTCAGGCGAAGGATGCGAACAACGTTGTCGGCAGCACGTCCTCGATCAGCATGACAGTGAACGCGCCGACCATCACGGTGGCACCCGGGCCAGGCGCGATTGCCAGTCCGCAGGTCGGCGCTCCCTACAGTCAGCAGTTCAGCGCGTCCGGCGGCACGCCGGGCAGCGGCTACACCGTCGTGCTTTCAGGCGCGGTGCCGCCCGGCCTCAGCCTGTCCAGCAGCGGTCTGCTATCGGGCACGCCGACGTCGGCGAGCAGTTCGACCAGTTTCACGGTTACCGCGACCGATCAGAGTACCGGCACCGGGGCGCCGTTCTCGGGGGCGCAGTTGTATACGGTGAGCGTGGCGGGTTCGACGCTGTCGATGTCCCCGGCCTCGGGGACGACCCTGACCGCGGCGACCCAGGGCAGCAGCTACAGCCAGCAGTTCACGGCCAGCGGCGGCACCAGCCCGTACAACTACCAGGTGACCGGAGGAACCTTGCCCAACGGTCTCTCGCTGGGTGTCGGGGGTCAGTTGAGCGGCACGCCGACGCAGGCCGGCACGTTCAATTTCACCGTGACCGCCACCGACAGCTCGACGGGCACGGGCTCGCCGTTCTCGGTCGCCGGTTCCTACACGCTCAATGTGCAGGCGATCGTGCCGGTCGCCAATGCGGTCTCGGACACGGTGTCCTACGGCAGTTCCTCGAATGTCGTGCCGACCAGCTTCACCGGCGGCACCCCGACGTCGGTGGCCATCGCCTCGCCGGCCAGTCACGGCACCGCGACGGCCAGCGGCACGACCATCACCTACACCCCGACCGCCGGTTACACCGGCACTGATTCGTTCACGTATACCGGCACCAACTCGGCGGGCACCTCGTTGCCGGCCACGGTCAGCATCACCGTCTCCGGCCCGACGCTGGCGATCACGAGTTCGAGCGGCGGCACGTCGCTGACGGCCACCGTGGGGCAGTCCTTCACGCAGACCTTCACCTTCAGCGGCGGCCAGGCGCCGTATCAGGGCTACAGCATCAGCGGCATTCCGGCGGGTCTGAGTGTCACCGCCTTCGACCGCACCAGCATCACGATCTCGGGGGCGCCCACGGTCAGCGGTACGTTCACGCTGAAGGTCAGCGGCACCGATTCGAGTACCGGTACTGATCCCGGCAGCGGCAAGAACGCGCCGTTCACCGTCAGCCAGTCGTTCGCGCTGCAGATCAATGCGGCCTCGATGAGCGTGTCGCCGGCGTCGGGGACGCTGACCAATGCGACCTCGGGCACGGCCTATAACCAGTTGATCACCGCTGGTGGTGGCATCTCGCCGTATACCTACACAGTGACCTCGGGCTCGCTGCCATCGGGCGTGATCCTGACGGCTGCCGGCATCCTCAAGGGCACGCCGAGCGCGGTCGGCACGTTCCAGTTCCAGGTGACGGCGACCGACAGCAGTACCGGGGCCGGTTCGCCGGCGACCGCATCGGCGAGCTACACGCTGAATGTGGATCCGCCGCCCATCCCGCTGTCACCGAGCGCGCTGCCGAATCTTCAGCAGGGCACTGCGTACAGCCAGCAGTTGAGCGCCAGCGGCGGTACGTCGCCGTACACCTACGCGGTGACATCGGGTTCGCTGCCGACCGGTCTGACCCTGTCTTCGACGGGCCTGATCTCCGGTACACCGACCGCGTCCGGCCCCTACAACTTCACCGTGACGGCGACCGACGCCACGACTGGCAGTGCCGCGCCCTATACGGGTAGTCAGGTTTATGCGGTCACGGTGGGCAGCAATCCGCCGATCGTGAGCGACGACACGGCCAGCACGCCGTCGCAGCAGGCGGTCACCATTCCCGTGACCAGCAACGACAGCGGCACGATCAGCAGTATCGCCCTGGCGAGCACGCCCTCGCACGGCACCGCCACGGTCAACGGAACGTCGGTGGTGTATACGCCCCAGGGCACGTTCTTCGGCACCGACACCTTCACCTACAAGGCCACCGGGCCGGGCGGCACTTCGCAGCCGGCGACAGTCACGGTGCAGATCAACCCGCTGCTGCAGGCCCCCGATCTCAGCGCCAATGCCATGGCCGGCACGCCGGTGACGATCAACCTGACCGACAAGGCCACCGGCGGGCCGTTCACCGGCGCGAATCTGGTCTCGATCTCGCCAAGCACGGCGGGCAATGGCCAGATTCAGGCGGCCAGCGGTGGCGGATATCAGTTGCAGTTCACCCCGTCCAGCATGTACTCGGGCACGGTGAGCGTCGTCTATACGCTGAAGAACGCCTATGCGACCTCGGCGAAGGCCACGATCACGATCCACGTGACCGCGCGTCCAGACCCCGGCAAGGATGCCGAAGTGCGCGGACTGTTGAATGCGCAGACGGACAGCACCCGCCGCTTCGCGCGGGGGCAGCTGGACAACTTCAACAGCCGCCTTGCTTCGCTGCACGCGGTGGGCGGCCGCGAGGGCCGTTTTACCAGCAGCCTGACGCTCAATGCGGTCAGTGCCGGGCAGGCCGGCAACCGGCTCAACGATCCGGCCATGCCGTCGTCGCCTGATGCGCCGGTTGCCCCAACGCAAGACGCGGCAGCGCCCTTCATGGCTGCGGCCATTGATCCTGATGCCATGCATTTCTGGCTTGGCGGGACACTGAATTTTGGTACCAGCAAAGCCGAAGCCAACTCCCGCAGCATTGATTTCACCACCTCGGGTGTCAGCGTTGGGGCTGATCGACGCATGGCTGAAAATCTGGTGGTCGGGGGCGGTATCGGTTATGGCCATGACGCCAGTGATGTTGGCAGCGAAAACAGTCGCAGTACCGCCGATGCCTACAGCCTGGCCATGTATGCCAGCTACCGGCCGGCCGGGGCTCTCTACCTTGACGCTCTGGCCGGCTATCAGTGGCTGGCGTTCGATGCCCATCGTTACGTTGCCGCCGATGGCAGCTACGTCGCGGGGCAACGCGATGGCCGCCAGCTGTTTGGCGCGCTGTCGCTAACCTATGAATATGCTGACGACAGCGGGCTACGGTTGTCTCCCTATGGCCGCTTTGATCTGGCGACAGCGACCCTGGATGGATATACCGAACACGGCGCCAGCCTCTATGCGCTGCACTACAATAGTGAGGATCTGGATACTGCCACTGGCGCCGCAGGCGTACGGGTGAGTCGGGCCTT
>JAWVWY010000086.1:0-13297 GCA_033723495.1 Alcanivorax sp. | reverse complement strand
GGCAGCGAGCCGGTCACGGGCGGCGGCAAAGCCGGTAAGCGCCTGCAGGGCATCAGCGCGCACTCGGGCACGGGCGCGTTCACTGCGCAGGCGGATTTGCTGCTGCTCGATGTCAGCCAGGCTGCGGGCGGCGCGGGCCTTGCCGGACCAGTCCAGGGTCTGGCTGAGCCCCACGGTGCGGGTAGTGTCGGCACTTTCCTCGTAGCCGATGTTGAGTGCCGGGTTGTAGCGCGGCTGGGCGCGCGCGTCGCTGTCGGCCAGCGCCTGCTGCTGGTTGGCGTCGATGGCCTGGCTGGTAGGCAGCGCGCTGATCTGGCGCTGCACCCAGCGGGCCCAGTCGCGGTCGTCGGCGCGCGCGGGGGTGGCGCACAGCAGCACGACCAGCAGTGCGCCCAGGCGCACTACACGGTTGGATTCCATGGGAATCTCCTGATTGTTCAGTCGATATCACGCCCGCTAGCGGGCAACGGATTACGAGAGGGCAATCAGGATGGGGGGACGATAGGGGTTGTCGGCCGGGGACTCCGGCAGGGACGGTCTGGGCGCCGCCGCCGGCCGCGACGGAGCGGCCTGGCGACCGAGGGGCACATCGGTGACGGCCACAAAACCGTGGCATTGGCAGCAGTGCTCGCTGCCCTGATCAAGGATATCTGCCTGGACCGGGTCGGCGGCCACGTCGCTCTGGGTCACGGCCACGCGCTGATCATGGCCGTGGTGCAGGGTGTCGAGCACCAGCACGTGCAGGCCGATCACGGTCAGCAATGTGAATACCCAGGCTTTCATGGCAGGTCCGTCGGGGTCGGGAGCGTTACCCTAGTAACAGTGATGGACCCCGGTCAAGCGCCCGGCGTTCCTTTTTGTCATGTTTTACCGTCAGCCGGCAGGGCAGAATGGTGGCTTTTGCAGGAGAACACGGCATGTCGCATTTTGATCAGGTGGTCGCCGAGGTGCTGGCACAGCCCTTCCACCGGGCCTGTGAGCTGGCGCTGCTGGAGGCCGGCGACGGCCGCAGCGAGATCGGCTTTGCCGTCAATGAATTCACCCGCAACCCGGCCGGGGTGCTGCACGGCGGCATTCTTTACGCCCTGCTGGATGTGGGCTGTTTTCTGGCGGTAATGACCCGCCTGAATGACGACCAGCATGCGGTGACGGTGGAAACCCATACCAGCGTATTGCGCGCGGCGCAGGCCGGCGAGCAGGTGGTGATCCGCGCCGCGGCAGACCGGCTGGGCCGCACGCTGGCGGCCATGCGGGCGGAAGCCTTTGCGGTGACGCCGGCGGGCGAGGAACGGCTGATTGCCACCGGCTCGGTGACCAAGGCGGTGCTGCAGGGGCGCCAGCACTGATTATGGCCGCACCAGCGGCCGCCCCGGTGGCCCGATCCAGCGTTCCAGCACCTTGCGCAGGGCCGCCAGCTTGACCGGTTTGGCCAGGTAATCGTCCATGCCCGCCTGCACGCAGCGTTCCGCTTCGCCGCGCAGGGCGTTGGCCGTGACCGCGACGATGGGCAGGCGTCCACGGCTGCCCCGTTCCCGGCCCCGTTGCTGATGCGTCAATTCAAAGCCATCCATTTCCGGCATGTGACAGTCGGTCACCAGCAGGGCAAAGTCCCGCCGCGACAGCTGCTCCAGAGCCTGCCGGCCATTGGCCACCAGCATGCAGGGGTAACCCAGATGTTCAAGCTGGCGACGAATGATTTCCTGATTCACCTCATTGTCCTCCGCCACCAGGATCATCTGCCGCTCATCGGCAACGCCACTGCCGGCGACGCGCTCGGGCATGTCTTTCTCTTCTTCCGGTGGCCGCCGCCCCGCGGCCACTGCCAGGCCGCTGAAAAGATCATGCTTGTGCAGTGGCCAGGCCCAGACTCGCACCATGCCCTCATGGACCGGCGGGTTGATCTCCTGGCGTGGCGTCAGCAAGACCGCAGGCACCGCCTGACCGTTGCCGTCCCTCAGTGCCGCTATGCGCGCCAGCTCGTCCTCGGCCACATCCTCCGGGCCGACCAGCAGCACCTTGTGCGGCGCCGTACTGCGCTCGATGGCATCGGCAAAGGAGCCCAGGTCATGGAACAGCTGCAGGGACGCCCCGGCGGATTGCAGGTAGGCGCTGACGATTTGTTCGCTTTCGCCGGTATGCAGCAGGGCGATCACTTGCAGGCCGGCCACCAGCTTGCCGTCACATTCCGTCGCGCCCTGGCCAATCGGCAAGGTCAGGTCGACATTGAACGTGGCGCCCTGCCCCGGCTGGCTGATCACCTGAATGCCACCCGCCATTAATTCCACCAGCCGCTTGCAGATCGATAAGCCGAGGCCGGTGCCGCCGAATTGCCGGGAGGTAGACACATCCCCCTGGGTAAAGGGCTCAAACAGGCGTTGCTGGGTAGCCTCATCCATGCCGATGCCATTGTCGCTAACCGACAGCCGCAGCCGCACCTGCTGGTCATCCCGCTCGACCAGGCGCGCGTCAATACGCACCACACCGATCTGCCGTTCGGTGGTGCGGGTGAATTTGATGGCATTGCTGCCCAGGTTGAGAAGGATCTGGCGCAGACGAATCTGGTCCCCCAGCAGCCAGTCCGGCAACGCCGGATCCACATAGCAGTGCAGGCGCACCTGACGGTTGTGGGCACTGCCGATCAGGGTATCGGTGACGCCCTCCACAACCCGGTACAGGCTCACCGGCAGGGTCTCGACTTCCAGCCGGCCGGCTTCAATTTTGGAGAAGTCGAGAATGTCATTGAGGATATCCAGTAACGCCATGGCCGAGTCACGCACCACGGTCAGCATGCGACGCGGCTCTCCGGCAATACCTTCTTCCAGCATCAGTTCCAGCATGCCGAGGATGCCATTCATGGGGGTGCGAACTTCATGGCTCATGGCGGCCAGAAACTGGCTCTTGGAGTCGCTGGCCTGCTCGGCCACGTTTTTGGCCTCCACCAGCTGGCGGGTACGCTCGTCGACCCGTTCTTCCAGCTCCTGATTCATTTTCCGCAATTCCCGCGCCTGCTCCTGCAGGGCATTTTCTGCCCGCTTGCGGTCGGTAATATCCAGACACACGCCCATCAGTCGTTGCAGGTTACCCTCGCCGTCCAGTACCGGCACCGCCCAGGTATGCAAATAACGAATGCTGCCATCCACGTACAAGACCCGCTCGTCATGGGAATAGGGCTGATGCTGATGAAATACGCGGTTGGTGGCATCCATCACCCGTTGGCGATCATCCGGGTGCACCAGTTGCAGGTAGGCCTCATAGCTGGGCTCAAAGGTGTCCGGGGTCAGACCGTAAATCTGATAGAGGCCGTGGGACCAGGTGGCCAGCGGCTGAGTGATATCCCAGTCCCAGACACCATAGTGGGCAATCCCCTCGGTATCGAGCATCAGCTCTTCGACGTGATGCAGCCGCTTTTCTTCCCGGTAACGGGCGGAAATATCGGTGCCGATATAAAGCAGCAGCTCGCCACTGAAGAGTTCCGCCAGGCTGCAGCCCATGGCATAGCGGTTTTCATCGTCGAAGCTGACGTCGGCCTGGGCAGGCTGCCGAGTCTGCATCACCTGCTCTCGCAGCACGGCCATCGCGGACACGGCGTCCTCGGCCAGCACAGCCAGCAGGGGCTGCCCGTGTCGCGCGCCGGCAACACGATCGGGCCGATTGAGGTAAACCAGCCGGCCCTCGGGATCGGTCACCATCACCAGCTCGCCGGCCTTGGCAAACAGGCTTTCCAGCATTGCGACATCGGGCTGCTGACTGAAGCCGGCTTGGGATCGTTGCGTCATCCCCGTCGCCCCCCCGAAAAGGTTACCGGCGCCTGTTGCACCAGCACGGTTGTGCTCCGCAAGAGGCCCTTTCCTCCCAGTCGCCTTGTTTGGCGCCTGATAATTTCATGATACTCCCGGAGAACCCATGCCGGCCATTACGCTCCAGAGCGGTGATCTCCGCTTTCACAAAATGCTGCCACAAGCACACTTTCAAGCCCGCTATCTGCATGTTTATTCACAATTTTTAGTGGCTTCCAGACAGGCGGACGATCCAGCCCCCTTACTGGCCTGAGCTAGCTCGCAGAGCCAATTGAGAGCCCATCGCCACGGGCGTATCTTGTAGGCAAGGACGCTACAACGCTGACAAGGGGAAAAACCATGTATCAGATCATGGTTGTCGATGACGAGGACTACATCCTCAAGTCTTTGAGCCGCACACTAAAGACCCATACCGACTGGACGGTGGAAACCTACACCAACCCGGTGGAAGCCCTGCGCCGGGCGCGCACCACGGTGTTCGATGCGGTGATTACCGATTACATCATGCCGGAGGTTAACGGCCTGGAACTGTTGCAGGAGCTGCGTGAGATCCAGCCGGACACCATTCGCATTCTGCTTACCGGCGTGATCGATATCGATACCCTGATGTCTGCCATCAACCAGGCTGGCGCCTTCCGCTTCATTCCCAAACCCTGGGAAGATGACCAGCTGCTGGATGCCATTAGCGAGGGGCTCAAGTTCCGCGACATCCTGCTGGAGAACAAGATGCTGGCGCAGACCGTGCGCGAACAGCGGGAAGCCCTGCGCAGTATGGGCTACGAAGGTTAAGGACTGGGCGCTAGGGACGGCACTCTTATGGACGCTATCAACGTTATGAACCCTTTCGCGGAGATGGGCAGCCAGGGGCTGTTTCTGGTTTCGTCCACAGTGATCCTGCTGATCATTATCTTTTTTCTCTACAAGACCTATCGCAGCTCATTGAATGTGGAAGCACGGCTGGCGGAATTTTCTTCGCTGACGGATAACCGCTTTGGTCGCAAGCTGCGTCTGATCGAGGCCAATGCCGATGTCTACAAGCTCAACAAGCAGGCGCTCGGCCCGCTGGCCCGCATCATTGATGAATACTGTGTCATTACCACCGACGACCGTGGCGTGATCACCTTTGCCAACGAAAAGTTTCTCGCTCTGAGCGGCTTTAAAACCGGTGAACTGGTGGGCCAACCGGAGTCGGTCAACCACCCCCATGAGGATGCGGTCGATGACGGCCTGCTGCAAACGGCCCATGCCCGCCATGGCGTCTGGAACGGCGAAGTCTGCAACCGCCGTCATGATGGCTCGCTGTACTGGATGAATATTTTCATTTTCCCGCTTTCCTATATCAGTGACGAAGAAAGCGGCTATATCTGTTTCGGTACCGATATCAGCCATATCAAGGAACAGAACAGCGAACTGAAACAGGCGGTGCGCGACAAGGAACAGAAGATCAGCGAGGTGGAAACCCTGCTGCTGCATTCGGAAAAAATGGCGTCGCTTGGCACCATTTCCGCCGGCATCGCCCACGAAATCAACAACCCGATTGCCTGTCTGGCATCCAACCTGAATCGCTGCGATGAATACCTGGCCGCATTGACGGAGCTGACCCAGGGCTTGCGACAACGTATCAGTGAGGAAAAATTCAATCAGTTTCTGCAAATGCAGACCAGCCATATCAATACCAGCAAGAAGCTGGATTTCATTCTCGAGGATTACCCGGAATTAATGGCGGAAAGCCGTGACGGCATTGATCGCATCAAGAAAATCATTCGCGACCTCAAACATTTCTCCCACAACAAGGAAGAAGATTTTGATCTGGTGGATGTGGCCCGCTGCGTGGACATTTCCCTCAACCTGGCCCACCACGAGTTGAAGAACCGTATCGCCATCAGCCGCTATTTTGACCCCGACCTGCCGCGCATTCATGGCTCGGAAAGCCAGCTTGCCCAGGTACTGATGAACCTGCTGGTCAACGCCGCCCAGGCGATTGACGGCAAGGGCGAAATCACCATCCGCGCCAGCAGTGACAACCAGTGGTATCAATTGACCGTGGAGGACGACGGCCCCGGTATCCCCGAGGAAACCCTGGCGCAGATTTTCGAGCCGTTCTTTACCACCAAGCCGATCGGCAAGGGCACAGGCCTGGGCCTGTCCATTTCCCAGGACATCATCAAGCGCCATGGCGGCACCATGCAGGCCGACAGCGTGCCCGGCAAGGGCACCACCTTCACCATTCGCCTGCCGCTGACCGACAGCGAGCAAGCTCATGCCGCCTGATATCGAATATCACCTGCGCAACCAGCATGGCGATGACCAGCGCATCGATCTGTATCTGGACGCCAGCGATCACAGTCTGGTGGTTCCCGACAATTACCAGGCCCCGGAGTGGGCGCGACTGGACCATTGCCAGTGCAGCCACTGCCCCCTCAGCCATCATCAGCATCGCGATTGCCCGGTGGCGCGCAACCTGGCCTACACCCTGCCGAAGACCGATCTCGGGCCATCCCATGAACCGGTGACCCTGGAGGTCCACGCTCACCAGCGCTGTTACCGTATGGAGACCACCCTGCAACGGGCACTGGGCTCGCTGTTCGGCCTGGTGTGCGCGCTAAGTGACTGCCCCCATACGCTGTTCCTGCGCCCCATGGCGCAGTTTCACCTGCCGGTGAGCAACGAACGGGAAACCCTGGTTCGCAGTGCCAGCCTGTATCTGCTGCAACGCTACGTGGCACAACAACAGGACCCGTCAATCTCGGTGGATCTGGAAGGGCTCAATCACCAGTACCAGCAGATCAACACCCTCAACCACTGCTTCGTGGAGCGACTGCGTCGCGGCCGTGATTGCGAGGCGCCGGTCAATGCCCTGGTGTTGCTTCAGGTACTGACCAAGGACATGAAAAGCGAGCTGGAAGAAGTGCTCGCCAGCCTGGCGCCCCTGTTCAGCCTGCAAGAGGATGAGGACGCCAGCCGACCAGCCGCCAACGATTACTGATCGCTGCCCAGATATCGGGTCACCACCGCCCGCCATTGCGGCGTGGCCAGGGTGCTCAGCAAGGCCTGGTCGAGGGGCTCCCTTAACGACGAACCATTGGCCAATGCCAGCGCATAGCTCTCTTCACGCACCAGCTGGGGCAACACCAGCACATGATTATCGTGGCGCTGACGCAGCAGGTAGCGCATTACCGGCGCGTCATAGACCACCGCATCCACATCGCCCAGCGCCACCGCCCGCAGGGCCTGCTGAATATTGTTGTAGTTACGGTACTTGATGCCCTTGCCATCGAGCCAGCTGGCGGCACTGGTGTCGGCCACCGTGGCGACCCTCACCCGTGGCAGGTCGGCGGCCCCGGACACCTGTGTCTGCAATTGATTGACAGTAACACTGGAGGCGATGGCGGCGGTGAAACCGGATATCGTGATCACGCTGACGAACATCCATACCAGCCCCACCAGTCGGCCGCCGAAGGTAACCGGCGCCTTGTCGCCGTAACCTACGGTGGTCATGGTCACCGCTGACCACCAGAACCCGCTGCCGATGCCCTGGCTGGTGCTGCCACCAAAATGCTCCGGATTACGGCGCCGCTCCAGGAACCACACCAGCAGGCCAACCAGCAATAACACCAGACCCAGCGCCAGCACCGCAGACAGGAACTTCCAGCTGAACAGGCTGCGCACGGTATTCAGCCAGCCGGCCGGCTCGCTGCGGGTGGCGATGCCCAGGCCGGTACGAAACATGGGCTGGGTGAAATCCAGCCGCCGCTCCCGGTCGGCGGTCACGCTGATGGCGCCGATGGCCACGTCCGCCTGGCCTTTTTCCACCGCCGCCAGCATATCGGACACATTATCGTAGGGGCGCAGGCGGTAGTCGTCGCCCAGCTGCTTGGCCAGCGTTTCCCATAACTCCACGCTAATGCCATCCCAGCGGTCACCATCCAGATAACTGAATGGCGGTGACGCCTTTACCGCCACCGTCAATGGTGCCGCCTGCAACAGACCACAGAGCAGCAGCCCGAGGCAGAGCATGACCATGGTTCCTAGCATTTTGCTTGCCGAAATTTGCACCCTTCCCTCCTCGCGTTTTACCGCACGGGCACCGCTTGTGCCCGCCTATTCAGGTTGTGTTGTCAGGGTAGCCATGCCAGAGGCATCTCGCCAGTGACCCTGGCATGGCCTGCTCACCGGCCGGCTTAATCGAGCCTCTTGTGCACCCGCAGGGTCGCTATCACCATGGTCACCAGGGCAAAGGCCAGTAACGCCAGCAGGTCCGGCCAGAGATCGGCGAAGCCAGCGCCACGCACCATGATGCCGCGTACCAGGCGAATGAAATGGGTCAGCGGCATGACCTCGGCGATCCACTGGGCCAGCCGCGGCATGCCCTCGTAGGGAAACATGAAACCGGACAGCAGCAGCTGCGGCAGGAAGGAAAAAATCGCCGCCTGCATGGCCTGGAACTGGCTGCTGACCAGGGTGGAAATAAAGATACCCAGGGCCAGGCTGGCGATGATGAATACCAGCGCCGCCGCATACAGGTCCAGCAGGCTGCCGTGCACCGGCACCTGAAAGATCAGCTTGCCCAGCAGCAGGATCAGGGTGGTCTGCACCAGGCCGATGGCCACGAACGGCAACACCTTGCCAATGGTCAGCTCCGCCGACGACAACGGCGTGGTTATCAGGAATTCCAGGTTGCCATGTTCGCGCTCGCGCACCAGCGCAATGGCGGTGAACATCACCAGGGTCATGGTCAGGATCACGCCGATCAGCCCGGGCACGGTATTGAGCGGCGCCTGGCGCTGCGGGTTGTAGTAGGTGGCCACCTGGATCTGCGGCGCCGGCGTCGACACATCCCGGCCGCTCAGGAACTCGCGCACCGGGAACAGGCTCAATTGCCGGGCGGCCTGCTGCACCACCTGGTCGGAGCCGTCCACCAGCACCTGTATCGCCGGCCGGCCGGGCTCCGCCAGGCGCTGCTCGAAATCGGCGGGAATCACCACCGCCATCTTCACCTCGCCGCTTTGCAGCGCCCGGTTGGCCGCCTCCGGGGTGGGCAGCAGCTCCACGAACGTCAGCACCTGGGATTGCTGCAGCTGATCGAGCACCTGACGGCTCTGGCTGGTATGGGCCTGGTCCACCACCGCCGCCGGCAGGTTGCGCACATCCAGGTTGATGGCATAGCCGAACAGCAGCAGCTGCATGGTGGGAATGCCAATGATCATGGCGAAGGTCAGCCGGTCGCGGCGCAGCTGGCTGAGCTCCTTGAGCACCACCGCCAGCAACCGGCGCAGGTTGAACAGGTTCATGACGTTTCGCCCTCGCCCGGCTGCTGGTGGTGAGTGGCGGCCACAAAGACGTCTTCCAGATTGGCGTCCACCGCCGCCACGCTGGCGTCGATACCGGCCTGCTGCAGCACATGACGCACCGCCTCCTGCAGGCCGGCTTCGGTGACCAGCACCCGCAGGCTGGCACCGATCTGGACACTGGAGAACACCCCGTCCAGACCGCGGATCACCTGCTGGGCCTGGCGCGGGGTTGCGGTTTTCACCAGCAGCGGCACCGCCGGCAGCGCCTCTTTCAAGGCCTGCGGGCTGCCTTCGGCCATCAGCCGGCCCCGTTGCAGAATCGCCAGCCGATGACAGCGCTCCGCTTCGTCCATGTAGTGGCTGGTGACCAGCAGGGTGGTGCCACGGTCGGCCAGGGTGAACAGCTCTTCCCAGAAATCACGCCGGGATTGCGGGTCCACGGCGCTGGTGGGCTCGTCCAGAAACAGCAATTCCGGCTCGTTAAGTACCGCGGCGGCCAGCGCCAGGCGCTGCTTCTGGCCGCCGCTGAGGGTGCCCGCCAGCTGCCGGGACAACGCCTCCAACTGGTAGCTGGCCATCAGTTCGTCGAGGCGGTTACGGGTGCGGGCACGGCTGAGGCCGAACAGGCGCGCCACGAAGGTCAGGTTTTCGCGCACGGTCAGGTCGCGGTAGAGCGAGAAGCTCTGGGTCATGTAGCCAATGCGACGCTTGAGGGCTTCCGCCTGGCGCGGGATATCCAGATCCAGCACGCGGATATCGCCGTCGCTGGGCAACAACAGGCCACAGAGCATGCGGATGGTGGTGGATTTACCGCAGCCGTTGGGGCCCAGAAAGCCATACACCTGGCCGCGCGGTACCTGCAGGTCGAGCCGGTCCACCGCGGTGAAGTCACCGAAACGGCGGGTCAGGCCGTGGGTCACAATGGCCAGCGCCTCATTGTCCATGGCCCGACTCCGCGCCATGCTGCGGCCAGGCCCGGCAGGGCACGCCGGCAGGCAACTGGCGCGCTCCGTCGCCCTGCAACAGCAGCTCCGCCCGATAGGTCAGGCGACTGGCATCATCACCACTGAGGGCATAGTAGGGGGTAAAGGCGGGGTCGCTGCGCACGCTGCGGACCACCGCAGAGAACGGCTGGGCCACGCCATCCACCTGTACCCGGTAGCGATCGCCGGGCTGGATGGTGGCGCGCCGGCCTTCCGGCACGAAGATTCGCGCATAGGGCGCCTGCCCGGTGAGCAGTGTCACCAGCGGGCTGCCCACCGGCGGCTGATCGCCCAGCCGGTGGGGCAGAGCATCTACCCGACCAGCCGCCGGCGCCACCACGTCGAGGCGCTGGCGGGTCAGGGCCAGCTGCCGCACCTGGGCACGGGCCGCCGCCACCGCCGCCTCCGCCTGGTCCAGCTGCTCCGGACGGGTACCGTGCAGCAATTCGGTCAGCCGGGCGCGGCGGGCATCCACCCGGGCATTGGCGGTACGCAGGGCGTTTTCGCTGTCATCCAGCTGGGAGCGGGCCAGGCTGCCTTTCTGGTAGAGATCGCGGGCGCGCTTGAGCGCCAGGCTGGCATTGTGGGCCTGGCTGTTGGCAGCGGCCAGATCGGCCCGGGCCGCCGCCACGGTTTCCTGCCGCGCCCCGTGTTGCAACTCGTCCAGCCGCGCCTGCTGGCTGGCCAGCTGGGCGCGGGCGGTATCCAGGCGCGCCTGCTGGCGGCGCGGATCCAGCTGTAACAGCAACTGCCCTTGCTCGACCCAATCCCCCTCTTTCACCGCCAGCTTGACCACCGGCTCCGACACCTCGGTGAGGATATTGACCCGGTCCCACTCCACGGTACCCGGCAGGCCGTCCTGGTCACCATTACAGCCGGCCAGCCACAAAGGCAGGGTCCACAACAGCAGCCATTGGCGTCTACACATCGGTGTTCTCCATGCCCTGGTTCAACAGGGCCACCACATGATTAATCAGGGTTTCGGTATCGATACCCTGATTGCCCGGCAGCTGTGCCCAGAGGCTACGGGAGGCCAGCGCAAAAACTGTCAGGCCAATCAGGGAAATGGGCATCAGGCGCGCATCCAGCCGCGGGTTGATGCTGCCGGCGGCCTGCCCGGCCGCCACCCGCGCACTGACGGACTGGGCGAACCGCGGTGCCAGCTCGCGCAGCAAGACCTGCCGCAGCTGGCCATCGTCGGACAGGACCTCGCGCACCCAGAGTGGCGGCAGCCAGGGAATCGCCGCCACCGTGGTCACCAGCGTTCGCACATATTGCTCAATCACCGCCCCCGCCGGCTGCGTGTCATCAAGGCGGGCAGCGGCATCGGCCACCGGACGCAAGCGCGCCAGCAGACGCTCTTCCACCACCACCTGCACCAGCTGCTGCTTGTTGCCAAAGTAGTAATGCAGCAACGCCGGCGTCACTCGCGCCTGCCGAGCGATGCGGTTGAGCGGCGTGGCCGCAATGCCGCGCTCGCTGAACAGCTGCAAGGCAGTGTCGATCAGGCGCTCACGCTGGCCGGCCTTGTCGCTGGCGCTGGGGCGCCCCGGTTTGCGTGGTGATACAGGGCTCATGCCATTAATTTAATTTTTATTTAATTTAATTAGAAGTCCGCCCATCGGCAGGGCCCTGAATCCGCCTTAACCACCCCGGTTTTTGATCCGCGTCATGGTGACGACATACTGGCAGCACACACTGAACTGGCGATTTGGATTCCCTATGGACAGGAACTTTTACGCCTATTAGCACTCTATAAAACCGAGTGCTAATATCGGGAGCTCTTGAAGGATCAAGAATCCCTTCTGCGAGGAGACAAGCACATGACGACTCAACTGCAACAGGCACAGGCGATGCCACTGGCGGTACCGGGTAATGACCTGGATGCCTACATGCGCGCCGTTAACGCGGTTCCGGTACTGAGTGCCGAAGATGAGCAGCGTCTGGCCGAGCGGTTGTATTATGACCAGGATCTGGATGCCGCCCGCAATCTGGTGCTGGCGCACCTGCGTTTTGTGGTTCACATTGCCCGCAGCTATACCGGCTATGGCCTGCCGCTGGGCGACCTGATCCAGGAAGGGAATGTGGGCCTGATGAAGGCCGCCAAGCGCTTTGACCCCACCAAGGGGGTTCGGCTGGTGAGCTTTGCGGTGCACTGGATCAAGGCAGAGATCCATGAATACGTGATCCGCAACTGGCGCATCGTCAAAGTCGCCACCACCAAGGCTCAGCGCAAACTGTTTTTTAATCTGCGCAGCCAGAAAAAGCGCCTCGGCCGGCTGACGCTGGAAGAAGCCCAGCGGGTTGCCGATGATCTGGGTGTCACCGCCGAGCAGGTCAAGGAAATGGAAGGCCGTCTTGGCGCCTACGATGCCAGTTTCGATGGCCCCAGCAACGATGATGATTACAATACCATCGTCTCCCCGGCGGCCTATCTGCAGAGCGACAGTGGCGACCCGGCGGAACTGCTGGCTGAGCAGGATCACCAGGAACGCAGCACCCGCCAGCTGGGCTCGGCGCTGATGGCCCTGGATGAACGCAGCCGCGATATTCTGGAACGCCGCTGGCTGGCCGATCAGAAATCCACATTGCAGGAGCTGGCCGATGAGTACGGCGTCTCCGCCGAGCGCATTCGCCAGCTGGAAAACAACGCCATCAAGAAGCTGCGTAACGCCATTGCCGCCTGATGGCAGCCGCTATCCTGAAGCCGCCTGCGGGCGGCTTTTTTGTGCCCCCGCAAGCCGCAAAATTCGCTACACTATGCCCCCTGTCCCAACCGCCCTGCGCGGATACGGAGCCTGATTGATGAAAGCCCTGCTGGTGCTTGGTGCCCTTAATGCCGCCCTTGCCGTGATCCTCGGCGCTTTCGGGGCCCATGGCCTGAAAAGCCGCGTGGATGAAAGCATGCTCGCCATCTGGTCCACCGCCAGTCATTACCACCTTTACCACGCCCTGGCGCTGCTGGTAGTCGGCCTTCTGGCCCGCCAGTTCCAGGCCGGCGCCATGATCACCGCCGGCTGGGTGCTGTTTGCCGGCATGCTGGTGTTCAGTGGTAGCCTGTACATACTGGTGCTGAGCGGGCAGAAATGGCTGGGCGCCATTACTCCGCTGGGCGGCACCGCCCTGATCGTCGGCTGGCTGATGCTGGCCTGGTCCCTGTTCAAGAACGCTTGATCGACACCATGAAATTGACCGTTAACGGCGACACCCTGACCCTGCAAGGCTC
>JAWVWY010000085.1:0-13875 GCA_033723495.1 Alcanivorax sp. | reverse complement strand
TTTTCATGGAGCTGCGGATGATGGCTTCGCGCTCCAGGGTCACCGCCAGTGTCTCCATGGATTCGGCCACCTGCTTGAGAAAGCCTTGATCCGGGCACAGCAGGATGGCCTGGGCTTCCTCGTCGTGTTCCGCCTGGGAAAACAGGTCCATGGCGATCCAGTCCGGGTCGGTCTTGCCGTCGCACACCACGAGGATTTCCGACGGGCCGGCGATCATGTCGATGCCCACCTTGCCGAACACCTGGCGCTTGGCTTCGGCCACATAGATGTTGCCCGGGCCGACAATCTTGTCCACCGCCGGCACCGTCTCGGTGCCGTAGGCCAGCGCCGCCACCGCCTGGGCGCCGCCCACGGAGACGAAGCGATCGACGCCGGCAATGGCGGCGGCCGCCAGCACCATGTCGTTGAGCTCACCACCGGGGGCCGGTGACACCATGATGATCTCCGCAACCCCGGCCACCTTGGCCGGCAGGGCATTCATCAGCACCGAGCTGGGATAGGCAGCCTTGCCGCCGGGCACGTAGATACCGGCGCGGTCCAGCGGCGTGACCTGCTGGCCCAGCAGGGTGCCGTCGGCCTCGCGGTAGTGCCAGGATTCCTGCTTCTGTTTTTCGTGGTAGGCACGCACCCGCCCGGCGGCCGCTTCCAGCGCCTCACGCTGTTCAGTGGGGATACGCGCCAGCGCCGCCTGCAATTGCGGCGTCTCGATCACCAGCTCAGCGGCATCCTGCACATCACGACGGTCAAAACGGTTGGTGTATTCCACCAGCGCCGCATCGCCACGCCTGGCCACATCCCGCACGATGCCATGGACCCGCTCGGCCACTTCCGCATCACGCTCCTCGGACCAGGCGGTCAGCGCCGCCAGCTTGGCGTCGAAATCGGCATCTTGGGCATTCAGCCAGGTGGTTTCCATGTTTGGCACCATTGCAGAGTGAGGGTCATTTTTACCACAGAGCTCACAGAGTTCACCGAGGGAAAAGCCAGGTATTTTCTATCACAGGCATTAACCGAAACTCTCGCAACCCGCATTAATGGACGATGAGGGTTGTACTCTGCGCCTCTGTGATCTCTGTGGTGAAAAAACGCGTTTAATCTTTCCGGGCCGCCACCGCCTCGGCCAGCTTGTCCAGAATCGCCTGGATATCGGCATGACGGGTTTTCATGCTGGCGCGGTTGACCACCACCCGTGAGGAAATATGGGCGATCAATTCAGTGGGCTCCAGGCCGTTGGCCCGCAGGGTGTTGCCGGTGTCGACGATATCCACGATACGGTCGGCCAGCCCTACCAGCGGCGCCAGTTCCATGGCGCCGTAGAGCTTGATCACTTCCGCCTGTTTGCCTTGTTGGGCGAAGTAGCGTTTGGCCACATTGACGAACTTGGTGGCCACCCGCAGGCGGCTGCCGGTGTCCGGGGCGTCCTTCACCGCCGCCACCATCAGCTTGCAGCGGGAGATATCCAGATCCAGCGGCTCGAAGATGCCATCGGCGCCGTGCTCCATCAGCACATCCTTGCCGGCCACACCGATATCCGCGGCGCCATGCTGCACGTAGGGCGGCACGTCGGTGGCGCGGATGATGATGATCTTCACGTCATCACGGGTGGTGTCGAAGATCAGCTTGCGCGAGGCGGACGGATCTTCCAGCAGCTCAATGCCCGCCGTCTTCAGCAGCGGCAGGGTTTCCTTGAGGATGCGGCCCTTGGACAGGGCAATGGTCAACGGCTTGGTCATGGTCTTCCCGATCAGCGGGGCACGCGGCGAATCACCGCCCCCAGCGATTGCAATTTCTCTTCAATACACTCGTAACCGCGATCAATGTGATAGATGCGGTCCACGGTGGTTTCCCCGTCGGCGGCCAGCGCCGCAATCACCAGGGACGCGGAGGCACGCAGGTCGGTGGCCATCACCGGCGCACCGGTGAGCTGCTCCACCCCGCGGCAAATGGCGGTGTTGCCCTGCACTTCGATGTCGGCGCCCATGCGATTCATTTCCTGCACGTGCATGAAGCGGTTTTCAAATACCGTCTCGACAATGGTACCGGTGCCCTCGGCAACGATATTGAGGGCCATGAACTGGGCCTGCATGTCGGTGGGCATGGCCGGGTACGGCGCGGTACGCAGGGACACCGCTTTCGGGCGCCGGCCTTCCATGTCCAGTTCGATCCAGTCGTCACCCACCTCAATGCGGGCGCCGGCTTCCTCAAGCTTCTGCAACACGGCGTCGAGGATGGTCGGGTCGGTGTCCTTGGTCTTGATGCGGCCACCGGTGATGGCGGCGGCGATCAGGTAGGTGCCGGTCTCGATGCGGTCGGCAATCACCTGGTGATGGCAACCGGTCAGGCGTGCCACCCCTTCGATGGTAATGGTGTCGGTGCCGGCCCCCTTCACCTGGCCGCCCATGGCGTTGATGAAGTTGGCCAGGTCCACCACCTCTGGCTCACGAGCGGCGTTTTCCAGCACCGTGGTGCCATCGGCCAGGGCTGCGGCCATCATCAGGTTTTCGGTGCCGGTCACCGTCACCGTATCCATGACGATACGCGCCCCTTTCAGGCGACCATCTACGCTGGCATGCACATAGCCGTTGGACACCTCGATATCGGCGCCCATGGCCTCCAGCCCCCGCAGATGGATATCCACTGGCCGCGAACCGATGGCACAGCCACCGGGCAGCGACACCGAGGCCTTGCCGAAATGCGCCACCATCGGACCCAGCACCAGAATCGAGGCGCGCATGGTCTTCACCAGCTCGTAGGGCGCGGTAAGTTCCTTGATGGTCGTGGCGTTCACTTCCACATTGAGGCGATCATCGATCACCACATGTACCCCCATGCGACCGAGCAGCTCGATCAGGGTAGTCACATCCTGCAGGTGCGGCAGGTTGCCCACGGTGACCGGCTCGTCGGCCAGCAGGGTGGCAGCCAGAATCGGCAGGGCGGCGTTCTTGGCGCCGGAAATTCGAATTTCGCCGTCCAGACGGCGACCGCCCGTGATGATCAGTTTATCCATGGATGTCTCTAGCGTCTCAGGCCTCGGCCCATCAGGGCTCAGGCCAGGCCCCGTTTCTGGGCGGTTTGCCACTCTTCGGGGGTGAAGGTGATGATCTGGACCGCATGAATGGTGTTGCTGATGATCTGCTCGTTGATGGTGGCGTAAACCGCCTGCTGGCGTTTGACCGGCATCAGCCCGTCGAAAGCGGCGGACACCACACGGATCTGGAAACGGTCACCGCCGCCTTCCACCGCCACATCGGCATCGTCAAAGCCGGCTTCCACCAGCACTTTCACCTCTTCCGGATTCATGCTTGCTCCTTATCTGGGGCATGCTGCGCATACCACCGTGTGCAAAGGCGCAATAATACGCGAGCCGGCGCGGGCTTGCCACGCCGGCTCGCAGGGGGGCAGGTCAGGACTGAGCGTGGCCGCCGTCGTCGACAGTGGTCTTGTCACCCTTGGGCGCGGGGGAATCCTTGTCCTTGATGCCGGTGTCGATATTGGCATCGGCAGACCAGTGCGCGATGACCTGGTCGATATCATTGTTGTACTGCTGCATGCCCTGCTGGAACTGGGCCCGGTAGGTATCACGCAGGTCCAGGCCGTTGACGTAGACGTTGATCACCTGCCATTGGTCGTCATTCAGGTGCAGGGTGTAGAAGATCGGCACCACCTTGCCGGTATTGGTGGTCATTTCCATGCGCACGCGGGCGTAGTCGCCCCTGCGATCCCCTTTCTGCATGGGCAGGGTCTTGATTTTCTGCCCCTCATAGAGGGTTACCCCGGAGGCGTAGGTGTCAATCAGGCTGTTCTTGAACACATCCAGGAAGTGATACTTCTGGTCACGGCTCGCCTGGTTGAAGTAGTCGCCCATGACCATGCGGGTGATGCGTTTGAAATCCACCAACCCGACCAGTTCTTCGCGCACCAGCTGACGGGCCTTTTCCGGGTCTTTCTTTAGCGCGTCACGGTTGGCGTCAATGCGTTGGGTCATGCGGTTGACGGCATCCATGACCACCTGGCGAGGGTCGTTCTCGGCGTGCACCAGGGCCGTCATGGCCATCAGCCAGAGCGCCATCACCCAGCGTCCAATTTGTTGCATCTGCATAGCTGTCTCCTTGATGGACCTGCGCGGCCCGGTTGTGCTGACGGCCGGTTGTACGACCTTGGGCCAGTGCTGTCCAGACTTTTTCGACCTATTGTGCAGCGCATTGCTGACTCTTTGGAAAGTCATCTCGGGCCCCCGGTTCCCTGTCAGTTGCAACAAAAGATGAACAGAACCGTTCAACGAAGGTCAGCAAGGATAAACAAGCAGTGTATAATCGCCGCCAGCTGCAGGAGACACTATGAGCCAAGATCACATTTCCGCCGGACGCCGGGTGCTCGACATCGAAGCGCGTGCCGTTGACGCCCTCAAAGATAGCCTGGATGACAATTTCAATCAGGCCTGCGAGCACATGCTCAACTGCAAGGGGCGCGTGATTGTCACCGGCATGGGCAAAAGTGGCCATATCGGCAACAAGCTGGCGGCCACCCTCGCCAGCACCGGCACGCCGTCCTTCTTTGTGCATCCCGGCGAAGCTTCCCATGGTGACCTGGGCATGATCACCAGTGACGATGTGGTACTGGCCATGTCCAACTCCGGCGAAACCGCAGAAGTACTGGCCATCCTGCCGGTCATCAAACGCAAGGGCACGCCGCTGATCGGCATGACCGGCCGCCCCCTGTCATCCCTGGCTCAGCTCTCGGATGTGCACCTGACGGTGGCGGTAGCGGAAGAGGCTTGCCCGCATAACCTGGCTCCCACGTCTTCCACCACCGCCGCCCTGGCCATGGGCGACGCCCTCGCCATTGCTCTGCTGGAAGCGCGCGGCTTTACCGCTGAGGATTTCGCCCTCAGCCACCCCGGCGGCAGCCTTGGCCGACGCCTGCTGCTCAAGGTGGATGACATCATGCACTGCGGCGAGCAGTTACCGGTGGTTATCAATGACACCTCGCTCAGCGAAGCACTGCTGGAGATGACCCGCAAGGGACTGGGCATGACCACCGTGGTGGATGCCGAAGGCCGACTGGCCGGGGTGTTCACCGATGGCGATCTGCGCCGTCTGCTGGACCGGGACCTGGATATCCGCCAGGCCAGCATTGATGACGCCATGGGTCACACCCCAATCACCATCCAGCCCGGCCATCTGGCCGCGGAAGCCTTGCAGATCATGGAAAGCCGCAAAATCAATGCACTGGTAATCTGTGACAGTGAACGGCGCCCGGTTGGTGCCCTTAACATGCACGATTTATTGCGTGCGGGAGTGGTGTGATGCACTTGCAGATATCCAGCGTCGATGCCCAGAACCTGCGCCTGATGGCCTTTGACGTGGACGGCGTGATGACCGACGGCCGGCTGTATTTCGGCCCGGAAGGCGAAATGCTGAAAACCTTCAATATCCAGGACGGCCATGGCCTGAAAAAACTGGCCGCCAGTGGCGTTATTCTCGCCATCATTACCGGCCGCAACTCGCCGATGGTGGCCAAACGGGCCGCCGACCTGGGCATACCCCACGTCATTCAGGGCCGCGAAGACAAGGGCACCGCCCTGGCGGCTCTGGCCAAAGAGCTGGGCATTGATGCCAGTGAAACCGGCTATGCGGGAGACGACGAACCCGATGTCAGCGCCCTGCAATGGGCCCGGCTGGGCTTCGCCCCAGCCAACGCCCACGCCTGCGCCCGTGAGGCCGCCGGCCATATTACCCAGGCTCGGGGCGGCGAAGGCGCGGTACGTGAAATCTGCGATGCGCTGGTCAACCTGCGAGGCACAGCATGAGACGTCAGGGGCTGCTCAGCGCCAGCGGCGTCTTGCTGCTGGGCCTGATCGTGCTAATGACCCTGCATGAATGGAATGACACCCTGCCCACTGATGAAGGCAAAATCCGCAATGCACCAGCCATCATTGCCCAGGGGGTCACGGCGCGGTCTTTCAACCCGACCGACGGCAAACTGCAGTATTACCTCACCGCAGACAGCCTCACCCAGTACGACCCGAACCCGAAAACCCTGCTGGAAAAACCGGTACTGGAAATGCCCAACAGCAACAAGGGCGGCTGGACCATCCGCTCCCACAAGGGTGAAGTGAGAAAGAATGGCAACCTGATTGTCTTCATGGGCGAGGTAAAGGCTGACAACAGCATGCAAAAGGTGACACTGAACACCAGCAATCTGCGCTATTTCAGCAAAACCAATCAGGTACAGGCGCCGCATGCGGTCAGCCTGACTTTTGAATCCGGCACAACACATGCCGGAGCGCTCGACGCCAACCTGACGACCGGCGTTCTGACGCTGAGCAAGGGAGTAAAAAGTGAATTCAAGGCACCACCGGGCTCCTGAACGAGCCCGCATTCTGCTCGTCGCCCTGCTACTGCTGCCTGTCATCGGCAGAGCCGCCGGCACCGGCGGCGCCCCGATTCAGGTCAGCGCCGATAACGGACGCTTCGAGCAAGCCTCCGGCAGCGGCACCTACAGCGGCAATGTGGAACTGATACAGGGACAACGAAAACTGTATGCTGACGTCATGAAACTGTTCACCCGGGATGGCGCTCTGGTACGTGTGGAAGCCAGTGGTTCACCGGTGCGCATGGAGGAAGGCAAGGACCTGAATGCCCATGCCAACAAGCTGGTCTATGACGTCAAGGCCCATACCCTGGTGCTGACCGGCAACGCCTTCATCAAACACCAGGGCAACACCTTCGAAGGTGCCCGGGTGCAGTACAGCCTGGACAGCAAACGGGTGGACGCCAGTGGCAAGGGCGATCAGCGTGTGCGGCTGGTCATTCCGGCGGAAAACCAGCCCGGCAACCAGAAAACCACCCCGGCGCCCTCACCGGACAGTAGCGACCCCCAGCCCGCGGAGCCCAGCACCCCATGAGTCATCTGAAAGCCCACCACCTGGCCAAAAGTTACAAGGGCCGCCGCGTCATCGAGGATGTGTCACTGGATGTGGAAGCCGGCCAGATCGTCGGCCTGCTGGGCCCCAACGGTGCCGGCAAGACCACCTGTTTCTACATGATCGTGGGGTTGGTGGAGGCCGATGCCGGCCGCATCGATATTGATGGCGAAGATATCACTCACCTGCCCATGCATGGCCGGGCGCGCCGTGGTATCGGCTATCTGCCCCAGGAAGCCAGCATCTTCCGTCGCCTGACGGTGGAACAGAACATCATGGCCATCCTGGAAACCCGCAAGGACCTGAGCAAGGCCGAACGCCATGAACGCATGGAAAGCCTGCTCAAGGAATTCCATATCACCCATATTCGTGACTCCCTGGGCATGAGCCTGTCCGGCGGCGAGCGGCGGCGCGCGGAAATTGCCCGTGGCCTGGCCACCGATCCGGCCTTCATCCTGCTGGATGAACCCTTCGCCGGGGTTGACCCGATCTCGGTGAACGATATCAAGGGCATCATCCGCCACCTCAAGCAACGCGGCATCGGCGTGCTGATCACCGACCACAATGTGCGCGAAACCCTCGATATTTGCGACAACGCCTACATTGTCAGCACCGGTCACATCATTGCCAGCGGCAACGCCGACACCATCCTTGCCAACCAGCAGGTCCGTGACGTTTACCTGGGGGCGGATTTCCGTCTCTGAGGCCGGGACGGACGCCCTACTCTTTTTTTCCTAGTATTTCAAGCTTGGCACAGATATTGCTTGAAATGCATTATGGCTGCTATTCTGCTGTTTTTGGGGACCAACATTCTGAAGCAGTATGAAGCCCACTCTACAGTTACAAATCGGCCAGCAGCTGACCATGACACCACAGCTGCAGCAGGCAATTCGCCTTCTGCAGCTGTCGACGCTGGATCTGCGCCAGGAAATCCAACAAGCGGTGGAAACCAACCCGCTACTGGAACTGGCCGATGATTTCGGTGACGACACCCTGCCCGACGCCGACCAGGAAGGACAGGAGCTGGATACCGAGCGCGACGATGCACTGGAGGAATTCGTCCAGGACGACCCCGGCGTCGACACCGAGTGGGACGACATCTATGCCGGCCACAGCACCCCCGGCAACAACCTCCCCGATGATGCCGATGACTGGCAGCAACGCCATGTGTCCGCCGGCACCCTGCACGATCACCTTGATTGGCAGCTCAACCTGACGCCGATGGGCGACCTGGATCGACTGATCGCCATGACCATCATCGAATCCCTGGACGAACGCGGCTACCTGACAGTGTCGGTGGACGACATCATTATCACCGTCAACAGCCAGGCAGAACTGGCCGACGAAGACCGGGTAGACCGCGATGAAATCCTGGCCGTTCAACACCGCCTGCAGCAATTCGACCCGGTCGGCGTGGCCAGCCTCGACCTGGCCGACTGCCTGGGCGTGCAACTACGCCAGCTACCCGGCGACACCCCGCACCTGGATACCGCCAGGCACCTGCTGGGGCACCTGACACTGCTGGAAAAACATGACTATGCCAGCCTGCGCCGCCAGTTACAGGTCAGTGAAGAAGAGCTGGTCTCGGCCATCAACCTGCTACGCACCCTGGACCCGGCACCCGGCGCCCGGATCGGCGAGTCGCACACCGACTATGCGGTGCCAGATGTGATCGTCCGACAGCATCAGGGCCGCTGGCAGGTCAGCCTCAATGACGAAGTGCTGCCACGGGTCAATCTGCAGCAGCAGTATGCCAAGCTGGCCCGTCAGACCCAGGGCGAAGACGGCCAGTATCTGCGCAATTGCGTGCAAGAGGCGAAATGGTTCATCAAAAGCCTGCAAAGCCGTCACGACACCCTGCTGAAAGTGGCCAGCCGCATCGTCGAGGTCCAGCAGGACTTCTTCGATTATGGCGAGGAAGCCATGAAACCGCTGGTGCTGGCCGATATCGCCGACGCCGTCGAGATGCACGAATCGACCATCAGTCGGGTCACCAACCAGAAATACATGATGACACCCCGCGGCGTCTTTGAACTCAAGTATTTCTTCTCCAGTCATGTCGGCACGGATGGTGGTGGCGAGTGTTCCTCCACCGCCATTCGTGCCATTATTAAGAAGCTGGTCGCTGCAGAAAATCCGCGCAAGCCACTCAGTGACAACAAGCTTGCCAACCTGCTCAACGAGCAGGGAATCAATGTAGCGCGCCGGACCGTCGCCAAGTATCGCGAGGCGATGCGAATACCGTCCTCCAGCGCCCGCAAGCGGTTGGTGTGAGGCAGTTGGACGGCCTAATAAGCAGGTAAAGGAGCCAGCCATGCAAATTAATATCAGCGGTCACCACCTTGAAGTTACCGACGCACTGCGCGCCTATGTAGGTGACAAGTTTTCCCGCCTGGAACGTCACTTCGATCAGATCACCAGTATTCAGGTGATCCTGTCTCCGGAGCCCAAGGCCCACAAAGCGGAATCCACCATCCACATTTCCGGCGCCGACGTGTTCGCCACCGCTGAAGCTGAAGACATGTATGCGGCTATTGATAAACTGACGGACAAACTGGATCGCCAGATCCTCAAGCACAAGGAAAAGGCCGTAAACCACAAACACGGCCACTGACCCACCCGGGGCCGCCATCAGGCGGCCCCTTTGCATCAACCATCGCAAAGTTGCCTTCACATACAGCACTCTCTGGCACGGTATAGTATCCTTACCGGCACAAAAGCGTATCATGTTGCAACGCGGCCACGCGGGTGGTCAGAAAACGGTCAACAGGCCCTGAAGCGACGATTATGCGAGTTCGCGAATTACTTATCGAAGCACGTACCCACAACGACGTGCATGCCAGCAGCAAGAAGCAGCTGCTCGACCAGGTGGCCCAGCTGGCCGCCGCCAGCTGTGACAGCCTCAATGAACAGGAAGTCTTTGACGCCCTGGTGGCTCGGGAAAAGCTCGGCTCTACCGGCATCGGCGAAGGTATTGCCATCCCCCACTGCCGGCTGGGTCATTGCCAGCAACCGATCGGCTTGCTGCTCAAGCTCAACGACCCCATCGACTTTGATGCGGTGGATGGGCGTCCGGTGGATCTGGTGTTTGTACTGCTGGTCCCCCAGGACAACCCGGAAGAACATCTCAGGACTCTCAGCCACCTTGCCAGCCTGTTCAATGAGGACAGCTACCGCCAGGAGCTTCGCAAGAGCCAGGATGATTCAGCCCTTTATCAAACTGCGGTGGAATCGGAAGCGGAATTACGGTTAGCCTCCTGACCCCACAACCATCGGCCCGACATGCCAGCCGTTCTCCGACATCGTGATCCACGGGAGCTGCCGTGATGAAACTGACCATTATCAGTGGCCGTTCCGGTTCCGGCAAAACCACTGCCCTGCAGGCGCTGGAAGACTATGGTTACTACTGCGTGGACAACCTGCCGGTGGGATTGCTGCCAACGCTGACAGAGCAATTGTGCAGCAACGACAACAGCATCAACCGCGCCGCCGCCGGCATTGATGCTCGCAACCTGCCAGCCCAACTGCAGGCATTTGATGCCATTCTTGCCGAACTTCATGAACAACAGATCCAGTGCGAAATCATTTATCTGGATGCCGACGACAGCACCCTGCTGAAACGCTTCAGCGCCACCCGACGACGCCACCCTCTCAGCAACGAGCAGCGCTCACTGGCTGACGCCATCAGCTACGAAGGCGAGTTGCTGGCCAACATCCGCATGCGCGCCGATCTGGTGATCGACAGCAGCAACCAGGATGTGCACAGCCTGCGCGAGCTTCTGCGCGAACGGGTAGCACAACGACCTACCGGGCTTTCCCTGCAGCTCGAGTCTTTCGGTTTCAAGAACGGCCTGCCCAATGACGCCGATCTGGTGTTTGACGTACGGGTACTGCCCAATCCCCACTGGCAGATAGAACTGCGCCCACTGACAGGCCGTGATGAAGGCGTCATTCATTTTCTTGAAAAGCATCAGGCCAGCCGCGATATGCTTGATGACATCGATGGCTTTGTGGAGCGCTGGCTGCCCGCCTACCGCAACAATGACCGCAGCTATATGACCGTGGCCATCGGCTGCACCGGCGGTCGCCATCGCTCCGTCTATATCACCGAGCAACTGGCCCAACGTTTGCGCGCCAAGGGGATTCCGCTTCAGGTACGGCATCGTGAACTATGATTGAAAAACGTCTGGATGTGATCAACAAACTGGGGCTGCATGCCCGTGCTGCCGCCAAGGTAGTCAGCGTGGCATCGCGCTATAACAGCGCGATACATGTGCATCACAAGAACCAGAAAATTGATGCCAAAAGCATTATGGGCCTGCTGATGCTGGGCGCCGCCAAGGGCAGCAGTGTCGATTTCGTGGTGGATGGCGAGGATGAACAGGCCGCCATGGAGGAACTGGCCGACCTGTTTGCCCGCCGCTTCGATGAAGACGAATAAAAGGGTAATGAATCGTTAACAGCGAAGGGCGAATCACCAGGAGCAGGTACCACGTGGTCTGCGGGGCTGATAATGTATGCAGGCACAAACGCCCCAGAGCAGGATTCCTTTGTTTTATCCTTTCTGCCTGCGGGGTGGCACGGAAAGCCGGCCAGGCTCCCGGCGCTTTTGCGCTGTTAACTCTTCACTATTAACTGTTAACTGTTAACTGATTCTTCCATGCCCGCAGACAGCGCCCGCAGCACACAGCATCTCAACAGCATCAACCGCGCCCTGGCCAGTGGTACCTACACGCCGGTGCGGCAACTGCTCAATAACCTGCCGGGCGCGGAAGCCGCGCACCTGCTGGAATCCTCACCGCCACGGGAGCGGGAAATTCTCTGGCAACTGCTCAGCAAGGAGCAGGAAACCGAGGTGCTGCAATATCTCGGTGAGGAAGTGCGGGTCGAGCTGCTGCGCAACCTGAGCACCGATGAGCTGGTTTCCCTGGTCGAGGAACTGGATACCGATGATCTGGCCGATCTGTTGCAGGAGCTGCCCGAGCATGTGACGGCACAGGTGCTGGCCAGCCTGGACGAACAGAATCGCGAGCGCCTGGAACAGGTGATGAGCTACCCGGAGGACACCGCCGGGGGCCTGATGAACACCGACGTGATCACCATTCGCCCGGAGATCACCTTTGAAGTCGTGCAACGCTATCTGCGCCGGCGCGGTGATATTCCACGCACCACCGATAACCTGGCGGTGGTCAACCGCAAGAACCAGTTCATTGGCCTGTTGCCGCTGACCAAGGTGCTGATCAGCGATCCGGGCACCACCGTGCGCGAGGCCATGATCACCGACGTGCAATCCATCCCCGCCACCCTGGCTGCCCATGACGTGGCCAAGATTTTCGAACGTCATGACCTAGTAACCGCCCCGGTGCTGGATGACGACGGCATCCTGGTCGGCCGTATCACCATTGATGATGTGGTGGACGTGATCATGGAAGAAGCCGACCACTCGCTGTTGAGCATGGCCGGCCTGGATGATGATGAAGACACCTTTGGCTCGGTGTGGCAAACCGCCCGACGTCGGGCCCTGTGGCTGGGCATCAACCTGCTGACGGCGCTGGCCGCCTCGGCCGTGATCAGCCTGTTCGAGGCCACTCTGCAGAAGGTCGTGGCACTGGCCGTGCTGATGCCGATTGTCGCCAGCATGGGCGGCATTGCCGGCAGCCAGACCCTGACCCTGGTGATCCGCGCCATGGCGCTGGGCCAGATCCAGTCCAGCAATACCCGCTATCTGCTGTTCAAGGAATTGTCGGTGGGCGCCCTCAACGGGCTGCTGTGGGCAGCGGTGATCGGCACCACCGCCTCACTGTGGTTCGATGATGCCCGGCTCGGCCTGATCATTGCCGCCGCCATGGTCATCAACCTGCTGATGGCCGCCAGCGCCGGCGCCCTGCTGCCGATGCTGATGAAACGGCTGGGCATTGACCCGGCGCTGGCCGGCTCGGTGGTGTTGACCACCATCACCGACATCGTCGGTTTCTTTTCCTTTCTGGGGCTGGCCACGGTGCTGTATACCCAACTGGCCGCCTGAACTGGCATGGCGGAGCCGACCAGGCCCCGCCGAGGATGTGTTACTCGACAAACACCGCCTTGAAGGACTGGTAGTAGGCACCGGCCAGCACCGGCATCACGAACAGCCAGCCGAGCAGCAGGGGAATGGCCCCCACCAGCAACATCACCATCGCTACCAGACCATAGACAATCAACGGCAGGATGTTCTTGAGGCAGGCCCTGAAGCTGCTGCCAATCGCCTCGCCAATCCCCATATCGCCCAGGAACACCAGCGGAATGGCGAAGTAGAACAGCATACCCACCACCACAAATACCAGCAGGAACAGCCCCATCATGCCGATCAGGGAGCCGCTCATGGCGGCGGGCATGGCACCGTGCTCCATGGATTGCAGGGAACTGGCATCAAAACCCATCACCCCCATCATCATGGCCACCATGGCGACAATGACCAGCAGGTAGATCACCAGCTGGATCACCGCCAACAGCACCACCGGTGCAGTCTTCTCGGAAAACGCGGCAAACAGGTCGGCAAAGTCCGAGCGCCCTTCCGTGTCGATGCGGTAGAACATCTTGACGATACCGGCGTACAGCAGGTTCATAACGAACATGGCAATCAGGCCACCGAGCAGGGGAAAGAACTGCAAGGCCACATTGATCAGGAAAGCCACCACCAGGGCCCCCAGCACCGCTCCCCAGTGCCCGCTCAGCATACGCAGGCCTTCACCGATCCAGCCCAGTGCATCGCCAATGCCGACGCGACGCGGCGCAACGATGGTAATGCTGCCGCCTCTGCCAGCCGGCATGACATCGGACTGTGGTTGTTGATACGGATTAATATCACTCATTGTTCGTCCCCTTGTTGTTGATACGTTTCTTCCCTGGAAAATGGCGTGCCAGACCGCTAGCGTCCCGCCACCTTCATTGCCCCCAGCAGCAACGAGCCA
>JAWVWY010000084.1:0-13982 GCA_033723495.1 Alcanivorax sp. | reverse complement strand
TCATCGACACCTTGAGACCTTTCTTGTGCAGACGGTCATTGAGTCGGCGGGTGATGTCTCGGCGATTGGCGAACACGATGACCTTGTCCATCTTCATGCCGGTGATCAGGTTGTAGAGCAGCTTGAACTTGTCATCGGTGTTGGTGATATAGACCTTCTGCTCTACGGTTTCCGTGGTCACCTGGGTGGGTTCGATTTCCACCACCTCGGCATCCTGGGTCCAGCGCCGGGCCAGGTTCATGACGTCGTCATTGAAGGTGGCGGAAAACAGCAGGGTCTGCCGGTAGCGGCTTTTCGGCGTCATGCTGACAATGCGCTTCACATCGGGAATGAAGCCCATGTCGAGCATGCGGTCGGCTTCATCCAGCACCAGACATTCCACCCGGTCGAGCCACAGGTCGCGGCGCTTGGCAAAATCCAGCAGGCGGCCGGGGGTGGCTACCAGGATGTCGATCAGGCGGTTTTGCAGGCGCTCCTGCTGGCGGTTGAAATTCATGCCGCCGACCACGCTCATGACCTGCAGGTCGGTGTATTTGGCCAGTTGTCTGGCGTCCTTCTCGATCTGCATCGCCAGCTCGCGGGTGGGCGCGACAATCAGCGCCCGTGGCTCGCCGGCATAGCGCTTCACGGTGACCGGGTTCTTCAGCAGATCATTGATCATGGTGATCAGGAAGGCGGCGGTCTTGCCGGTGCCGGTCTGGGCCCGGCCGATGGCATCGGCACCGGCCAGGGTGTGCGCCAGGACCTGCGCCTGGATCGGCGTGCAGTACTGGAACCCGGCGTCGGCAATGCCGCGCATCAGCGACAGCTCCAGGTTGAAGTCGTGAAAGCGATGCTCGCCGTCTTTTTCCGGTACCGGGAACTGATCGAGGCTCCAGGAACCTGCCTTGTCTTTTTGCATGTATTCGCTCAGTCTGAAAGCAAGTGGCTACCCAAGCCGCCTATTGTAGAAAAAATAATCAGCGCTGTCAGAGGGTACACCATGGGATTACTACGCGGCGTTATTGTAGTGTTTTGGCTGGCAGTATTGTTAGCCATTTTCATGGATCTTCCAGCACCCGTCGATCGGTTGTTGGTAATTGTCGGTCTGGTGGTCGTGGTTCTGCATGTGCTGGAGCTGCTTGGCTTCGCACTTTGGCGCCGCGGCAAGGGTGGGGTCAGCGGCCAGGAAATGGTACTGATCCTGATTTTCGGGGTGGCCTATCTCAAACCCCATATGAAGGCGCTGCGTCAGCGCTGAGCAAAAACCAGCAGACGGTTATTGGCCGGCATGGCATGGTCGGCCAGCAACGCCATGCCCTGTTGGTCAAACAGCGATACCACCCATTCCTGGTCGCGTATACCGCGCTGCGTATCCGTCCCTTTGAGCGCCTGGTCAAAGGCCCGGTTGGAATCGCTGGTAAAATCACCACCGTAGTTGAAGGGCCCGTATACCAGGAATTTCCCACCCGGCGCCAGGCTTGCACAGCCCATTTCAATACAGCGCCGCACCAGTGGCATTGCCATGATGTGGAAGGTGTTGACGGTTAACAGATAGTCGTAAGGGCCTGCCGGCCAGTCGCCACCGACATCCAGTTCGATGGGGGGCGTTGCCCGACTGCCGGGCTCGCTTAACCATTCACGGATGCCCGCCAGGTTGGCCGCCACATCGCTGGGTTGCCAGTCGAGATGAGGGAGCTGCCCCGACAGCCAGGCGGCATGCTGACCGGTGCCAGCACCAATCTCCAGCAAGCTGCCGGAAGCCCGGCAGTGCTGTTGCAGCACGGCCAGGATCGGCGCCTTGTTGTTTTCACAGGCCTGGGAGTAGGGGCGTTGAGACAAGGGCTTATTTCTTGCTCATGTATTTCTGGCCCATGGCAACCAGCTTCTGGTAGCTGGTCGGCAGGAGTCGCTGCATGGTATCCACCGCCACCGCATCGGACCCGATCAGCACCCGGCGCTTGTTACCACGCACGCCCTTGAGAATGGTACGGGCGGCTTCGGTCGGGGTGGTACGGAACATTTTCTCGAAATCCTGGATGGATTTCTCCTTGTCGGCACCGGTAATGCGCTCAACGCTGTCGGTCATGCGCGCAGCCTTGGCGATGTTGGTCTTGATGCCGCCCGGGTGTACTGAGGTACAGGAAACCGGGCTGTTTTCCATTTCCAGCTCGATGCGCAGGGACTCGGTGAAACCCCGTACCGCAAATTTGGCGGCGTTATAGGCGGATTGGGTGGGAATGCCCACCAGACCGAAAATGGAAGAGATGTTGATGATGTGGCCTTCACCAGCCTGCTTCAGGTACGGCAGGAACGCCTTGGTGCCATAGACCACACCCCAGAAGTTGATGTTCATGAGCCACTCGAAATCGTCGTAGTTCATGTCTTCTACGGTGGCGCCCAGGGCCACCCCGGCGTTGTTGAAAATCAGGTTGGCCTGGCCGAAATGGTTGACCACATCATCGGCAAAATCGTAGAACGCCTGACGGTCAGCCACGTCCAGCACCTTGGTCATCAGGCGGTCTTCCCCCAGCCCCAGCCCTTCGGCGGTCTCTTTGAGGCCGGCTTCATTGATATCGGACAGCGCCAGTCTGGCACCGTCAGCGGCCAGTTCCTGGGCCAGGGCGCGACCAATACCGGAGCCCGCACCGGTGATCACGGCGACTTTGTCTTTAAAGCTTTTCATACCAACTCCCTAATAGTAAGGACCCGTTTGGGATCTCTATGCAGCGATCCGCCGGGACCGGCGTCTTTTGCTGCCAGCACGCTTGCGCGTATTGATGACGAGCAAGGAAACCGCACACAGGCAAACATGGTGCCCGGACAAAATGAACGCCGCCGCGGCCGCACAGGGATGCCAAACGGGTTCGAAAGAGCGCTGAGTGTAGCGACATTGTCAGTGCAGAAGGGGCCAATTGTGGCGGTAAGGTGGCGCCGGCGCCAGAGGCAATCGGCGCTGCGGACACTCTGTTTACACCAGTGCTTGCGGACAACCGCTACTGAGCGGGGTAGCAATCAGGGCATGACTCTGCTCCCTGAGCGCTTGCAGCTCGGCATCCGTGTGGCCGGTAACCGGCAGGGCAGGGTGGAGGGTGACGGTCACCGTGCCCGGGTGCAGGCTGAGTGAGCCGGCCGGCAGGATGTCCCGGGTGCCGGTGATGGTGACCGGCAGGACTGGCAGTTGCAGGTCCTGGGCCATCTTGAAGGCGCCTTTCTTGAACGCTTTGAGCTGCCCGTCGCGGCTACGCGTGCCTTCCGGGAAGAACAGTACACTGGTGCCGTCCACCAGCCGGGTACGAGCCTCGTTGAGGGACGCGATGGCTTGTTCCGGGTCTTCCCGGTTAATGAAAATGTGGCCGAGCCAGTCGCAGCAGATACCGATTACCGGCACCTTGCGCAACTGGTGCTTCATGACCCAGCGGAAATCCACGCCGAGATAACCGTACAGTACCCAGATATCAAACTGGCTGAGGTGATTGGCGACAATCACATAGCTCTGCCCTGGCTGGAGGTGTTCGCGGCCGAAATACTGGGTATGCACGCCACTGAGTAACAGGCCCAGGCGTGACCAGGGCACGGCGGTCAGGCTGGCGACCTGGCCGGCTGGCAGAAAGGGAATCAGCAAGGCGCACAATAACCCGAAAGTCAGTGTTGCCAGTGCCATCAGCGGCACAAACACCAGCCAGCAATAGAGGAAATAGACAAGCCTTGCCATATCGGGACCACGCTCCGTACCAGAGACTTCCAAGTGGCTATGGTAGCGGAGGTGGCCGAAAATGACAGATGAAAAGACCTTTTGTTACGTTTTATTGATTGGTGCTGGCATGGTCCGGGCGCCCCGGGCCGTGCAGCATGTCCAGGTAATCATAGTAGTGATTCTGGTATTCCGGTTTGTGCACGATGCGGCGCAGACGCTCCAGGGTAAAGTAGGGGGCATCGCGAAGCAGGATATTGGCGATCCAGGCCGGGATGTAACCGCCCGGATCCAGAATCAGTTCATAGGTCATTTCCACTTCATCGTTGCCTAGCCGGGTGAACCCCAGCTTGCCGTGCATTTCCGGAAAGCGGATATAGTCATTGTTGGGCGGTAGCTGGTCGGGCTGGTTGATCAGGTCCACCATTACCTGCTGTTTTTCCGGTGTATCGGTGACCTTCACCTGAGCTTCCAGCACGGCTTCACGGTCCGCCAGAGGCCAGGGCAGCTGGGTGGTAAAGCGCAGCCAGCGCTGCAGCGGTCCGGTGCGACGAAACTCTTCAGCACTGTCGACGAAATGCAGCCACTTCGGGTAGGACGGGTAGTCATTGAGCAGGGCGACCAGGGAATATTCGTCCTTGAGCTTGAAATGGGTCACACCGCGGAAGGTTTTCAGGCGTGAGGTGTCATTGTGCTTCATGTACACCTGGATGCCATTACGGTCACTGACCAGTTTCCATTCCTGGCTGGAGCTGTCCGCGAAACTCTGCGACCAGAAAGTCGTCAGAAAAACAAAAACAAGGCTAAAAATGCACCTTTCCATAGGTTAATTACGTTATCCGCTTGAAATGTTATTGAAATATGCGATGGGGCATTATGCCACCATTTTACGCTGGATAAACAATAACCGGACGCCGTCTGGCGGTGAAAAGGGGGGCTTGTTCGGTTTGCTGGCGAATGCAGAGCGTAAAGCGGGGCGGAGTCAGTCTCCGCCCCGGCAGGAACAACAAGACGCTTATTCCTCGATATAGACGTTATCGGCCTGCTCACCACGGTCCGACATGCGGGTGGTGAAGCGAACCCGGGTGCCGGTACGCAGGCTGCGACGGCCACCGTTCTGTACCGCCTTGAAATGAACGAACAGCTCATCACCCTTGTCGGTGAGAATGAAGCCGAAACCCTTGTTGGGGTTGAACCATTTCACTTCGCCGCGCTGCTGGCCGGTGGCCGCGGCGGGAATGATCCGTGACAGCGGCATCACTTTCAGCAATGGCAGGGCATAGGCGATCACCGGCAACCACAGCCACCACAGGAAGCTTTCAGCGGCCTGGCCGTGACTGGCCACCAGGCCGCACAGATAAAGGAGTACCGCAAGGTGCAGCATTTTGCGTTGACGCCCGCCCATCAGGCAGACCAGGTTGATGGCGGCACACAGCAGCAGGCCGAGACCGGTCTGCTGGCCATGAACGGAAGAAATTTCCACCATGGTCACGTTGTTATGGATGGTGACAATGGCCATATCCGGCGCCAGTAACAACCAGGCACCCGGAAGGGCCAGCAACACCGTGACGACGACGTAGAAAAACGTCAGCGGTTTGGACACTTTCATGGGATTAACACTACCTATATTGATAAATGAATGAACAAAACAACAACGAAAGAAAAAACCGCCAGAAACCAGGGAACCGCTCCCTCGGCGGTTGCACTTGCCCATGCCAAAAGGTGGAGGAAAAGCCACCGGCAGACTTATTATCGTTGGCCAAGCGCCGCGCTATTGTACCCAAGATGGAGCCTTTGTGTTGTCCTACCCGTTTCTCAGTGACGTCTTTTTCCGGGCTCTGGAGGCCTCCGGCGCCGCTTCGCCGCGCCAGGGCTGGCTGCCTTGCCACCTGAATGACGGCGATAACTGGCTGCCGCTATACCGCCGTAACCAGTCGCGCGGGGAATATGTCTTCGATTTCAGTTGGGCGCAGGCCTACCAGCGTCATGGTCTCGCCTATTACCCCAAGCTGGTCACTGCCGTGCCCTATACCCCGGTAGCCGGGCCCCGTTGGCGCGGCGACTGGTCCGCCTCCGCGCTGTGGCAAGGCATACAGGGCCGGATTGAAGAGCACGGCGCCAGTGGCTGGCATCTGCTGTTCCCGGATCAGGCTTGCCGGGAGCAACTGGCGGAGCTGCCGCTGGTGGCTCGTCAGGCCTGTCATTTTCGCTGGTTCAATCGCGACTACCGCGACTTCGAGGATTACCTGGCCCGCTTTCAGTCACGCAAGCGCAAGAATGTTCGCAAGGAACGACGGCGGGTGGCGGACCAGGGCGTTACCGTCATACGCCGCTGTGGGGCGCAGATTGAGCCTCAGGACTGGCGCTTGTTTTATCAATGTTATGCGGATACCTACCTCAAGCGTGGTCAGCTGCCGTACCTTGACGAACCCTTTTTTTCTGCGCTGGCTTCCGGGCTGAATGAGCAGCTGATGCTGGTGCTGGCTTTTCAGCAAGGGCAGGCCGTGGCAGCGGCCCTTTACCTGTTCGATGACCGTCAATTGTATGGCCGTTACTGGGGGGCATTGGCAGAGGTGGACTGCCTGCATTTCGAACTGTGCTATTACCAGGGGATAGAATTTGCCATTGAGCGGCGCTTGCAGGTGTTTGATCCGGGTGTGCAGGGCGAACACAAGATACTGCGGGGCTTTGAGCCGGTACTGACCTGGTCATTACACCATCTGGTGGAGCCCGCCTTTCAGCGAGCCATTGCGGATTTCTGTGAGCAGGAGGGAGATCATGTACGGGCCTACCAGGCAGACGCCCGCACGCTACTGCCGTTTCGTTCAGGCGGCCTCTAGTTGCTGGCGTTGGTAGAACAGGGCCATGGTGACCAGATCGCGCAGGTCGGCGTGGGGATGATCCGGTGATTTCGGCCCCAGGCTGGCGGTGACATCGTCCAGGCAGCAGGCATCCGGGTCGCTCAGGTCCACAAAGAATTCCCAGGCTCGCTGTTCCCCGTCGATCAGGGTGCCGTTGTAGACCCCGTCATCAAACTGGCAGACGCTGGAAAACACCGTGTCGGCCAGACAAAAACCCGCCTTCTCGAACCAGCGGTTCAGGGCCGGATCCACATGGCCGTCGCGGATTTGTTCGGTGATATGGGCCACGGCCTGCCAGGCGTTGCGAGTACTGGCTTTGTCGAATTGCATGTTCACCCCCTTGTTCCTCTTTTAGCATCCTGAAAAAAGCCCATGGAACCAACGGCTTGCCGACAAATGGCGGTTTTTCGGGATGATTGAATTGTGCGTCAGCGCCAGGCGCGGGAAAGAGAGATAATCGCCCTGATTTATGTAAGCCCAGGCTTACGCCGAACGGCTGAAGCCGGCGGGCAAGGGGCACTCCAGCAGGCTGGCCAGGGTGCGTAGCAACTCGATTTCCGCCACCTGCACCTTGTTGTCCGCCATCACCAGATCGGCGGCGGCATCCAGAACCGGCGCCTTGAGCAAGGGCGAAAGCGCCTGCAGGCGTTCGGTGGCGCGATCCAGTTTGCTGCTCGGGCACTGCGCCAGTGGCAGCAAGGTGCGCCCGGCGGGCAGCAGGCCATGGGTGCTGCGCTGGAACAGGGCGAGGGCGGCGTCATCACGGGCGCCACTGGCCCAGGTCAGTACCGAGAACCAGACTTGCAGATCCTGGGCCACCGCGCCGTAGCGGTGGAAACGACTGTGCTGGTTGCGGCCGGCCTGGGCCCCCAGTTGCTGACGGGCCAGGGTCAGCAGCGCCCATTCAAACAGGGTCTGGCGCTGGTCAGCAGCCACCAGTTTCTGCAGGCGCTCCAGCAGCGCCAGTCTTTGCGCTTTGGGCAGACCTTTCAGGGTAGGAAGTGCCAGATCCATCAGCGGCAGTCGCAGGCGGCTGCCCAGGTCCCGGACCTGTTCACACTGTCTCAGCAGGGTCTGCCTGTCTCCGGGAAGGGGACAGTTGGCCAGCAATTGTTCGGGGGCCTGGTTGGATACGCTCATCAGCAATGCATAGAGCATCTGCTCGGCGCCTTGCGGCTGGTGCAGTTGCTGATAAAGCGGTTCCGGAATCAGGGTCAGCAGGCTGCGGGCATACCCCATATGGTGCTCGTTGACGGTGGCCACGTGATGAGACGGGCGATCGTCGGTGGCGGCGGTGGAGGTGCCGGCAAAGCCGGCCGCACCCGCCGGTATCGCGCTGACCGTGGCTGCCGATTCGGCCTCGCCGGCCTGGCGGGCCCGCACCCGGGCCCGGGCAACCCATTCATTGCCGAGAGCCGCCAGCCGTTCATCCAGCGGCGGGTGGGTCGCCAGCAGACCGTTGAGGCGCAGCTGCAGGGTCTCACCGAAACACATATGGCTCATGTCTTCGGCATGGCGAGTGTGCAGATGAGAACCCAGGCCATTGCGAATCTGGATCAGGGCACCGGCCAGGCCGGCCGGGTTTCGAGTGAACTGCACCGCCGAGGCGTCGGCCAGCAGTTCCCGTTGGCGGGAAATGGCGGCCTTGATCAGGCGGCCGAAAAACAGCCCCACATAGCCGATGATCATCAGTGCCAGCCCGGCCACCACCAGGCCGCCGCCCTTGCGATTGGAGGAGGACGAGCGTGGTGAACGGTCGGCCTGCAGCAGGAATTGGCCGATTTTGCCGACCGCCAGAATGCCGGCCAGGATGGCAATCAGGCGCAGGTTCAGGCGCATGTCGGCGTTGAAGATATGGCTGAATTCATGGGCGATGACGCCCTGCAGTTCATCGCGGTTGAGGGTGTTGAGGGTGCCGCGCGTCACACACAAGACGGTTTCCGAGGGGCGAAAGCCGGCCACGAAGGCATTGATGGCGTCTTCCTGGTCGAGCACGAACAGTTGCGGGGTGGGAATGCCGGCGGCAATGCTCATTTCCTCCACCACATTGATGAGCCGCTTTTCGTCCTGTTGCTGGCTGGACATGTCGATACGGCGGGCGCCCAGCAGGGTGGCCAGGCCGACACCGCCGCGACGCAGCTGCCAGCTTTTCAGGGCGGTGCCGCCGCCGATCACCAGTATGGTCAGGCCGCTGGCCCAGAGGATCAGCGGATGCATCGGCCATTGCTGTGCCGGAGGGGTGGCAAAGCCACTCCAGTGCATGATCAGCAACAGGGCCAGATCGACGCTGACAATGATGGTGACCACGGCGACCAGGAAGTAGGTCACCAGTAGCCCGGTCTTGCGCCGGGCGCGCTGCTGGTGTTGAAAGAAGTCCATGGATCAGAAGCTGACTTTCACCGCCTGACGGGCCTGTTCGTTTTCGATGGCGAGCAGCTCGGCGGCCTGGAAATTACCGAACAGGCCGCCAATGAAGTTCTGCGGAAATTGTTCGCGGTAGGTGTTGTAGTTCATCACCGCGTCATTGAACGCCTGGCGGGCAAAGCCGATGCGGTTCTCGGTGCTGGTCAGCTCTTCCATCAGCTGCGCCATGGTCTGGTTGGCTTTCAGGTCCGGGTAGTTTTCGCTGAGCGCAAAAAAATTGGCCAGCGAGCCGGACAGGGCGGATTCGGCCTTGCCCAGGGCACTCAGGGCCCGGTTGTCGTCGGGATGGGCGGCCGCGGCCTGCTTGGCGGTCACCGCCCGGTTACGGGCCTCGATCACCTGGGTCAGGGTTTCCTTCTCGTGGTTCATGTAGCCCTTGGCGGTTTCCACCAGGTTGGGGATCAGGTCATGGCGGCGTTGTAGCTGTACATCAATCTGGGAAAAGCCGTTCTTGAAACGGTTTTTCAGTGAAATCAGCCGGTTGTAAACGGCGATGATGTAGATGACGACGGCGACGATGATGCCGATGAAAATCAGGAGGCCCATACCGATTGATCCTTCAAACAAGCCAGAATGAGCCAATAAACTACTGCAAAATTCGTAGTGGGAAAAGCGCGAAAGCGAATCTGGCATCACCGTCCGGGTGCCATTGCGCCTTGCTGCCGGTGACCGGGCGTCACCAGCAGCATGGGTATGCGGTCAGACGCCCAGCCAGTCGGCCACGGTGGCCGGTGTAATGGCCACATAGTGGTCCACCAGCAGCGCCGCGAACAGGATGAACAGGTAGGTAATGGAGTAGCCGAAGGTTTTCATCGGCAGGCTCGGGTCTTCGGAGAAACGCAGACGGACCGCGTAATAGAGGAACAACAGGCCGAGGATCAGGGCGCTGAGCAGATAGATCAGGTCGCTCATGCCGGTCAGGTAGGGCAGCAGCGAGCAGACAAACAGCAGCACTGTGTAATAGAGCACGGACTTGCGGGTGTACTCCACGCCATGGGTGACCGGCAGCATGGGGATATCGGCTTTGGCATATTCATCCCGGCGGTGGATGGCCAGCGCCCAGAAATGCGGAGGGGTCCAGACAAAGATGATCAGCACCAGCAGCCAGGCATAGGGATGCATCTGGTCGGTGACCGCAGTCCAGCCCAGCAACGGCGGAATGGCGCCGGCCAGGCCGCCAATGACGATGTTCTGCGGGGTGGCGCGTTTCAGGTAAAGGGTATAGATAAAGGCATAGCCGACGAAGCCGAACAGGGTCAGGCCGGCGGTCAGCGGGTTGACCAGGAAATACAGCATGATCATGGAGGCCAGCGCCAGCAGCACGGCAAAGGTGATGGCGGCACGGGGGGTGAGCTTGCCCACCACCAGCGGCCGCTGGCCGGTGCGCTCCATCACCGCATCAATTTTCTGGTCCATGATCTGGTTGATGGCGGCGGAGGCCATCATCGCCAGCGCCAGGCCGACAAAGGCTGGCACAAAGATCCCCAGCGGCACCATGCCGGCCGGCTGAGTGGCCAGAAACATGCCGGCCACGGCGGTCACCATCAGCAGCATGACGACGCCGGGCTTTGTCAGCGCCAGGTAGTCGCGCCAGTTGGTGTTTTGACTCATGAAGGGTCGCCCTCCCGCGATTGCGGTTTGCGTTTGGCGGCGCATTTGACGTTGATGGCTCGAATGAACAGCACCAGGCTGGCCAGCAGCAGGGCGGCCACAAAGTTGTGGGCCACCGCCACCGGTAAGGGGACGCCAAACATCACATTACTGATCCCCAGGCTGATTTGCACGGCCAGCAGACCGAGAATCACCAGGGCAAAATTGCGGAAGAACACGCTGCGGGCCCGCCACAGAATCTTGATCACCAGCGCCAGCACCAGGGCCGTGACCAGCATGGCGCCGAAACGGTGCATGACGTGGATGGTGGTGCGTGCCTTGTTGTCCAGTACACCATATTCGTAGTCGCCGTTATCCGCGCGATGCTGCCAGAACGCGAAGGCGTCCTCGAAGTCCAGCCGTTGCTGCCAGCCGGCCTCGCACACCGGCAGCTCGGTGCAGGCCACCGCCGCATAGTTGCTGGCGGTCCAGCCACCCAGGGCGATCTGCACAATCACGGCAGCCAGGGCGATGGAGGCCATGGTCTTGAGCGTGCGCACATCACAGTCGTTGAGAAAACTGGGCCAGCGAAATACCCGGGCGGTCAGCAGGACCAGCAGCGTGAAGGTGGTAAAGCCGCCCAGCAGATGCAGCATGACGATGACTGGCGGCAGCTTTAGCGTCACCGTCCACATGCCCAGCATGCCCTGGAATACCACCAGCACCACCATGAATAGCGGCAGCTTCACCGGTTGTTTGTAGCGTTTGCGATTGATCACCGACAACACCGCAATGACGACAATGACCAGACCCAGGGTCGAGGCAAAGTAGCGGTGTACCATTTCCGGAATGGTCTTGTGGGCCTCGCGCAGGGTGCCGGGCGCGCTTTCGTTCACCTGTTTGACATGGTCGATGGCCTTGAGCACGTCAAAATGGCCGTAACAGGTAGGCCAGTCCGGGCAGCCCAGCCCGGAATCGGAAAGGCGTGTCCAGGCCCCCAGAGTGATCACGCCGGCGGCCAGCAAAACGGCCAGAATACAGAGCCGGCGGAGCCAGCGTTGAGAAGGAGTCAGAGATTGCATAATAAAAAAGTCTCTTAACCGATCAAAGACCCTTTGAGGGTGCGTTTGAGATCGACGCGGATATTTTCCGCCTCTTCCAGGGTGGCATCCATGTCTTCATGGGTGGGATACCGCATGAAGATCTGGCCGTCCGGGCTGACCAGAAAAATATCGCCCACCGGTGCGCTCGGGTTGGGCTGGTAAACCTCGGCCAGCACGCCTTTCAGTACCGCTAGTTCGCCATGCACCTCGACCATGCCGGTGACCTTGTCATCGAGAAAATGGCGCAGGCTGTCGGCCGGCGGTGCCGTCAACACAATCAGGCGGCGCAGGCGCCGGGCGTCTTCGCCCAGAGCCTGCTGGACCTGGCGCATCTGGTAATACAGGCCGTTCTTGCAGGCGCTTTCACAGCCGCTGCCGGCGATATACATCAATGTCCATTTACCGGCGGTATCGTTGCCGTCGTAGGGCGCCCCCTGCGCGTCGCTGACCTTGAGGTCGGCCAGCGGAATATGCGGGATGATCAGCTGCCCCTTGTTGACCCGCGGTAGTGACCAGGGGTCCACCAGGAAATGACCGGCCAGGAAAAACAGCACAAAGGGGCTGATAATGGCCAGCAATACAAGCCGGTTCTTGGTGCGTGGGGACATGCGATCAGGCGTCCTTTCTCGCGTTGCGATGGGTGGCCACGATAAAAAAGATCACCGCTACCAGTGCCATCAGGAACCATTGCAGGGCATAGGCACGGTGGCGGTCAGGGCCCATTATCGGCACGTCGCGCCAGTGCCGCGGCAGAGGCGAAACACCGCCCAGTGCCTGCTTCGGGGCTACCCGGATTTCAAGGGGCGCCAATTCTACCCCAAGTTTTTCCCCGATGGCGGCAAAATCCACTTTTTCTACCCGTAATGGCCACTGATTGTCTGGCAAAGGGACATCCTTGAGCACCAGCGTCCGGCTGGAGGGCTGATACACCGTGCCGGTCAGACTGATCGTGCCGGGCACCGGTGTAATGTCGGGTAGTGTCTGACGGCTGTTTCCCCAGGGCAGCCAGCCGCGGTTGACCAGCACCCAGTGGCCGTCCCCGGTGTGCAGCGGGGTAAACAGGTGATAACCGGCGACGCCGTTGAGAATTCGGTTGTCGAGGAGGATATTGTGGTGGTTATCGAAGCGACCGCGCACGCTGATGGCGCGGTGCTGGCGCTGGTCGGCCGGCAGCGCCAGCAGGGTGTGCAGCCAAGCCGGCGGCCGGGCTTCACGGGTCGCCTGGGCCGCCAGCCACTGGCTTTTCTGGTCGGCCCGGTGCAGTTGCCAGACGCCCAGACGGATGCACAGGGCGGCCACGGCAACCGTCGCCAGCAAGGCGACAAGGGACGAACGGCGTTGGCGTGGCTGCATGGCGATCCCTCCTGGCAGGGGATGATCACACAGGGCGGGTTCGCCCTGAGCAACTGGCTGTCAGTACAATGGCGGCACATTCTACAGATTTTGCCTGAAGGGTCAGCATTATGTGGTGGGTAAAGCTAATCGTGGTGGTTCTGTTGCTGGCGGCGGTTATCGCCCTGGGACGAGCGCTGATGTCACTGGCGCGCGGCGACAGCCGCGAAGGCAAGACCATGCGGGCGCTGGCCTGGCGAGTGGGGCTGTCGGTGGCGGTATTCCTGTTTATTCTGCTCAGCATGTACATGGGCTGGATCAAGCCCCACGACGTTAACCCGGGCATGCGCCACGGTCAGCCGATCGAACAGGGGCCCGGGGCTAGTCACTGAGCAGGCCGGTGCGAATGGCCAGTTGCGTGGCCTGCGCCCGATTGTGGATGTCGAGCTTGGCATAAATGTTTTTAACATGCTTGCTGGCGGTGTGAATGCTGATGTCCAGCCGGTCGGCGATGTCCCGGGTGGTCATGCCGCGCGCTACCGCCAGCAGGATCTGTTTTTGTCGTTCGGTGAGGTCGGCGATTTCCTCGTCCCGGTGGATGATGTGTGGCTTCACCCGGTGGTCATTGAAATAGGTCACCAGGTTGTTGGCGACACTGGCGGATAACGGCGCGCGGTTGTTTTTCAGCCCTTTCAGGGCCTGCGCGATGGCCGCTTGTGGCTCTTCCTTGAGTAGATAGCCATGGGCGCCGGCTTCCAGCGCCGGGAAGATGTGTTGCTCATCACCGTAAATGGAGGTGACCACCAGCTTGCAGTGCGGGTGGTGCTGGCGGCAGGCCCGGATGAAGTCGATACCGTCACCGTCGGGCAGTCTCAGGTCCACCAGACAGATATCCGGTGCTTCGGTGGCCAACAGCTGCAGGCCCGCAGACAGGGTGTCGGCCCTGGCGACCTCGATGTCGGGGAACGCCAGTCGCAATGAGCGAGACAGCCAGATCTG
>JAWVWY010000083.1:0-14192 GCA_033723495.1 Alcanivorax sp. | reverse complement strand
CGGGCGATAAAGGGGTAATCCAGCTGGTAGCCGGTGGCCATCAGGATCAGGTCATAGTCCTGCTGTTGGCCGTCGCTGAAGGTGACGGTATTGCCGTTCACCGCCTGCAGGTCCGGGCGCGGGCTGATGTCACCATGGCCAAGGTGATGCAGCACCAGCGAATTGATCACCGGGTGCGATTCATAGAGCCGGTAGTCCGGGTCCGGCAGGCCATAATCACTGGGCTTGCCGATCACCATGCGGATCAGCTGGCCGTCCAGACGCTGTTTGAGCGGGCGCGGCAGAGACAGCTTGCCACCCAGGGTGTCGGTGGGCCGGCCACCGATAAACTTGGGCAGGAAGTAGTAACCGCGCCGCACCGACAGGTCCACACGCCGGGCCTGGTGCACCGCGTCCACCGCGATGTCGCAGCCGGAATTGCCGCAACCGACGATCAGCACCCGTTTATCGGCAAAGAGGTCCGCCGAACGATAGCCACTGGCATGCATCAGCTCGCCATCGAAGTCCCCCGGCAGGGACGGCATATTGGGCCGGTGCAGGGTGCCGTTGGCGATCAGTACACCGTCGAAAAAGCGGCGTTGCTGCTGGCCGTTGCACTCGGTGGTGACTTGCCAGCCGTCGCCATCCGGTTCCACCGCGAGAACCCGGGTGGAAAACTCGTAATGCTCGTAGAGGCCGAAATGGCGCGCGTAGTCACGAAAGTAGGCCTTCATTTCACTGTGATGCGGATAGGGCGCGACCCGCTCGGCCATGGGAAATTCCCTGAACTGCGTCATGGTCTTTGACGAAATCAGGTGGGCCGACTGGTACATGGTGCTGTGCGGGTTATCGATATCCCATAACCCGCCCACATCACTGTGGAGCTCGAAGCCGGTAAAGGCGATGCCGGCTTTATCCAGGTTTCTGGCGGTGGCCAGTCCCATGGGGCCGGCGCCAATCACTGCGTACATAGCTGTCCCGATTTATTGTGTTATGGGGCTTTTGAAACAAGCCTTCTCTGCCAGGTCATGCCCGGTCTTTGCTATGCTTAACAGCTTAAGGGCGGCCGAGCCGCAATGCCCGGCCAATTCAGGACCATGTCACGGTTAATTCGGGACCAATAACCGCATGTCGCATACTCCCACCGTCACGGTGCACTTCACCCAGGCGATCAGCCAGGCAGCGCAATCGCTGGGCTTTGCGTTACCCGATTCGCTGCAGTCGGCCTTTGCCCGCCAGGAAAGAGTGAGCCTGGCCCTGCAGGGGCAAATCTGGGAGAGCTTCTGCCAGCAGGCCCGCGACCCGCTGGTTGGCGTACAGTTCGGCCTGGCCATCGAGGCCGGCCATCTGGATACCGTCGGCATGGTGCTGATGAGCTGCGACACCGTGGCCGAGGCACTCGATACCCTGCTCGACTATTACCCCATCGTCGGCGAAGGCGGCACCTTTGATGTGGCGCAACGGGACGGCCAGTGCCAGATCCGCTATCTGCCCCAGTACCAGACCCGCCGGGCGGAGCGGGTGGAAGCGGCCCTCACCGCCCTGCTACAACTGTCGCGCTGGTCCACCGGCCAGCGTTTGCAGGCCTCCCGCCTGACCCTGCAGCACCGCGCCCTGGATGAGCCGCAGCGTTACCAGGCGCTGCTGGGCGTGCCGGTGGATTTCGAGGCGCAACACAACGCCCTGTGGATTCCCGCCGATGCGCTGGAGCTGCCACTGATCTACGCCAACCCGGGGCTGTGCCGGCATCTTCGCACCCTCGCCGACCAGCTGCTGCAACAGCTGGGCAGCCAGTCGCTCAGCGCCAGGGTGCAGGAATTGCTGCGCCGGCAACCGCGCTGGGGCAAGGAAAAGGTGGCCGAACAGCTGGCCATGAGTGGCCGCCATCTGGTGCGCAAACTGGGGGAAGAGGGCAGTAGCTTCAAACTGCTGCGCGATGCGCTGTTGCAGGAACTGGCCGAACAGGCCCTGCTCGACGGTCAACGCCTCAGTGAACTGGCCGAGCAATTGGGCTTTTCCGATGAAAGCGCCTTTGCCAAGGCATTCAAACGCTGGACCGGCATGACGCCGGCCCAGTTCCGCGAAGGCGCTCGCAACCCTACTTGAGCGGCGGCTCCGGCCAGAAATCGAACTGCCGCGGCACCTCAGCCAGCGGCGTATCGAACACCGGATCACGCTTTTCCAGGAAGGCAGTAAAGCCGTCACGACCATCCCAGAATTCATTGCTGCGATAGATCATGCGGCTCTCCACCGCATGGGCCTGCATCGGGTGGTCGAAATTGGGGTTGCGCCACAGCATCTGTTTGGCCAGCGCCACCGCCACCGGCGAACTCTTGGCGATCAGCTTGCGCGCCAGCGCCTGCGCCGCCGCCAGCACCTCATCCTTGGCGTGTACACTGCGGAACAAGCCCGCCTGCTGACCTTCCTCGGCCAGGAAAATATCCCCGCTGAGCACCCATTCCATGGCCTGCTGCATGCCCACCACCCGCGGCAGGAACCAGGAGGAACAGGCTTCCGGGGTCAGCCCGCGCTGGGTGAAGACAAAGCCGATCTTGCTGTTCTCGGCGACCAGGCGAATATCCATGCCCAGCGTCATGGTGATGCCCACGCCGACGGCAGCACCGTTGATGGCAGCGATCACCGGCTTGCGGCACTGGTAGATGGCCAGCGACACCTCACCCCCGGAATCGCGGATCTGCTCCAGCGGCGGCGCCTGCCCGTCCGCCTGGTCATAGCCGAACACATGGCCGCCATCCTCCGGCTGCATTTCCATGCCGGCACAGAACGCCCGCCCGGCGCCGGTGACGATCACCGCGCGGACCTCATCGTTGGCATCCGCCTCGCCGAAGGCATGCACCAGCTCGTCCTTCATGCGCAGGGTAAAGGCGTTGAGACGGTCCGGACGGTTGAGGGTGAGGGTAAGGATCTGGTCCGCCAGGTCGGCGCGGATATGCTGATAATCCATGGAAACTCCGTTGTTATTGTCAGGGCAGTGACAGGTGCAACACCGGCACCGGCAAGTGTCGAGCATACCGGGACGGCAGCGCATCGAACATGGCGCGAAGGGTACGGTTGAGATGCGGCTGGTCATAAAAGCCAGCGTGCTGGGCCAGTTCGGTGAAGGTCATGCCATCGCGCCACAGGGCCACCACCCGCTGACACTTGAGATGCAACAGGTAGCGTTTCAGGGTGACGCCCAGCTGTTCGCGAAACAGGTGCCGAAAGCGCGATTCCGACAGGCCGGCGGCCGCCGCCAGGGTAGCACTGTCGGCCAGCTCCGGGGCACGCTTGAGTTGCCGGCAGGTGGCGGCGATGCGGGCATCCAGCGGCGCCACCCGGCCATCTCGCAACTGCCGAATCAGCGCACTGGCCGTGTCCGCCGACGGCGCCGCGGTGAGTGCCGCCAGCTGCGCCGGCAGGTCATCGGGCAGCGGCGTGTTCGCCCGCACCCGCCAGGCGCTTTCATCCGGGTCCAGGTGCAACACCGCCACCGGGCCATCACTGGCCAGGCTTTGCTCACATTCCGGCGCCACCAGCACCTGGCGCTGCCGCCGGCACTGGCCATCCACGGTCACGGTAATGGGGCCTTCCAGCCCCACCAGCAGGGATGCCGCCACATGACGGTGGGGGCGATTGTGCAGCCGCCGCATGATCATCAGCCAACCGCCGTTCCACAGGAACAGCGGTGACAGCAGCTCGGTATCGGCCGGGGCGGCCTCGGGGTTCGCAGACATACCGGCGATAATGCCGTGCCGGTGGACGGCGAGCAATCAATGGCGACGCAGCCCCAGTTTATGGGCCAGTTCCAGGCTCACGAACATGGGCCCGACCAGCAGGAACACCAGGTCGTCCACAAAAGACGGTTTCTTGCCTTCCACCTTGTGGCCCCAGACCTGCACCACCCAGGCCAGCAGCCAGACGCTCGCCGAGGTCCAGGCCAGCGACAGGGCGCTGCGCTCCACCGCCACAATCGCCGCCAGCGACAGCGCCAGCCAGGCAGCCATCAGCACGGTCATGCCGGCGGACATTCGCAGATAGAAGGGCATGCACAGGGCCGCCAGCAGGGTACCGCCGTTGACCCAGTAGGCGGCGGCGCCTTGCAGGCCGAGCCACTGCCCCAGTGGCAGCAGCCAGAACAATCCCAGGGTGGAAACGAAAATCGCCGGCACACAGACAATGTGCACCCACTGGTTCACCGGGTTCCGATGACTGTCGCCGTAATCGGCCAGAAAGGTATTCAGGTCGCGCATGACGGCCCTCCACGTATGATCGAATTCCATCATGCTAGCGGCCCGGGACGGGCCGCAATTGTAAGAAACGGCTAATCGCAGCCGCGGCGGCTGTCCTTGAGGGCGCGCAGCACCTGCTCACGGGTCAGCAGCCCGATCAGCGCGCCCTGCGCGTCGGTAACCGGATAGATCTTGGGTTTCTGGCCGACCATCATCTCCGCCACGTCCACCACGGAATCCTCTGCTTTCACCGTCAGCGGATCCACGTGCATGATCTCCTCCACGACCAGCGAACCCTCACAGTGATAGCTGGAAATCAGCAGCTGGCGCAGGCAATCCTGCTCCGACACAAAGCCGATGACCTTGTTGCCAGCATCCACCACCGGCAGCCCGATAAACTTGTGCTGCAGCAGGATATCCACCACTTCGGTCAATTCGGTGCCCATCGCGATGGATGAGGGATGCTTGGCCATCAAGGCACCTACGGTCAGGTCACTCATGGGTTTCTCCTTAACGCCTGTCACCGTCTTCCTGCCTATAGCATCGCGCCATCACCCTGCCCGTGTAAATCGACAATCGCATCGGGATGGCGCCACCCCGCCCCGCTACCTACAATGGGCCCATCTGAGGAAGGTGCACAAGGATACTGAATGGGATTGCAGCGGCTCGGGGTTGTGCTGGCCATACTGGTGGCAATATGTCTTCTGCCTGTCGAAACCCGTGCCAGCAGCGCCGCCTGCCAGGCCGCCGGGGAGACCCTGACCCAGCTCAACAGCCAGTTGCAGCAGCGCCAGGCCGAGCGACGCGCCCTGGGTGCGCTGCTCAACGGCGAGATGCCCGACCGCGACACCCTCACCCGCCTGCTCGGCCAGCCGCTACAACAGCCTCTACCGCCACTGAGCCGCCCACCGCAGCCGCGCGCCCTTGCCGACAGCAAGTGCCCCGGCCTGCAGGACGATATCGCGGTGGTCACCGGCCAGCTCAATAACCTGGATCAGCAAGTCTACCGCCAACGCCATCAGCTGCTGGATCTGCCGCCCGCCCAGCGACAGGCCTATGCCGCCCTGCTGGCGTTGCGTTCGGCGCTGCAAACACTGGACCCGCAACACACCAGCGCGGCCATCACCGCCCTCAATCAACACCTGAACGCGGTGCTGGCGACCCTGGCGCTACTGGCCCGCGACGAAGATCGCCAGGCCCTGCAGACGCTCGACCGGCTTTGGTATCAGCCGCCTGCCCTGCCCACAGCGGACACCCTGCCGGCAGCAGATTACCTGTCGCTGATACGCAGCCGCCTGGAAATACAGAAACAGGTGCGGATACTGCGCGCCGATCTGTGGCAACGGCGGCCACTGGGGCAACTGGTCAATGAACTTGGCGGCCTGGCGCAAACGCCCACGGTGGTCACCCACGAGCTGCAACGCATGACGCGTCAGATCCGGGAAGTGGGACAGCTGATCGCCCATGATCTGCAACGCCCCGGGGAGCCACCCCATGCCCTGCCACTGGTCAAGAATCTGCTAACCCTGCTGCTGGGGATCACCGGCTTTGTGTTGCTGGTCCGCGTCGCCCATCGCAGCCGTCAGTTCGCCCTCAGCCTGCATGACAAGGTCATTCACGTCAGCGGCGAACGGCGCTGGCTGTGGCATGCCAGCCGGTTGATCAGCGGCCTGGCACCGCTGCTGCCGTGGCTATTGATCTGGCTGGTGCTGGATGCCCTGACCGAGCCGCTGGATAACAGCACCACCCGTATTCTCTATTGGGCGCTGCCACTGGCGCGGCTCTATGTCATCTATGGTATGGCCTGCCTGGTGGGCGAGTGGCTGCTGCTGCGCGTGGCGCAAAGCGCCAACCGCTACCTCAACAACGAGCAGACCCGCCAGGCCGGCGACCATGCTCGTCACCTGGCACGCTGGCTGCTGCCCCCCTGGCTGCTGCTGATGCTGGTACAAACCAGCCTGGGCCCATCGCTACTTTATTACCTGCTGAGTTATCTGTTACTGGCGGTCGCTTACCTGCTGCTGGGCCGACTGCTGGTACTGCGCGCCGACGACTACCGCCTGTGCCTGCAGGCGCTGCTGCCATCAAAACTGGACAGGCTGACCTCTGTCCTGCTGCACCCCGCCCTGTTCTGGCTGTTTGCCCCGTTGCTGCTGCCGCTGGCCCTGCTCGGCTTTGCGCTGGGCTTCGTCGACCGCATGCTGGCGGACTTTGACTGGTACCTGCGCCTCAAGGCCCGCTGGTTCCGGCTGCGCACCCGGGTCAGCAGCGACGAGCCAGCGCAAGAACCGCCAGAAAGCCCGGAGGACAGCCGCTACGAACGCTGGTTCGACGCCGGGCTACCGGAGGGCAGCGACACGCCGATCATCGATACCGGCCTGGTCAGCGCCATGGAAAAGCATATCCAGCGCTGGCATGAGGACAAGACCGATGAAAATGCCCTGGTGGTCACCGGCGAAAAAGGCTGCGGCAAGAGCCTTAGCCTCGGCAAGCTGGAAAAGGCGCTGCACGACAGTTGCCAAGACCTCAACATCCTGCGTCTGCCGGTGCCGGCCAGAACCTGCACGCCGCAGGCCATCAACCAGTTGATCGGCGAAGCGCTGCAGCTGGACCTGAACGAGGACGGCCCGGCGGCGCTGGTCAACAGCGATGCCGAGCGCCGCCCCACCCTGGTGGTGCTGGACGAGGCCCAGAACCTGTTCCTGGCCAGCGCCGGTGGCCTGGATGGCTGGCGTAACGTGCTGTCGCTGGTCAATGCCCGCCTCGACCATGTTTACTGGCTGCTGATGATCAACAACCAGAGCTGGGCCTACCTGTGCAATGTGTTCGGCCGCGAATACCAGTTCCGCAACGTGATCCGCGTGAAGCGCTGGGGGCAGGCGGAGTTGCGTTCCCTGATCCTGTCGCGCCATCACCAGAGTGGTTACCGGCTGCGTTATGACGAGGCGTTGCTGTCCTCACGCGGCCCCGATGCCGGCAATGTGCGCAACGCCGAGCAGCGCTATTTCAGCCTGCTGTGGGACGCCAGCCGCGGCAACCCCATGGTGGCGCTGCAGCTGTGGCAGACCAGCGTGCGCCTGCAGGGCCGCCAGGTACTGGTGGGGCTGCCGACGCCGCCGTCCGCCAGCCTGCTCGACGGCATGGGCGAAAATGCCCTGTTCGTGTACGCCGCCATCGTTACCCATGAAAACCTGGCCAGCCAGGAAATCAGCGCCGTCACCCACCTGCCGGACACGGTGGTGCGCTATGCGCTCAAGGCCGGTTTCGACGCCGGCTTCCTGCACAAATCCGAGGACGGCCGCTACCGGCTGGTACCCCTGTGGTACCCGCCCATGATCAGCTACCTGACAGGGAAGAATCTGCTCAATGAATGAGGGCAACAGCATCGTCAACGACCTGGCCGTGGTGGTCGAACTGTTCAACGCCTATGCGTTGTTGCTGCTGTTGATCGGCGGCTTCATCCTGTGGGCGCTGAACTGGGGCATTACCCGCCTGAGCCAGAAAATTTCCGAGAAAATGCCCACCCGGCGTTTTCTGATTCTGCAGATCACCACCCTGATCGGCTTCGTGCTTTACACCGTCGGCACCATTGCCCTGGTGGTGGGGGTGCTGCGCCCACCCAAGGAATTCCTGTTCGCCGCCGGCGGCTCGGTGGCGGTGGCGCTGGGCTTTGCACTCAAGGATATCGCCGCCTCGCTGGTGGCCGGCCTGCTGCTGTTGTTTGACCGGCCGTTCCGGGTCGGCGACCGGGTCAGCTTCGACGATGTTTACGGCGAGATCATCTCCATCGGCCTGCGTACCGTGCGCCTGCAGACCCTGGACGACAACCTGGTCACCATCCCCAACTCACGTTTTATCACCGACGTGGTGGCCTCCGGCAATGCCGGCGCGCTGGACATGATGGTAGTCACCGACTTTCACATTGCCCTGGATGCGGATATCGAACAGGCCCGCGCCCTGATCGAGGAAGTGATCGTCACCAGCCGCTTCGCCTACCTGAAAAAACCGGTGAGCTTTGCCATCGAGGAAGTCACCGTGGCCGAGCGCCTGGCTATCCGCCTGCGCGCCAAGGCCTATGTGCTGGATGTGCATTACGAGAAGGCGTTCCAGAGCGATATCGTGGTGCGGGTGGCAAAACGTTTCCAGCAACAGGGCGTCGCCCGGCCGACCCGCGGCTAGCCCCGAGGCAGGCGCGCCATGGCAGGGCCTGTGTCGTCCATCAGGGCTTGTCGTGCTGGCCCTTGCCCGTCTCCTTGAGCAGTTCCTCGACCTCCTCCCGAGGCAGATAATCCAGATCCCAGTGGGAGGTGAAATTCTCCTTCAGGCGCCGGCGGCCACGGTGCAGCGCCTGCGGCTCGTCGTCACTGCCATGGGCCGGGTGATAATCCGGCACCGGCGGCGACGGCTCTGACGCCTCATGCTCGGCGCCATTATACTGACGGCCCAGCCAGCGCTTCAGGGTCTTCAACCATGCGCTCATAACGCTCTCCGGTGATGCTTTGTGTCAGCTTAACAGGTCGACTTCCCGGTCTGACAAGCCATACCCTATTATGGGAAACAGGCGTGACGTGCACGTCACTATCAAGCCGAGAGGGGATAACGTGAAACGCGATATTCTCAGCCGTTACGAACGGGATGCCGACGGTCGGGTGATCATTGATGTCAGCGCCAACCGGGTCGAGGATCTCTATAACAACTTTGATAAAAGCGCCCCCTATATCCGCCGGGACCTGGATCAGGATCTGGCCGACTATCTGATTGCCTGCGCCCGCGAGCTGGAGGGCGAACCCGTTATCATCCAGTTCACCCTCGCCTGCCAACTGGACCCGCAACAACGCTCCCGCATCCAGGGCAGCCTCAACAGTTACTTCGGCTATCTGGCCGAACTGGAACACGAGAGTATTCTGAAAATGTTCCGTCGTTCGGCAATCTTCTTTGTCATCGGCCTGGTGATCCTGTTTGCCTCGGTGTCACTGAATCAGTTTCTTGGCCATCAACGTTCGGTAACCGCCAATGTGTTTGCCGAGGGGCTGACGGTGGCCGCCTGGGTATCGCTGTGGGAAGCGTTGGCGGTATTTCTGGTTGAGTGGTTTCCCCGCCGCCGCAACGTGGCGTTGTATCGGCGCCTGGCCGGCAGCCAGACCGTTTTTCACGGTCGCACCAACAGCCACAACGAATCCTCGCACCTAAACCGTCTCCCTTGATTCGAGTCAACCGCCTGGGTTTCGCTCCTCCTATTATCGGGCAGACAGGGGTGGGGCCAGATTGCCAACCGTATTGACCAACAACGCCAGGGCGAATCATGGACCTTACCGACGCGCAACGACCGGTAAACTTGAGAGGTGCTCCCATGAAAATGCAACTTGCAGGACTTGCTCTATTGCTGCCCGGCCTGGCCCTGGCAGAAACCGCGCCGTACATCGGCGTGCAAGGCCAGTACAGCCGAGTGGATATCAACCGCTCAGACTTCGACGGCCTGGCGGTATCCCGCATCGACAAGAGTGATTACGGTTACGCCGTGCGCGTTGGCATGCAGGATGATCTAAGCAGCTTCACCGGCAACAGCGGCCGCAACACGGTCGGCCTGGAGCTGGGCTATATCGACTTCGGCGAGGTCAGCGCCACCACTGGCGGCACCGACGTGACCGCCGAGCTCGACGGCATCGAGCTGGCCGTAATTGGCTCCACCCAGGTATACAACCATACCCACGTCTACCTGCGGGTAGGCGGCCTGAGCTGGAACACCGACACCTCTGGCGCCGGCGCCTCGGACTCCAATGATGGTCAGGATGTGCTGGGCGGCGCCGGACTCATGTATTTCATTAATCATGTGCAGATCCGTGGCGGCTACGACTACTACAAGGTGGACGACCACCAGGTGGACGCCTACAGCCTCGGCGCCCAATTCCGCTTCTGAACCGGCGGGGAGCCTGCTCCCCGCGTTATCAATGCTTCGCGGTTAAAGAAAAAGCACGTTGCCGCCAGCGAAGAACAAGACCCTCTTTCTGGCTTGAAACTATTCGGGCGGCAACCAGCGGTGAACCTGAGAGGTGAACGCATGAAAGCCCTATTCGCAACACTGGCACTGGTGCTGCCCGGCCTGGCCCTGGCCGATAGCGCGCCCTACCTTGGCATCCAGGCCCAATACAGCCGGCTGGATATCAGCACCGCGGACTTTCAACAGCAGCCGGTAGCAAATATCGACAATCGGGATTACCGCTATGCGGTTCGTATCGGTCTGCAGAATGATCTGCGCCGCTATAGCGCAAAGGCCGGGCGCAACACCCTGGGCGTGGAATTTGGCTATATCGATTTCGGCGAAACCAGCATCACCGTCAATGGCAATAAACGGCGAGGCGATGCCGACGGTTTCGAGCTGGCAATGATCGGTTCCACCGAGGTGTACTATAACACCCACCTCTACGGGCGCTTCGGCGGCTTCAGCTGGAACGCGGATGGCACTTTCACCGGTTACCGGGTATCCGTTGATGGCGAGGACCTGCTGGCCGGCGCCGGGATCTTGTATTTCATCGGTCCGCTGCAAATTCGTGGCGGCTATGATTATTACAAGCTGGAACATCACCGCCTGGATGTCTACAGCCTGGGCGCCCAGTTCCGCTTTTGAATCACTAATCGTCGCAACCGCGCACACCTGGCGCGAGGAGGACACCATGCTTGAAGCAATTGCCGACCTGCCGGATAACGTTATCGGCTTTCGTGCCAAAGGTACCGTTACCAGCAGCGACTACGAAACCGTGCTGATACCGGCGGTGGAAGCCGCGTTCTCGCAGCAGAAAAAAGTGCGTTTTCTTTATCACCTGGGCGATGACTTCGACAGCTTCGAGGCCGGCGCCATGTGGGATGACGCCAGGCTTGGGTTACGTCACCTGAGCGGCTGGGAAAAGATGGCGGTGGTCACCGACGAGACATGGATTCGTACCGCATTGCGGGTGTTTGGCCTGGCGATTCCCGGCCATGTGCGCGTCTTCCATAACCAGCAACTGGACGACGCTATCCACTGGGTCAGCGAATAGCGTTGCCGACCGGCGGCCGGTGGCTCACGCCGCCAGCGACGGCGTATCCAGCAGTTTCGCCAGCTTTTTCAGCGCCTGTCGGCGTAGTAGCGTGCTGTCTTTCTTGTGCGGATGGAAATCACGCTTGTAGTAGGCCAGGTAGGACTTGCCCAGCCGCCGCAGCCAGCCCGGCTTGCCCAGCAGCCAGTTGACGCCGCGGCCGATCGAGCGCCAGTCGGTGGCATCATCCATACCCTGTCGCAGCTGCCGGTAATGGAAGGCGGTAAAGCCGATGAATTCCACCGTAGTGAAAGCCATTTCCGAGGCGCGAATCAGGTAGCTGCCGACCTGCTCCTGATAGACATCAAAGGCCACCGCCTTGTGCTCGCTTTCCTCCACCGCATGCCACAACCACAGCGGCAGCATGCGCTCGTCCATACCCTGCAAAAAGTCTGGATTTTCCAGAATCAGCTCCGCCAGCATGGCGGTAAAATGCTCCAGTGCACAGGTCTTGGCGAGCTGCCGCTGGGGCGACAGATGCTTGGCCATGAAACGCATGCCACGGTTAACAAATTCATCCACCGTGCGAGTGGGCACGCCCCTGGCTTCCATGAATTCATTGAAGGCATCGTGCTCCTTGCCGTGATGCGCCTCCTGGCCGATAAACCCCTTCACCTGCTCTCGCAATTGCGGATCGCGCACCTGTTTCTGGTAATGGCGCACCGCATGCACAAAAAAGCGTTCGCCCTCCGGAAAGGTACTCGACAGCGCTGTCAGCAGCAGGGTCTTGAATTGATCGTTATCGAACCAGTAGCGCGGCAAATCCGGGTCGAACTGGAAATCCATGTGACGCGGCTGAATGTCGCTCTGGTTGGTCTTTTTCAACTGCACCTTGGCCCGGGTGGTCATGGCGGCCTCCTGATGGGTTACCCTTTCAGTATTGGACGGCCACGACTGGCACGCTAGTGCAGGTCGCGCCATTTTCAGGTCCTGTACGTGATAACCGGATCAGGAGGCGGTGTCGACCCGATACAGGCAGGCGCGGATTTCGCCGCTGCTTTTTTCCCGGTGCAGTTGCCACTGGGTCGGCACCCCGGGCGCCGGTTGCTGGCGCCGGGATTCCACATAGACCCAGGCGTTCTCCGCTAGCAGCCCTCGCCGCTGCAAGGATTCGCAGGCCGGCTCCGCCAGCCCCAGATCGTAAGGCGGGTCCACAAACACCAGGTCAAACGGCCCTTCGGCCCGTTCCAGCCAGCGCTGGGCATCGGCGCATTCCACCCGCACCCGGTCACCGAACAACGGCTTCAGCTGACGGGACAGATCGGCGCTGCGTTCGCGCTTCTTTTCCACCACTGTGGCCCTGGCGGCACCGCGGCTGAGGGCCTCGGCGGCCAGCGCCCCGGAGCCGGCGAACAGATCCAGCACCCGCATGCCGGGCAGCTCGAACTGCAGCCAGTTGAACAGGGTTTCACGCATGCGGTCGGAGGACGGCCGCAGGTCGCCGCCCTGGTCGACAAAGTGCAGGCGCAGCCCGCGCTGCTGCCCGCCAATGATGCGTACCTGCCCCTTACTGGTGTTGCCCCGGTTTTTCATTACTGCCCTGCTGTGTGGTTTTCAGCACCCGGGGCGCGCGCGGCCCGATGCTGACGATGGCCAGGTGGTCCGGGTCCAGGGTGTGCTGGAAAGCCCGGCGAATATCGTCGGCGCTGACCTGCTGCACAGCCTTGTTGAACTGCTGCAGGTAATCCAGCGGCAGGTTGTAGAAGCCGATGGCGCCGAGCTGGCCGATGATATCGCCATTATCGGCGGTGGCCAGCGCAAAACTGCCGAGCAGGTTGGTCTTGGCCTCCTTGAGCTGTTCGGCGGTGGGGCCGGCCTTGATGAATTTGCGGATCAGGTCCAGGGTCAGGGTGAGCGCCTGGTCGGCGTTCTTGTTGGCGGTCTGCAACTGCACGGTGAAGGGCCCGCCGGCGGCCATGGGCTGGAAATCGCTGGAAATGCCGTACACATAGCCGCGCTTCTGGCGCACCTCGTCGGTAAGGATGGAGGCGAACCCGCCACCGCCAAGAATCTGGTTACCGACAAACAGCGCCACATGGTCCGGGTTGCCCCGCCAGGTGGCCTGGTTGCCGATCAGGATATGGGTCTGCGAGGACGGGAAGTCGATGTGCTTCACCCGGCGCTCGGTGAGCGGCTTGGCACGGGCCAGTTTCGGCGCCGCCGGGCCCGCCGGCAACGCCTGACTGATGCGGTTGGCCAGGGTTTCGGCCTGCTGGCGGGAAATATCCCCAACCAGCGCAATCACCGCGTTACCGGCGGCATAGTAGCGCTGGTAGAAATCCACCAGTTGCTGACGCTGAATGCCCGGCAGGCTCTTGAGCGTGCCGTCGGACGGATGCCCATAGGGATGATCGCCATAGAGGGTGGCCTGGAACGCCTTGCCCACCTGCGGGCCGGGCACCTGCTGATCCATGCGCAGCCCCTGCATCATCTGCGCCCGAATGCGGTCCAGCGACGCCTGCGGGAAGTCCGGCTGGCCAATCACCTTGCAGAACAGGTCCGTCACCGGCTGCCGGTATTGCGGGTCGGACAGGGTGCGCAGGCTGATCACGCCCATGTCCCGGTAACTGCTGGACGAGAAGCTGGCGCCCTGGTTCTCGAAGCCGCGCGCTATGTCATCCACACTCAGGCCCTTGGCGCCCTCGCCCAGCAACGCACTGGTCATGGACGCCAGCCCCGCCACCTGACCGTCACGGGCGGAGCCGGCATCCATCACCAGGCGCACATCCAGCATCGGCAGGGCCTCGTTGTGCACGAACAGTACCCGCGCACCGCCATCGGTATGCCAGGCCTGAATCGCCAGTTTGGGCGCCGCCGGGGTAATGGCGGCCACCTGTTTTTCGGTATGGGGGAAGCTGCTACAGGCGGCCAGGGCCAGCAGGCCGGTCAGCGCCACCAGTCGCATCATGAT
>JAWVWY010000082.1:0-14206 GCA_033723495.1 Alcanivorax sp. | reverse complement strand
CGCCTCGAGCTACAGGAAAAGATCGAGCAGAAACTGCAAAAACACCCCGGCCTGCTGCTCAACTTTTCCCAGCCCATCGCCATGCGCGTGGACGAACTGCTCTCCGGCGTCAAAGCGCAGCTGGCCATCAAACTGTTCGGCCCGGACCTGAACGTGCTGCAGCAAAAAGGCGAGGCCATCACCCAGGCGGTGAAAGCGGTTAACGGCGCCACCGACGTGCAACTGGAACAGATCGCCGGCGAAGCCCAGCTGGTCGTCACCCCGGACCGCAACGCTCTCAGCCGCTACGGCCTGAGCGTCAATCAGGTCATGGATCTGGTCAGCAACGGCCTCGGCGGCGGCAGTGCCGGGCAGGTGATCAACGGCAACGAACGCTACGACATCTACGTGCGGCTGGAACGCAACGCCCGCCAGGACGCCGAAGCCATCCGCAACCTGCGCCTCAAGGCCGCCGATGGCGCCTGGGTGCGGCTCATGGATGTGGCAGACGTAAGCCTGGTCTCCGGCCCGCCGCAGATCAGCCGCGACGATGTGCAACGCCGGGTGGTCATCCAGGCCAACGTGGCCGGCCGCGACATGGGCTCCGTGGTGGCCGACATCCAGCAGGCCATCGATAACGACGTGGACCTGCCCGCCGGCTACAGCGTGGACATCGGCGGCCAGTACGAAAACCAGAAGCGCGCCCAGCAACGCCTGGCCATGGTGGTTCCCGTCGCCGTGGGCCTGATCGCCCTGCTGCTCTACTTCGCCTTCGGCTCCGTGGCCCAGGCCGCGTTGATTCTGGTCAACGTGCCCCTGGCACTCATCGGCGGCATCCTCGCCCTGGCGATCAGCGGCCAGTACCTGTCCGTGCCCAGCTCTGTAGGCTTTATCACCCTGTTCGGCGTGGCGGTGCTCAATGGGGTGGTCATGGTGGAAGCCATCAATCATCGCCTGCGCGATGGCGAGGCCCTGGACACCGCGATCTTTGAAGGCGCGGTGTCGCGCTTGCGCCCGGTACTGATGACCGCGCTGACCTCCATGCTGGGGTTGATCCCCATGCTGCTGGCCACCGGGGTGGGTAGCGAAGTGCAGCGGCCATTGGCGGTGGTGATTGTCGGTGGGTTGGTGTCGGCCACGGGGTTGACGTTGCTGGTGTTGCCGAGTCTTTATGGGGTGTTTTCGAGGGGGAAGGTGGAGGAATTGCAGCGATGAGGCGGGCGATTTGACCCGCTATGCAGACTATTTAACAATCAAGTCACAACTCACCCCTCGCAAGCATTATTTTAGTTGGTGTTTGCCTGGGGCGGAAAAGCCGCCGGATTGGCGGCTTTTTCATTTAGGGTCAGTGGTGTGACGCACGGGGCAAGGCCTCGCTGCCCTGTCGCGACTGCGGATAAAGGCGCGAAAACGATCCATTAGCCGGGTTGGTGTTGCAGGTAATGCCGGGGGCACATCCATGGCCATATTGCCTCTCCTTGTACTGTTCAAAAAACAGTGTTTGTTCAAGAAAGAGATGTCAAAGCCGGAGTTCAACGACAAGAGTCGTAATAATCCAGGCAGAATTCCCGCCAGGGTGGCCAAGTCCGTGAAAAATATGACATATTGAAAATGCTGTGCGAACAGAATCCGGTGATATACGAAACGGGTTCAACGACAAATGCCGCAAAAGTTCAAGCGAGATAAGCGAGGGGATATCTGCAGGCTTCTGATTTCAATAAAGAAACCCGCTGCTTTGGGGGTCCGCAGGCTGGGGATATACGAAAGAGGGATATAGGACAAATGTCGTTGTGAGTACGACGGGGTCAGACCTCACATTTCACAGATACGAAATCTCCCGTGACAGTGAGTGTCAGGTCTCCCATTTCTAAAAGCGTATCTTGTTCCTACAAATGCCCCACCTTCACATAAATCAACGCCCCGTCTTCTTTCGTAAACGGCGTGTGCCGGCTCAAGTGAGGGCTGCGTAGCCAGCTGCCCTTGGGGTAGCTGCCATGCTCGTCATAGAAGGTACCTTCCAATACAAAGATTTCTTCCCCGCCCCAATGCTGGTGCGGCTGGAATTGGGTGTGAGGCGCCCATTTTACTAGCGCCACATGCTCGCTTTTGAAGTCGTGCAGGGGCATCACCGTCAGGCCTTCGACGAGCCCCGGTCGCCAGGGGGTGTTCAAGGTGTCGATCACTTTCTGTTCGGTGTCGTCCTGATCAAATTGATGCAGCTTTACCAGGATCGTTGCGCCTTCCTTGCCGATGCGCGGGGTGTGAGAGGTGCCAATGGGGTTGCGCACGTAGGTGCCTGCCGGGTAGTCCTGATGTTCATCCGAGAACACCCCCTCCAATACCAGAAATTCTTCGCCGCCACCATGGGTGTGGGCCGAGAATGCACTGTGCGGGGCATACCGGACGATGGAGGTGGCCCGTGCCACTTCATCGCCGACTCGATCCAGCATCATGCGCTCAACGCCTGGCATGGGGGATGTGACCCACTGGTAGTCTGTAGGCCGAATGACGACACGTTGCCCGAAATCCGCATTGAGTAAGGTGGCCATAGTGATCTCTTAGTAAAAACGATTGTGGTTGCCTGTTTCTGTCTGCAAGAAAACCACCATTAATAATCGGGGAAATCAAAAAAAGTAGACAAAGTCTCTGTGAGCAGACTGGCTCGCCGGGCGAGAGGCTCTCTCTGCACCCAATAAGGCGCAAGGCAGTAAAAGGCATTATCTGTTGAAACGGCGTGAAGAACAAAATGGAGAATGCCTGGCTATGAGGAGATACCCTGCCGGCTACAGGCGCAATTTCTTGCCTCTGATTCGTGTCAGCCCTGCTGTGGCGGTGTCATGAAGAAGTAACCATGCAACTCATCACTCAAGCCCGCGATTTTGTGTTATCGCAGTATTTACCGCTGTGCAGGGCTTTCATGTTTGCTTGCCAGCCTGTCTCAGGCTGTTGGAGCTAACGGACGATGAAAACCGATACGTCGCTGCGTTTGACGATGTTTGCGCCGTTGGAGCGAAGAATATGTAGCTTATCGGCAATGCCTGGAGGGTGTGAAGCCATGACAACCAGATCCGCGCCTGTGTCCTTGATGGCTTGCAGGAGGCGGTCATCCAGTTCCACGGCAGTATCTGGCGTTGATATGACTATGCTATCGGTATCGATGCCGTGTGCCTGGCCTTGTTCCCGGGCAAAGCTACTCAGCTTTTCTTTCAGCTCTTTCGGGTTGTGAGCCGCAGAAGAGGGGGCGCTGTTGGTTACGCTAACGTAGCAAAGCGTGGCGCTATAGTGTTTGGCTATATCTATGGCTGTGGCGAGCGCCTTGGCTATTTTATCGGTGTGCGCCAAGTCGATGGGCACCAGTATGTTGCGATACATGACGTTTCCCCTTGTCTCGATTCAGTGAGTGCAGCCCCGGTACTACCCCGGAAAGCGTGGCATAGATATGAGGTTAGTGCCAAAAATGAGAGTTCAGCCGCCAGGCTGGGCATTAAGGCCCGGTTTTCTGTGCCGTTGAAAAATGATATCCAGGTTTGATGCCTGTGTTTAATTTTTGAAAGTCACGCAAACCTATACAGATGCTGTGATGGATTGCCGTTGATACGCTTTCGTTGGACCAGTTTTCGCTCATTGTTGATCAGTGTTGGCAGATTCCTGGAATGGAGAGTTTATCGGTTTTTTTAAAAAACCGGGGGCCATTGGTGGTATTTGGCTTTTTAATCCGCAAGGCCATTGAATTATGCTGCGCCATTAAACGACTCACGTTGAATGTCACCGGTAATGGCGCCGGGTTTAAGTTGCGTGTAGGTTTTGGCCTCAACGCCGTTTCAGGCAATGCTTTCAGGGCTTGAATGGTGCGCTTGCGTACTCACTGTTGGCTGTTTCAATGCGGCTTACGGCTTGCGCCAATCTGGCTTTCCCTGTGTTGTAGAATTGATAACAATGACATTCATGGTTTTGCTGCGAAGAGGTGACAATGGCTGACCCTTCATCTTTAACTCCACCGAATCATCCCGAGCGGCGTGGCCGCTTTGGCCTGAATATGCAGATTCTGGTCGCTGCCATTGCCGGTATTTCCCTGGGGTGGTTACTGAATGGCGTTGCCGAAGACTCGGCGATCAAGCAGCAGGTGCTGTACTGGGCGACGCTTTTGGGGCGGTTTTTTATCGATCTGCTGAAAATGATCCTGATCCCGCTGATTTTTACCTCCATCGTGGTGGGTATTGCCAACCTTAGGTCGCACCATCAGGCGGGCAAGGTCTGGCGTTATGCACTGGGTTTTTTTGTGTTGTCGACCTTGTGCGCCATGGCATTGTCATTATCAATGACGGGCTGGATAAAGCCGGGCGGTGGGCTGCAACTGGATATGTTCGCCGACAGCATGGCGAATTTTTCCGCGAAATCCATGAGCGGCGGTGAATTCCTTCAGCATTTCCTGCATAGCCTGTTTATGAATCCTTTTGCCGCCCTGGCAGATGGAAAAATTCTGCCGGTGGTGGTGTTTGCCATTTTTCTGGGTGTGGCACTGGTAAAAATCAGCACCAGCCAGGACCGGGAGGCCGTAAAAAACGGCAATTTGTTCTTTGCCGGTCTGCAGGCATTGATGGAGATGTTAATGCTGATGGTGCAGTGGATCATGAAGCTGGCGCCTCTGGGCGTGCTGGCGTTGCTGACCAAGTTGATGGCCACCCAGGATATGGCCCTGCTGGGTACCATGGCGGAGTTTATCGTGCTGGTGTTTGCCATAACGCTGATTCACGGTGTTGTTGTGTTGCCCGGGTTGCTCTATCTGTTTACCCGTAAATCGCCGCTGTGGTTCTGGCGCGGCAGCCGGCCGGCCCTGGTCACTGCCTTTGCGACCAGCTCCAGCGCTGCGACCTTGCCATTAACGCTAACGTGTGCCGAGCAGCAACTTGGCGTGAAAAAGGATGTGGCCGGGTTTGTGCTGCCGATTGGCGCCACCATGAACATGGATGGCACTGCCCTGTATGAAGCGTCCGCGGCGTTGTTCGTGGCCTATTTGATGGGTATGGACCTGTCGCTGGGGCAGCAGGTGGTGGTGATGGTCACCGCCATGATTGCCTCCCTGGGGGCGCCGGGTATTCCCAGTGCCGGCATGGTCACCATGGTGATGGTACTGAAATCCGTAGGGCTGCCAGCGGAAGCTATTGCCATTTTGTTACCCATCGACCGCATCCTCGACACCATCCGCACGGCGGTGAATGTGGAAGGCGATATGGTGGCCAGCGTGGTAATCAGTGAAAGGCTGGGCAAACCGTCAGAGGGCGATGTGCAGGGGTAGATCTTTCAGGGGTTCACTGCAAGCGTGTCTTGAGAGGCTCTTGGTGAGAGGCACTTGGTGAGAGCCTCGATAGGCGCGGAGGCAGCGGGTTGCCCCGGCGGTAACGCCGGGGCCGTATCAAGCGTTACTCGTTCATGTGGGCCCGGTAGGTTCCCTGACGTTCCAGCATCCAGCCTGGATATTCCGCCGGCAGGCGGCTGACTTTGTCCAGGGCTGCCAGTTCATCTTCCGAGAATCGCACCTGGGCGGCCAGGATGTTGTCTCGCAATTGGTCAACCCGTTTGGCGCCGACAATCACGCTGGTGACGGCATTCTGATGCAGTAACCAGGCAAGGGCGGTCTGGGCCACGGTGACGGGTTGGCCATTCACGGTTTTGCCGGCGGCGATTTCGCGCATGGTGGCAATTACGTGACTGCCGCGCTCCCGGTTCACCGGCGGAAAGTCGAATTTGACGCGCCGGTTTTCTTCCGACACGTTGTATCCCTCGTACTTGCCGGACAGATAGCCCCCAGCCAGCGGGCTCCACACCATCAGACCGATGTTCTCGGATTCCAGCATGGGAATCACTTCCCTTTCCAGGTCGCGGCCTACCAGGGTGTAGTAAGCCTGCAGTGACAGGATTGGACACAGCTGGCGGGCGGCGGTAATGCCAACCGCCTTCATTACCTGCCAGGCCGCCCAGTTGGACAGGCCCACGTAGCGGACATGGCCCTGCTGCACCAGGGTGTTGAGGGCCTCCAGGGTTTCTTCGATGGGGGTGGCCGGGTCGAAGCCGTGGATTTGATAGAGGTCCAGATAGTCGGTTTGCAGGCGTGCCAGGCTCGCCTTGCACTGGGCCATGATGTGCCCGCGGGACGCACCGCGGGCGTTGGGGCCCTGGTCCATGGGGCCGAATACCTTGCTGGCCAGCACCACGTCCTCGCGGGCAACCCCCAGATTTTTCAATGCCTGGCCGGTGATCTGTTCACTGGCGCCGCCACCATAGACATTGGCGGTGTCGATAAAATTGATGCCAGCTTCCAGGGCGGTGTTTACCAGTTCGTCGGCCTGGTCCTGCTGCAGCTGGCCAATCAGACCCCACATGTCGTCACCGCCGCCGAACGTCATGGTGCCCAGACACAGTTCCGAGACAAACAGCCCCGAGTTGCCGAGCGTGCGACAGCGTAGCGGCGGGGTCTGGCTGGGTTGAGACGTATTCGTTGTCGTCATGCTGATCACCTCCTGGTAATGGAAGCCCCTTCCGGAGCAGGAACGATGCGTTAATGTTACGAAGAAGTGCGTGCCATCGCATTGCGGGATAATCCCGGACGATTGCACGATCCTGCCAACGGCCTGCACAGGAGACACCATAACCTTGCCGCTGAACGTGATGGGGGTGCAAGCCGGCACTTAACCCTGCACCTGCGCTGCTATCAAGTCGACCTAAAAGGTCGCTCTCTGGAGGGGGTGTCTGGGCGTTTGTGACCGGTTTTTCGGGCACGATCTGTTGCCGAGTTTTCTGGAGGCATGTGAATAATTTCGTCTGCGTCGCGGATACTGCGACTTTTTGTCATGAAGGACGTTACACTCAATGAATAACGGAAGGGGGCGGAATGATTGTCAGGAAGGGACGCTTGAGAATCTGGTTGGCGGCCGGGCTGGTATTGTGTTTGAGCGGATCAGTGTTGGCGGCGGAGCCGCTTCGCACCGGTTTGATTCTGTCTGGTGGCGGTGCCCGAGGTCTCGCGCATATCGGTGTTTTGCGTGCCTTGCGTGAAAGAGGCATTCATATTGATGCGGTAGCTGGGACCAGTATGGGGGCAATCGTGGGTGGACTTTACGCCAGCGGTTATCCGCAAGCTGAAATTGAGTCCATCGCTCGCAATATGGACTGGAAATATGCCTTCTCCGATCAGTCGCCCCGTTCCCATTCCCTCTATGAATATCGCCAGCTGGATGCTGGCGCGCCGGTTGACTACCGGCTACGTATCAGCCGGCATGGCATAACGCTGCCCCGGGCTGCCCTGCAGGGGCAACATCTTACGCTGGTGCTGGATGAGATATTCGCTCCCGTGCGTTCCGTTGATGATTTTGACCAGCTGCCGATTCCGTTTCGGGCGGTGGCGGCTGATCTGGTGACGGGAAAAAGGGTGATTATCGATCATGGCCGCCTGAGTTCGGCAGTACGTGCCAGTATGTCGATACCGGGGCTGTTGGAACCAGTAGAGCAGGACAACAGGCTGCTGGTAGATGGTGGTATTGCCGACAACATTCCGATTGATGCGTTGGCCGATAAACACCTGGATCGCCTGATTGTCGTGGATGTTGGCTCACCACGGTGGGAAAAGGAAAATATTCATTCTGTTGCCCAGGTGCTGGGTCAACTGACCGCACTGATGGTGCGCAATAACAGCGATCAGCAAATTGCGCGTATGGGGCCAAGGGATATCCTGATTACGCCGCAACTGGATGGTATTTCCAGTAGCGATTTCAATCGTGTTGATGACGCCATCACCTCAGGCTACCGTGCGGCCATCAAGGTATTGGGGCCGCCGGCAAAAGAGATAGCAAAAAAAGATAATTTGCCGAATGGCTCACCGCAAATTGATCTGCGCCCGGTAATCAATTTTGTCGATGTGGAAAATCAGGGCCCGGTGTCTGATCAGGTCATCAAATCCATGGTTCACCAACAGCCAGGAAAACCCTTCGATCGAGTGCAGTTGCGTGATGATATTTCTCATATTTATGCGCTGGATTATTTTGACAGTATTCGCTATCGACTGGTCGAGCATAATGGCAAGACTGGGTTGCGGATTTCGGCGTCTGAGCGAAAAACCAGCAATACCTACACCCAGCTCGGTGTGCAGTTTTCCGATGATCTTCGTGGTAACGGTACCTTCGGGTTATATGGTTCCCTGCGATCAGCCGGTCTGAACCGATTTGGAGGCACGGCGGTAGTATTCGCCAACCTTGGCTCGAGCCCGTTACTGGAAGCACGTTTCTTTCAGCCAGTGGGTCAGCGCCTAATCTATTTCATTGAGCCCGTGGCAGGTTACCGGGCCGATACAATCGACTTGTATTTCAATAACAATATTGGTGGGCCTGCGGCGGTTTCCTACCGAAGATCTGAAATCTATGGCGGCTTGGATATTGGTGCCGGTCTGTTTCGGCAACGTGCTGAATTGCGCCTCGGTGCAAGAGCATCACGTGATGATTTCAGTCCCAAGACGGGAGTGGGTTTTGATGGTGGGCGCTACCAGGACCGGTATTTTTTTTCCCGATTTGGTTGGGACACATACAATGATCTCGCCTTTCCCTCCCACGGTGTTCGAGCATCGTTTGAGCAACAATGGCATGAGCCGGGATTTGGCGCAGATCAGAAATATCAGCGCAGCCTGATGGATCTGGGGGTGGCCCATAAGCTGAAGGGCGTATCTGTGGTAGCCGAAGTGTCCGCGGCAGTGTCTGATCAATCTCCCGGGCCGGAGGCAATATCACCACTGGGTGGTTTCCTGTCGCTTTCCGGGCTGCCGCCGAGTTCAATCTGGGGCTACCAGCGTGCCCTGGGCCGGCTGGTTTTCACAGTGCCTCTGCGGCATAACCTTATTCTTCCTTCATCGTTGCAGGTCTATGCGGGGGCGTCATACGAGCAGGGTAATGTCTGGCAGGATCGTGAAGAGATAGCGTTCAACAATACCCTGTCTGGCGGAAGCCTGTTTCTGGGCACTCGCACACCGCTGGGGCCAGGCTACATTTCGCTTGGCTTTACCGAGGGCAATCACCGGTCGATCAACTTCTATTTTGGCCATGTCTTTCGGTGATTTTTGACTTATATGTGTTCTCGGTTATTTCCGCTTCATTTGATGGCGAAGAAAAAGACATAAAGAGGGTTTCTTCGTTTCGCAATTAATAATTCAACCTCTCAGAGAGGAGCGCTTATCGAGAGCGATTGGCTCCCGATGACCTGTTGCTATCCTGATGAATGGTGAAGCTGTTAATCCTTTGCGTATCTGTTTCAAGGGGAAAACATGAAAGCGGTTGTTTGTCACCACGGTGAGTTTGAGGTTCGGGATGTGGCCGAGCCGGAGCCCGGCAAGGGCCAGATACTGCTTAACGTGCTGCGTTGCGGGATCTGCGGATCGGATCTGCACGCTCGCCATAACGCCGATGAGTTGGCGCAAGCCACCGAGCGTGTCGGTTACCCGCATATCATGCGCAGCCATGAGCATGTGGTGTTGGGGCACGAGTTCGTTGGCGAGATCGCGGACTATGGGCCGAAGACGCACCGCCGCCTGAAGGCGGGCAAGCGCGTGGTGGCCATGCCCATGCGGCGAACCAACGGCGTGGCCCACCTGACCGGGCTTTCAGCCCAGGCGCCGGGGGCCTATGCCGAGCGGGTGCTGGTGGAGGAGTCGCTGACGTTCCCGGTGACCAACGGCATTTCCGATGACCATGCCGCCTTGACCGAGCCCATGGCAGTGTCGCTGCATGCGGTGAATCGCTCTGGCGTGGGGCGCCGGGATACCGCTATCGTGATTGGTTGCGGGCCCATTGGGCTGGGGGTGATTGCCATGCTCAAGGCCAGGGGGGTGCGCCATATCGTTGCCAGCGATTTTTCCCCCACCCGGCGCAAGCTGGCCCACGCCATGGGCGCCCATGTGGTGATGGATCCGTCCAAGGGCAGCCCCTACGAGGGGCTGGAAAAGCGCGGCTTTATCGTTAATGCCCCGCAGCTGTTCGATATGGCGCTGGATGGCATGGCCATGCTGCGCATGACACCGCTGCCCTGGGAGCCGCTGTGGCGGGCGGCGGAGGTGGCCGGCGTCACCAATCCGAAGCGGCCGGTGATCTTTGAGTGTGTTGGTGTGCCCGGGGTGATCGACAGCATCATTGCCGAGGCGCCACTGCGCTCGTGCATCGTGGTGGCCGGTGTCTGCATGAAGCAGGACCAGTTTTTCCCGGTGAATGCCATCAACAAGGAAATCGATCTGCGCTTTGCGCTGGGCTATATGCCGATCGAGTTCCGCGATGCGCTGCACATGATTGCCGAGGGCAAGGTCAATGTGGATCCGCTGATCACCGGTACCGTCGGCCTGGGCGGTGTCGACGAGGCTTTCACGGCATTGGGCAACCCGGAGTTGCATGCCAAGATATTGATTGACCCCGGCAAGCGGTAGTTTCTGCATTTGATGTGATGCAGCAGGGGCTGACCGGTCTCTGCCTCGCGGCGCTGTATGGTCTGGTATGTGGCACGGCAACCTTGCAGGATCAGGCAAGTAACCAACAGGATTGCACAGCCGCCTGGCGGCCGCGGGGTTTATCATGAGCGTATTATTGCCGCGATGTTCATCGCGCTGCCTGTTTCATACCGGTTCAAATCAAATCTGTAAGGAGTCTCCATGAAAACGGTCGGTTATGCCGCGTACTCATCCGATGCGCATATGAAGCCTTACCATTTCGAGCGCCGGGCCCTGCGGGCCAACGATGTGGCCATCGAGATTCTCTACAGCGGTGTCTGCCATTCCGACCTGCATACCGTCAACGGTGATTGGGGGCCGCAACCCTATCCGCTGGTGCCGGGCCATGAAATCATCGGCCGGGTGGTGGAGGTGGGCCCGGAGGTCACCCATTACCAGGTGGGCGATAACGTGGGCGTCGGCTGTATGGTCGACAGTTGTCAGGAATGCGACCAGTGTCACCACAGCGAAGAGCAGTACTGCCGTCACGGCATGACGCCTACCTACGGCGCGCCGGATCGTATCAGTGGCGAGACCACCCAGGGCGGTTATTCCAAGCATATCGTGGTGCGCGAGGAGTTTGTGCTGCGCGTGCCGGAGGCGCTGGATCTGTCCCTGGCGGCGCCGATTCTGTGTGCCGGCATCACCACCTTTTCGCCCCTGCGTACCTGGAAGGTGGGCAAGGGCAGCCGGGTTGGGGTGATTGGTCTGGGCGGCCTGGGGCATATGGCGGTGAAGCTGGCGGTGGCCATGGGTGCCGAGGTCACGGTGCTGAGCCGTTCCACCAAGAAAGAGGAGGAAGCCCGGGCCATCGGCGCGCGCGGCATTCTGGCCTCCACCGACAAGGGTGCCATGGCCAAGGCCAGGGCCTCGCTGGACCTGATCATCGACACGGTGCCGGTGAAGCACGATGTTACTCCCTATGCGCCGCTGCTGGATGTGGATGGCACCCTGGTGATCGTCGGTCAGGTCGGCCCCATGAGCGAGTTCATGTCGGCGCCCCTGATCATGGGTCGCCGTCGAGTCGCCGGCTCCCTGATCGGCGGTATCAAGGAAACCCAGGAGGTGCTGGATTTCTGTGCCGAGCACAATATTCACCCGATCTGCGAAATCATCCGTCCGGACCAGATCAATGAGGCCTATGACGTCATGAGCAAGGGCGACATTGCCCATCGCTACGTGATGGACATGTCTGCGTTATCCATGGATAGCTAATATCCGGCTGCTGGTGGCCGCATTCAAACACCCCGCCAGGCGGGGTGTTTTTGTATGTGCCGGACGTGTTTGCCAGGCATCCGGTTAGCGAACAGGTTAAGCTGGGCTGCACTCACTGAATGGCAAATGCGGGAATATCGATGAAAGAAATGGAAGACGCGGAAGATGAGTTCGCCCAGCAGGCGCTGTTGGAAGCGGTGCAGAACCAGATCGCTGATGGTCACCCCCGCGAAGCCGGCCTGGTGATGATGGCGCTGACCTCAAAAGGCCTTTCCCACGAACAGGCGCTGGGAAAAATCGCCGACGTGCTGGCCCGTCACATAGCCGCCATGCAGGACGATTCCCCCTTCGATGTAAATGCCTACGCCCGAGACCTGCTGGCCCTGCAGCAATAGGCCTGCTCTCACCAGGGAATATCCTTGCCATCCCAGGCGATGAAGCGCCCATGGTCCGCCTCGTCGGCCTGATCAATGATGGCCGCCAGCTGCCTGGCCGCTCGCTGTGGAGAGAACAGTTTTGCCGGCGGTACATTGCGCTGAAAAGGCTTCGATAGCGGCGTATCCGTGGTGCCCGGGTGCAGGGCGAGCACGCACAGTTGGGGATGGCGGCGGCGTGTTTCGATGGCCAGCGTCTTCAACAGCTGGTTCTGGGCGGCCTTGCTGGCCCGGTAGCTGTACCAGCCGCCCAGCTGGTTGTCGCCAATACTGCCAACACGGGCGGAGAGGCTGGCAAACACCGTGCGCCGGTCGCGACGCATATGCGGCAGTAAATAGCGGGCCACCAGAATCGGGGCAATGCTGTTAATGGTAAAATTGCGTAGCAGCGCTGGCGCACTGATGTCTTCCAGCTTTTTTTCCGGTGACAGCGGTCGACTCTGGTCATGCAGGATGCCGGCGCAGTTGATGATCTGATCAAGCACACGTTGTCTGTCGCTGAGCTGACCGGCCAGCCTTGCCAGTTGCGACTCGTCGGTAATGTCGGCGTCCAGGCAAAGCAACGGGTATTGTTTTTCGAGAGCAGATAAGGCCGGGCACCGGCTGGCCTGTCGGGATACTGCAATGACAGGCTGCCCGGCGGCTAGCCAGTGCTCAACCAGAGCCAGACCAATACCGGAACTGGCCCCGATGATCAGTCGAACCCGGTCCGAATGATTTGTGTGTGTCATGCTCACAGTATGGACCCGCCAAGGTAACTCCCCGTGAAGGAGGCGGGATGCTGGCCCTGGCCGGTACGGGGGCAGATTGAGATGGCGATAAAATTGACGGGGATCAGTGGCGCCGACAGCGCTGCATGCAACGCTCGAATGGGTGCAGGGGGTAATCGGTATGACAGGGGATGTTAGTGATCAACAAACATGGCCGCTGGTTGAGCGTACCCTCCGGCTGACAGTACCCGTGGCGGCTCTTGCCACGCTGTTTGGACTGGTGGCGCTGGCCGGTTACGGTCTGGGTGTCGAGCGCCTTTATCGCCCCATTCACAATGGCCCGGCGACCAACCCGTTAACCGCGCTGTGTATCGTGGCTATTGGTCTGGGCATACTCGGCGCCAGCCTCGCAGGTGCGCAGGCATGCTGCACCCGCCTGTTCGCCTTGCTGGCCATGCTGCTGGTCTCCCTGCGCTTGCTTGACGCCGTCTTTGCTACCCGTTTCGCGGGCTTTGTCACACCGTTCCATGGGCAAGTACAGTTGGACCTGGCTGTTGGTAAAAGCAATGCCATGGGTATCAATTCCTCGGTCATGTTGCTTTGCATTGCGCTGGCGCTGGCGCTGGCGCTTTATGCGTTACAGAAGTGGAGTGCGAGCCAGATCATGGCGTTTTTTTCCACGACGATTCCTGCGGTATCGCTAACCGGGTATGTGTATGGCCTGGAACACTTTTATGGGCAGATGTCCCTGGCCACCACGTTGTCCGGGATGATGCTGGCGGTCGCCATGCTGGCACAGACTGCCCCCCATGGTGTGGTGAGAGCGGTGCTCAGCCCCTTTATAGGCGGCAGGATTGCGCGTTTACAGGCGGCGATTGGCTATGGCACGACCACCCTGGCGGGCTATCTTCTCATTGGCTCGAAGCATTTTGACCAGGGCTATCTGTTTGGGGTTTTCGTTGTTTTCGTAAGCTGGTTTCTTATTTTAATGGTGGGTATTTCCGCATTTTTTCAGGAGTACAGTGATAGTCAGCGGCGCCACTGGGAACAAATGCTGGCCCATGCGGCAATGAATGATGCACTGACGGATCTGCCCAACCGCCGACGGTTTTTCGAATTCGGCCGCTATGAAATTGAGCGGGCCAAACGCATCAAAAGTACCTTGTGGGTGCTGATCGCGGATCTGGATCACTTCAAAATGGTCAATGATCTGGCGGGCCACGCCATGGGCGACGAAGTACTGAAAGGCGTGGCAGCACAGCTCAAGAGTGTGGTGCGTAATGTCGACCTGGTTGCCAGAATCGGTGGCGAAGAGTTTGGCATCATTCTGGCGGGCACTCCCCGTGAAGGGGCTG
>JAWVWY010000081.1:0-14322 GCA_033723495.1 Alcanivorax sp. | reverse complement strand
TTGCGACAGAACACCGTATGGGTCATGACCGCTCCTGCGTTGTTGCGAGTGTGGGGATGATGGCCGGCACTATAACATGCTCGTCTGGCGGGGCGTGTCGAGGGCGGCAAGCAGCTTCTTGACCGGGGCGGCCAGGCCCAGTTCGCCGGGGGTGGCCGGTTCCACCCAGCGGCCCTCATTGTCGGCGACCCCGGCCAGGCGGACCGTCACTTCCAGCGGAGTAATATCCAGATGGAAGTGACTGAAGGTGTGGCGGAAGCCGTCGCGGCATTGTGCTTGCCCCTGTGGACGCATGGCCCGCTCTGTCAGTGTCGCCTCCAGCTGCTGGTGGTCATCGATCTGCGGGAAGCACCACAGGCCGCCCCACAGGCCGGAGGAGGGGCGTGGTTCCAGCCAGACTCGGCCATTTTCGTCACGCAGAATCAGCATGACAGTGGTGCGCACCGGCAGCACCTTCTTCGGTTTCTTGCCCGGATAATCCTGCGGGTTGCCCTGTTCATACGCCTGGCAGGCATCGTTGACCGGGCAGGCCAGGCAGTTGGGTTTGCCGCGGCTGCAGAGGGTGGCGCCCAGATCCATCATCGCCTGGGTGTAGTCGGCCAGCCGTTCGTGGGGCGTGTAATACTCGGCCAGCTCCCAAAGGCGGTTTTCCACCGGCTTCTTGCCTGGCCAGCCGGGCACCGCGTGCAGGCGAGCCAGTACCCGTTTGACGTTGCCGTCCAGTATTGGCGCGCGCACGCCACGGCTCTGGGCGAGGATGGCGCCGGCGGTGGAGCGGCCGATACCGGGCAGGGCTGCCACCTCTTCCACCGTGTGCGGAAACTCGCCGTCATGCTGCTCGGCCAGCTGCCGGGCGCACTTGTGCAGGTTGCGGGCGCGGGCGTAATAGCCCAGACCGGTCCACAGGTGCAGCACCTCATCCTGCTCGGCGCGGGCCAGGCTATGCGCGTCGGGGAAGCGCGCCATGAAGCGCTCGAAATAGGGAATCACGGTGCTGACCTGGGTCTGCTGCAGCATGATCTCGGAGATCCACACCCGGTAGGGGGTGCGCGGGTGCTGCCAGGGGAGGTTCTGGCGGCCATGCTGGTCATACCAGTCGAGGATTCGCTGGCTGAAGGTGTCCGGGGAAGGCGATGATGTGGGCATGCCGGCTGTTGTACCCGGAAAGGCGCGGAGGGGCAAGCAAGGGCTGGTGCCGTGTCGACGGCACCAGCACGATGGCCCCGGGTTAGTTGAACAACCCCTTGAGCTTGTCCTGCAGCTGCTTGTTGATCTCATCCTTGGCTTTTTTCTTGGCCGAGTTCTTGATCACTTCCTCGGCGCTGTCGCCTTCGCCTTCAATGCCCAGTTTCTCTTTTATCTTTTCCTTGGCGGCATTGGCGGCGGCTTTCTTGGCGATATCCTGGAAGCCGCTCTTGTCCGGGCCGCACCACTTGGACGGATCGCCGCCCAGGTTGCCTTCGCAGCGCAGTGGCCAGGTGGTGTCTTTCAGGTACTTGGATTTGCTCAGTTCCGGAGACTGCATGCCGATCTTCATGTCGAAGTCCTGGTTGAGCACATTGGTCCAGCCGCTGCCGCTGATCTTGCCCTTGTCGAGCACCGCATCCAGGCTGTCCAGGTAGGCGACCTGCTTGTCCAGGTGGGCCTTGCTGGTCAGGTCGACGATCTTGGTGTCCTTGGACAGGGCCGTGGGCAGTTTGCCGGATTGCTGGCCGGGAATCAGGGCGCTGAGGCCCTGGAACTGGCCAAGCATGTCATTAACGCCGCCGACCAGGGTGTTGTAGAGGTTGAGGCCGCGCACGGTACCGTCGGCCAGCTCCATGGTGATGTTGCCCTTGGCGGAATTCACCAGTGCCTTTTCGCTGTTGCCGGTGGCGGTGAAATCCGCATCCATGCTGAAGATGCCCTTGGCCAGGTCATCCTCGGCGGCCATCTTCACCAGCGGTTGAATCTGCATCTTGGTGACGGTCTTGTGGGCACGGATCACCGGGGTCTTGCCGGATACATCCAGGCTGCCATTGGCCACAAAGCTGCCATCCAGAGTATTGCCGCTGGCGCGGGTCAGTTTCAGCACGCCATCCTTGGCGGTGACGGCAAATTTCAGGTCACTGGCGGTAATGGTGTCGTACTTGACGGTGCCGATGGCCAGTTTGCCGTCCACTAACAGGGGCTTGAGGGTGTCCACCGGGATCAGCGGGGTGGTGGAGAGGCTGGCGGTGCCGCCGGTCTTGCCGCCACCGGCGGCCGCGGTGGCCGGTTTGCCTTCGCTGGCCGGCGGCATATAGCCGTCCAGGGTGATCTGGTCGAGATTCAGGTCGAAGACAATCTTGCCGCTGTCGAGGCTGGCCAGGCCAGCCTTGCCCTTGAGGGTGCTGTTATCCAGGGTGACTTTCAGCGGGTCCGCCATCAGGCTGCCGGCCGGCCCGCCGAGGGTGGCATCCAGGGCTACCTTGCCAAGGGCGCTGGCATCGCTGGTCTCGATGGGGGGCTCGCCAATGGCCTTGAGGGCCTTGTTGGCATCAAAGGGCGCAGTATGCAGTTCGCCGGCAAACTGCATCTTGCTGCTCAGGCCGGTGATGGCCAGGTTGCCCTTGGTTTCGGTGCCGGCGGCTTTCAGCAGCAGGTCGGTAACCGCCACCTTGTCCTTGTCCAGGTCCACATCCAGGTTCTGCTGCAGATGCACATCGACCGGGTTGGTGGTGGCGCCGGCGATGGTGGCATCCAGCTTCATGGGGTTGAGGATGAAGTGGTTCTGATCGAGTTTGGCGGTGAGTACGGTATCCAGTTTCAAATCCACGCGCATGTCGCTCTGGTCCTGATAGCGCAGGGACATCTGCAGGGGGAAGGCTTTCTTCAGATTGACATCCTCGGCATTCAGGTTGAAATGCTCCACCACGATGTCGGTGCCATCGGTGCTGTTGCGATAGCGCACCTTGCCGTCGGTGACGGCGACACTGGGGATGGTCAGTGGGATATCCAGGCTGGATGAGCTGTCTTCGGTGCTGTTCTGTTGTTGCTGTTGTGGCTTGGCGGTTTTGCTGGTGCTGCCGATTTGTTCCCAGTTGCCGCCGTTGGCGTCTTCCGACAGATTGACCTGCAGGCCGGCCAGGGTCACGCCATCCATTTTTACCTGACCTAACAATAGCGGCAGCACGGCGACACTGACCTGGGCTTCATCAAGAGCCGCAAACAGGTCCTTGTCGTCACCGATACGCGCTTCGGTGTGCCCCAGGCTAACGCCCAGGGAGGGCCAGAATTTCCAGGCCAGGTCTCCCTCGATATTGAGGGTCAGATTGGCTTGCTGGCGTGCCTGTTTTTCAATTTCCGGCTTGAATTGATTCGGGTCGATCACCTGGGTGATTACAAAAACAGCGGTCACTGCTAGCACTATGATGGCAGCCAGAGTGATCAGAATAATTTTAATCAGGCGTCCCATTTGGCTCTCCTTGCACGTTGGCCTATGGACCGGGATTATAGCAGCGGTGAATGGGGGGGCATAATCGGTCCCAGCATACCCTTTGGGGGAGTCTCGTTTGTTAAAGTTCCATCATTTCTTGGTTGTGATTTTGATGCTGGTCAGTGGTGTGTTGCGGGCCATGCCGGTTCAGTTGCAGCATCATGAGAGCGGTATTCGTATCGGTGAGCACCTTGACGTGCTGGTGGACCCGGAGAGTAATTGGACGCTCGACCAGGTCCGTAATCAGTTCGCCAGCCGTTTTCACGCCAGCGATAAAGATGAGCTGAATTTCGGTTTTACCGACAGCACTATCTGGCTACGTTTTACTCTTGATGCCAGCAAGGTGGCCGGTGAAAGCTGGTTTCTGGTGGAGCGTTATCCGATTCTTGATCATCTCACGCTGTTCGCGCCGGATGGCCAGGGTGGCTTCATTATCCATGATGTTGGCGACACCAAGCCATTCTCGCAGCGGCCGATGAAGCATCGTGCCTTTGTGTTTGATCTCGATACCCGGTTGAAGGGGCCGCAGCAGTATTTTTTGCGAGTGCGTGGCAAGGGCGCACTGAACCTCATGCCGATGCTCTACACGGCCAAGGGGCTGGTGGAATACACCTATGTGGAAGAGTTGCTGGTGGGGCTCTTTTACGGTGCGCTTGTCATCATGATGATCTACAACGTCATGCTGCTGCTGGCGTTGCGTGATCGGGTCTATCTGTACTTTGTGTTATTTCTGGCCGGCATTATTTTCTTCAACCTCAACGTCAACGGGCTGGGGTTGCAGTATCTTTGGCCAAATACGCCCCGGCTGGATGAATACTTCTGGCTGGGTTCCTACCTTTGCTCGGCGTCCCTGGCGATGTATTCGCGACGGTTTCTGCAGTTGGCTGAACGTTTTCCGCGCTACGATGGCCTGTTGAAGAAATTTCTGGTGCTGCTGGGCGGCAGTTTTCTGACCGAATGGCTATTGCCTCCACCGTGGTCATACCATCTGTCGATGTTGATGACCTTGATCACCGTGGTGTTATTCAGCTGGCTGGGCTGGACGGTATGGCGCCAGGGGTTCCGGGTGGCGCGTTTGTACGTACTGGGCTGGTCGGTGTTTCTCGGGCTGGTGCTGATTTTTGCGCTCGGCAACCTGGGGTTGCTGCCCTATAACACCGTGATTTCCTACCTGCCCCACGCTGGCGCCCTGTGGGTGGTGATGATGTTGTCGCTGGCGCTGGGTGACTGGGTCCGGTTTCTGGAAAAGGAGCGAGAGCAGCTGTCCCGGGATGCCCAGACCAACCTGGAGCGTCACCTCGCTGACATCGCCCAGATGAACCGGGACAAGTCCACCTTCCTGCAGTACATCAGTCATGAGCTGAACACACCCATCAACTGGATCGGCGCGGCGGATTCGTTGGGCAGTGATGGTGCCAGCAATGCCGAAGTGGATGTCTGGGCCATGGTGCGCAAAGGGCAGCGGCGCCTGATGGGAATTGTCGGCACCTCGTTACGTTATTTTGATCTGGCTGACCGGGAGCAGACACCCATGGTCAGCAGTTGCCAGCCCATGTGGATTCTTGATGGCCTGCTCAATGACCATGCGACCCGGATCGAGCAGCGCGAATTAACGGTACGTAACCGCATCGCGCCGAATTTACAGGTGCGGGCCAACGAGGCGGAGCTCGGTGAGGTCATCAACATTGCCCTGGATAATGCTGTACGTTTCAGTGACGACAAGGGCACGGTGGAGATTACCAGTCGAGTGGACATCAACCAGGGCCATGCGGATATCTGTTTCAGCGACCAGGGGCGCGGTGCCAGCCCCGAGCAGCTCGAGAGGATTTTCGAGCCGTTCTTCGTGATGGGCTCGCGCCATCATGAGGAAGGCTTCGGTCTGTCACTGGCCTCGGCCCGCGAAATGATCGAGCAGGTAGATGGTCGCCTGTGGGCGCAAAGCCCTGGCCCGGGACGAGGCTTTACCCTGCATATCCGCCTGCAACTGATCTGATTGCTATTGGGCGTGGCATTTGTCCGGCAGGGTCAGCGTCTGGCCAAGCTGTTTTTCTATCAATTGCAGGAAATCCCGGCCCACGCCGCGCCGGCGGGTGGCCGGGTGTACCACCATCCACTGTAGCTGGGGTGCTCCTGCTGCCAGCAGGGCAACCGCCACCGGCTGACCATTGAAATGGGCGGCAAACAGCTGCCCGCTGCCGCTGGCAGCCGCCTCTGTCAGTGCCCGGTGGTAATCCGGGTCATCGCGCAGCACCTTGTCGAACTGACGGCACTGGTCGGTCTGAAGGGGGCTGGGCTGTGCGCTGATAGGCATTGTCTGGCTCCGCTGGTTAGCAGGTGGCGGGGTACGTATAATACCTGCCTGATTGCCCTGGAGGTATAGATGAGTGAGCGACGCGCCACGGTAGAGCGCAACACCCTGGAAACCCGGATTCGCGTATCGGTGAATCTGGATGGTAGCGGCAGGAATAGCCTGGACACCGGCCTGCCGTTTCTCGAGCACATGCTGGACCAGATTGCCCGTCACGGCCTGATTGATCTGGATATTCAGGCCCAGGGTGACCTGCACATCGATGCCCACCACACCGTGGAAGATATCGGTATCACCCTGGGGCAAGCCCTCAAGAAGGCGCTGGGCGACAAGAAGGGCGTGCGTCGCTACGGCCATGCCTATGTCCCGCTGGACGAAGCCCTGTCACGGGTGGTGGTGGACCTGTCCGGGCGTCCTGGCCTGGAAATGTTTGTGGATTTCACCCGCGGCAGCATTGGCGGCTTTGACGTGGATCTGTTCTACGAATTCTTCCAGGGCATGGTCAACCACGCCATGATTACCCTGCACATCGACAATCTGCGCGGCAAGAATGCCCACCATCAGGCCGAAACCGTGTTCAAGGCCTTCGGCCGTGCCCTGCGCATGGCGCTGGAGCCGGATCCACGCATGGGCGGTATTGCGCCGTCCACCAAGGGCACCCTGAGCGAAAGCGAATAAACCATGAGCGAAGTCGTCGCCGTTATCGATTACGGCATGGGCAATCTCCACTCTGCCTCCAAGGCGCTGGAAAAGGTCGCCGGTGATCAGACCATCATCATTACCGGTGACCCGGACCAGGTGCGTGCCGCCGACCGGGTGGTATTCCCCGGTGTGGGCGCCATCCGTGACTGCATCGCGGTACTCAAGGACACCGGCCTGGACCGGGCCATTCTTGATGTGGTCGCCAGCGGCAAGCCGCTGCTGGGCATCTGTGTCGGCATGCAGGCACTGATGGCGCGCAGCGAGGAAAACAACGGGGTGGATTGCCTCGGCGTGTTTGATGGGCAGGTGACCTTTTTCGGTCAGCCGGTCAGTGAAACCGGCGCGCGCCTGAAAGTCCCGCATATGGGCTGGAACCAGGTGCAGCAAATGCAGGCTCACCCCATGTGGGCGGGGATTGCCGACCAAACCCGTTTCTATTTCGTCCACAGTTACTGCGTGACCGGTCTGCCGGACGCACAGGTGGCAGGCCGTTGTCACTACGGGCTCGCCTTTGCGGCCGCCGCCGTGAAGGACAATGTCTTTGCCGTGCAATTCCACCCGGAAAAGAGCGCGGATGCCGGCCTCACCCTGCTGGAAAATTTCCTGCGCTGGCGGCCCTGATTGCCGCCACGCTGATACGCAATACTTGAAGAGACAGTCATGCAACTGATACCCGCCATTGATCTGAAAGACGGTAAATGCGTGCGCCTGAAACAGGGGCGCATGGAAGACGATACGGTGTTCTCCGAGGACCCGGTGGCCGTGGCCAGCCACTGGGTGGAGCGCGGCGCCCGCCGTCTGCACCTGGTGGACCTGAATGGCGCCTTTGCCGGCGAGCCGGTCAACGGCGAGATCGTCAAGGCCATTGCCCGGGCGCATCCGGACCTGCCGATCCAGATCGGCGGCGGTATCCGTAGCCCGGAAATCATCCAGGCCTACCTGGATGCCGGCGTTCAGTGGGTGATTATCGGTACCAAGGCGGTCAACGAGCCTGAGTTCGTCAAGGCCATGTGCGAGCAGTTTCCCGGTCACATCATCGTCGGTCTGGACGCCAAGGATGGCAAAGTGGCCACCGATGGCTGGGCCAACGTCACCGACGTGGACGTGATCGAGCTGGCCAAACGCTTCGAGAACGATGGCGTGTCCGCCATCGTCTACACCGACATCAGCCGTGACGGCATGCTGCAGGGCGTCAATGTGGATGCCACCGTGCGGCTGGCCCAGTCCATGTCGATCCCGGTGATCGCCTCCGGTGGCATCACCAACCTGGATGACGTGCGCAACCTGTGCGCGGTGGCCGACCAGGGCATCAGTGGCGCCATTACCGGCCGTGCCATCTATGAAAACACCCTGGACTTCGCCGAGGGCCAGGCGCTGGCCGATCAGCTGATCAATTAAGAGGGCATAGCATGGGTCTGGCCAAACGCATTATTCCCTGTCTGGACGTGGACGCCGGCCGTGTGGTCAAGGGCGTGCAGTTCGTGGACATTCGCGATGCCGGGGATCCGGTGGAAATCGCCAAGCGTTATAACGACGCCGGCGCCGACGAGATTACCTTTCTCGACATTACCGCCAGCCATGAAGGTCGCGATACCACCCTGCACACCGTCGAGCAGATGGCCAGCCAGGTGTTTATTCCGCTGACCGTGGGCGGCGGCGTGCGAACCCTCGAGGATATCCGCAACCTGCTCAATGCCGGGGCCGACAAGGTAGCGATCAACTCCGCCGCCGTGCACAACCCGGCGTTTGTCCGTGAGGCGGCAGAACGGTTTGGTTCCCAGTGCATTGTGGTGGCCATTGATGCCAAGAAAGTCAGTGCCGAGAGCGAGACCAACCGCTGGGAGATCTTCACCCACGGTGGCCGCAAGCCCACCGGGCTGGATGCCATCGAGTGGGCGCGCCAGATGACCGATTACGGCGCCGGTGAAATCCTGCTCACCAGTATGGACCGTGATGGCACCAAGAACGGGTTCGATATTGCCCTGACCCGGGCGATTGCCGATGCGGTACCGGTGCCGGTGATTGCCTCCGGCGGGGTCGGTAATCTGCAGCACCTGGTGGATGGCGTGCTGCAGGGCGGCGCCGATGCAGTGCTGGCAGCCTCCATCTTCCACTTTGGCGAATACAGCGTTCGCGAAGCCAAGCAGTTCATGCAGGCGGCAGGGGTGGAAATGCGCCTGCCCTGAGGCCGTCGGCGGCTTTCGGGGTTCAGGAGCCGCCTTTCATCGTGTCGCTGTCTTTATCCGCGGCGGCTTCATTACTGGCCATGCGCGGTGCGGACAGCAGCCGCGATACCGGTACCACCTCAATGCCGGCCTGTTGCATCAGCGGCAGTACCTGCTGCAGATAATGAATGGTTTGCGGGTAGGGGTGGCCGATGGCGATGGCCTGGCCGCGCTGGCGGGCCAGCCGCAGCAGCTTGTTGAACTGCCGGTTGATGGCCGCCAGATTCCGTTGATTATCCAGGAAGATATCCCGCCCGGCGGTGGCCAGGCCGCTTTGCCGTGCCACCTGCTCGGCAATGCTGTGGCTGGTGGTGCGGCTGTCGACAAAAAACAGCCGGTGCTGGCGCAGAGTATCCATCAGCCAGTGCATGGGGGTGGCATCCTCGGTGAGCTCGCTGCCCATGTGATTGTTCATGCCGCGCGCTTCGGGGATTAGCTGGATGGCCTGGTCCACGGTGGTCTGCAGCGCCTGCCGGTCCATGTTCGGGGTAAGGCCGCCCGGGTCCAGCTTTACATGGTGCAGGGCGGCCATGGGCATATGGATCAGCACTTCCTTGCCATGGGCGGCGGCGTCCCGGGCCAGCGTGGGGCCGTGCGGCGTACGCGGGATCACCGCACAGGTGACCGCGGCCGGCAGGGCGGTGACGGCCTCGCCATGGCGCCAGCTATAGCCCAGGTCATCAATGATGATGGCAATGCGTGGCTGGGCCTGGGCCGCTGCACTGATCAGCAGCACCAGGCCGGTAAGCAGGGCGTGCCTCATTGCGAGTGGCGGCTGAGGACAATGCCCTTGAGGATGGCCAGCGCCTGGGATAACGGGTAGTCCTGCAGTGCCAGCTTGTTGGCCGGGCTGGCGTCGTCCTGTTTGCCATTCTCGTTGTTCAGATGGCGGGGCAGGTCGGCTTCTCGCAGTTGTTGGTCGTGACGGACCTCTACCTTGGTCACCTCCACCGGAATGTCCGGGGTAATGCCTTCGGCCTGGATGGAGCGCCCCTTGGGGGTGTAGTAGCGGGCAGTGGTGAGTTTGAGCGCCCGGTTGCCACTCAGCGGCAGCACCGTCTGCACGGAGCCCTTGCCGAAGGTGCGGCTGCCGACAATGATGGCGCGGCTGTGGTCCTGCAGGGCACCGGAGACGATTTCCGAGGCCGAGGCGGTGCCGCCGTTGACCAGCACCACCAGTGGGGCACCGTTGAGCATGTCGCCGGGGGTGGCGTTAAAGTCGTTGCGGCTGCTGGGGTCGCGGCCCTGGGTATAGACCACCAGGCCCTTATCCAGGAACAGATCGCTGACTTCCACGGCGCCATTAAGCACGCCGCCGGGGTTGTTGCGAAGATCCAGAATCAGCCCTTTCAGCTCGCCTTTGGCCTGTAGTTGCTTGAGCGCCTTGCGGGCATCGTCACCGGTATTGTTCTGGAACTGGGAGATGCGCAGGTAGCCCATGCCCGGTTGCAGCAGGCGTGCGCTGACACTGTGAATCTGGATGCGCTCGCGCTTGAGGGTAACCTCATGCGGTTTCTCGTCGCCTTCGCGCAGCACCAGCAGGCGGATGCGGCTGCCGATCTTGCCGCGCATCAGTTCCACCGCCTCGTTCAGGGTCAGTCCCTTCACGAAGGTGTCGTCGATCTTGAGAATCAGGTCGCCGCTCTTGATGCCGGCCTTGCCGGCCGGTGAGCCATCCACCGGCGTGACCACCTTGATGAAACCGTTTTCCATGGTTACTTCGATACCGACACCGCCGAATTCACCGGTGGTGGTTACCTGCAGGTCCTTGAACTGGTCGGGCGTCAGGTAGTTGGAGTGCGGGTCCAGTTCGTAAAGCATGCCACGGATGGCGGATTCCAGCAGCTGGCGGTCGTCCACCTTCTCGATATAGGAGCTGTGGATGCGCTCCATCACCTCGGCAAAGGCGCGCAGTTCATCTACCGGAACACCCTGGTCGCGGGCCTGCTGATCAAGCTCGGGATCCGCAGCAAAAAGCGGATTGCAGGTGAAAACGCTGAACAGCAGAGTGAAACAAAGGGCGGTTTTTTTTAGTAATGGCATGCGTCGTCCCCGACAGGCCTATTGTTTGGCAAGAGGCGGCAGTGTAACACGGCGACTGCACCAGTGGGTGGGGTTCACCGCCCTGCCGCGATGGCGTATTTCAAAGTACAGACCACTGGTGCTGTTACCGCCGGAATTGCCGGCCAGGGCCACCACATCCCCGGTGGAAACCCATTCGCCCACGGATCGCATCAGGCTCTGGTTATAGCCGTAAAGGCTCAGATAGCCACCGCCATGGTCGATAATGGTGAGTAGCCCATAGCCGCGCAACCAGTCGGAAAACACCACCCGGCCGGCGTGCACCGCCCGTACCGGGGTGCCGGCGCGGGCGGTGAGAATGACGCCTTGCCAGCGTAACGCGCCTTCACGCCGGCTGTGGTAGCCGGTGGCCAGGCGGCCGGACAGCGGCCAGGGCAGATCACCGGCCAGCTTGCCGAACGGTTTGCCACCCAGGTTGGCGGGAATGTCTTTCAGGGTCGACTGCATTTGTGAGAGCAGCTTTTCCAGGTGCTGCTGATCCCCCTTGAGGCGGTCGATTCTGGCGCTGCGGCTGTTCAGTGACTGGTTAAGACTGGCGAGCATCTGCTGGCGTTCCTGCTGGGCCGCCTGCAGCTGGCTGGCATGCTGCTGAACCGCCGTGCGCCGGTCGAGCAGGTCGGCGCGGGCCTGGTCCACCTTCACGGCAATCGCCTTGAGGTCGGTGAGCTCGCTGTTGACGCGTGTCAGCCGTTCACTGCGGGCCTGCTGAAAATATTCCTGGTAGCGCAACAGACGGGCGATCTGGTCCGGATGCTCCTGGTTGAGCAGCAGCTTCAGGCGCTCCTGGCGGCCGGCCTGATAACTGGCACGCACGGTTTTTGCCAGCCACGCCAGCTGGGTTTGTTTTTCTGCGGCCAGTTTGGCTTGCTGGGCCTTGAGTTTGTCGAGCTTGGCCTGGGCCTCGCGGGCCTGTTTGTCCAGTGCCTGTTGCTGGCGGGTCAGGTCGCCAATGTGCTTTTCGGTATCACGCAGGGAGGCGCGCACCTTGTCACGTTTATGCAAATCCTGGCTTTGGGCCTGGGACAGCTGGTGAATGCGGCTCTTGAGCTTTTCCAGCTGGGCAGGGGTGGCCGTCTCGCCGGCATGGCCGAAAAGGGGGAGCAGCAGCAGGGGCAGTAATACGCGCTTCATGGCGGGGGTTTTACCTTAACCGGCCCGGGATGTGTATACTTGGCGCCGATTTTCCGTCGTCATTTGTCGACGGTGTGGCCCTTTTTACACCCAGAGGCTTCCTATGCTGGATCGCTTGATTGAATTCGCTGGTAATCATTACCTGCTGGTATCCGCCTTCTTCGTGCTTTGGGCGGCCTTTTTTGTCATCGAGTCCCGTCGCGGGGGTAATTCCCTCAGCCCCCAGCAGGCCACCAGCCTGGTGAATCAGGACAAGGGCGTGATTGTCGATCTGCGCGCGGCGGATGAATATCGTGGCGGCCATATCGCTGGCAGCCTCAACCTGCCGGCCGGGGAAATCCTGGAGCGACTCGGCGAGCTGGAAAAATACAAGGACAAGGGCATTATTCTGGTCTGCGATCTGGGTAGCAAGTCCTCCCAGGTGGGGCGCCAGTTGCGCAGTAAGGGCTTTGCCAGCCTTTACCGTATTCAGGGTGGCATCAACGCCTGGCGTGGGGATAACCTGCCGCTGGTGAAAGCCTGATGGCAAAGGTGGAGATGTACAGCACCGCCTGGTGTCCGTTCTGTGTTCGCGCCAAGCAACTCTTGAAGAGCAAGGCGGTGGCTTTCGTCGACACCGATGTGGACCGCGAGCCACAAAAGCGGGCCGAAATGATGCAGCGTGGCGGTGGTCGCACGGTGCCGCAGATTTTTATCAATGATCAGCCCGTCGGGGGCTGCGATGAACTCTATGCGCTGGAACGCAGTGGCGAGCTGGATCGCCTGCTGGCGCAATAATAACGATGGAGACAAGCATGGCTGACGAGCAGCAACGGGTTTTTCAACTGCAGCGTATCTACCTCAAGGATGCCTCTTTCGAGTGCCCGGGGGCGCCGGAGGTTTTTCTGCAGGAGTGGAAGCCCAAGGTCAATGTGCAGATCAATAATGCCGCTCGCCGACTCGGTGAGAGCAGCGAGTATGAGGTGGAGGTCACCGTGACGGTCACCGCCCAGGATGAGCAGGAAGAAAAGACCTTTTACCTGGTAGAGGTGAAGCAGGCCGGCATCTTCAGCGTGGCCGGCATCGAAGGTGAAGAGCTGGATCAGCTGTTGGGTGCCTACTGCCCCAACCTGCTGTTCCCCTATGCCCGCGAAGCGGTGTCCGGGCTGGTGGCCAAGGGCTCCTTCCCGCAGATGATGCTGCAGCCGATCAATTTCGACGCGCTCTATCAGCAACAGAAGCAGCAGCAACAGCAGGACGCCACCGTCCAGTAAGCTGAAAACGGGGCTTCAGCGACCCTGGCTGGCCCCCGGGTAACCCAGCTGCCGCCAGGCTTCGTACACCGTTATGGCGACGGCGTTACTCAGGTTGAGACTGCGGCTGCCTGCCACCATGGGCAGTCGCAGCCGCCGATCCGCTGGCAGGCTGTCCAGAATGGCTGCCGGCAGACCCCGGGTTTCCGGGCCAAACAGCAACACATCCTCATCACCAAACTGTATCTCGCTATGGGGGCGGCTGCCCTTGGTGGTCATGGCCAGAATGCGTCTCTCCCCCATGGCCCTGACAAAGCCCGCAAAGTCTTTATGGGTCTGCAGCGAAGCAAGCTCGCGATAATCCAGCCCGGCGCGGCGCAGTTTCTTTTCATCCAGGGAAAAACCCAGCGGTTCGATCAGATGCAGGCTGGCGCCGGTATTGGCAGCCAGGCGAATAATGTTGCCGGTATTGGGCGGAATTTCCGGTTCAAACAGGGCGATATGCAGCATGACGGACTTGTTGGCAAGGGAGTGCCAATAGTACCGGTTGTTGGTTGGCAGGGGCAGACCTGGGGAACGCTTTGCGATAGGGTTTGGGCAAGAACAACAATAGCATCAGGGAGTATTGGTGTGAGAAGGATGTTGTGGTGGTTCTGCGGGCTGCTGATGGTGTTGCTGGTTGCCTGCAGCAAAAAGCCGGAGGGAACCCTGCTCTATGTGGCGCCTTACCCTTCAGCCTGTATTGGTGCCGGTACCATGGCCTGTTTGCGGGTGCGCGACACGGCGGATGGTAACTGGCGGGTATTCTACGGCCATATCGACGGCTTTGATTTCCAGCCCGGTTATGACTACACCCTGAGGGTCAAGGAGCTGGCCGGCGACAAAGGCGCGACAGACCCGGATAACAAGCACTATCAGCTGCTCAGCGTGGAGCAGAAAACCTCCGTTCAGGATTCCTCATGAAATGCGTCTTTCATGCCGGCAATGGCCTGGAGGCTCACATGGTGGCGGATTTGCTCAACCAGGCCGGCATCATGGCCCAGGTGCATGGCGATTTACTGCAAGGGGGGGTTGGTGAATTACCCGCCGGCGGGCTGGCGTCGGTGTGGGTGGCGGACAGCGATACCCGGCGAGCGGCGGAGGTGATTCAGGATTTCGAGCGTCACCAGCCGGAGCTCTCCGCAC
>JAWVWY010000080.1:0-14468 GCA_033723495.1 Alcanivorax sp. | reverse complement strand
GGCGCGCGAACGGTCAGGTCCAGGTTGTCTATCAGCTGCAGGTAGTGCAGCAGTAACATCAGCACCATCAGGCAAAGGGCCGCCCGAGCCAGGGGGAAGCGCCCCAGGGGGCGCGGGAAGTACCACAGCATGGCGGTGCCGCAGCTGGCGAACAGCATGGCGCCGAATTCATTCAGGTATGACAGTGGCTGGAACAGGTCTGGCGGCATCACCAGTTCGCGGGTGGTATAGATGGCGCTGGTGGTCATGCCCAGGGAGAGTCCCAGCGCCGCCGAGGTATAAAGACGGGCGCTGATATCCTCCTGCACAAAGGCCACCACACCAATGCCCATGCCGAATACGGCGATGGCGCAGAGCATCTGGTACCAGAACAGCGGGGGAAGGGCGGAAAACGGCCGGGATGACCTGGCCGTTACCTGTAGCAGCTGATGCTGACCGGTTTCCAGGGTGACGGGGCCATTGGTCAGCATGGCATAGAGCCGGGCATTTTCCCGGAACAGCAGCTGGTAAGCGCCATAATCGCTGGCGTTATCCGGCTCCGGGCGCAGTAGTGCAAGGTCAAGAGGTACCCGTTCCCTGCCGTTATGGATCCCCACAAGGGTCTCGCCGGGCAATAGTCGGCCTGCCAGCGGGCTGTCGGGGCTGATCGCTGTCACCGTCAGGCCAGCGGCGGTCTTGCCCAGGCTCACACCCAGCCAGGGAGGCTGCATGGCAATGAAGATGCTGCCCATCGCCAGCAGCAAGAGATAGAGCAGGCCGACGCTCAGCAGAGTCTGCGGCGGCTGCCGAAGTTGAAGGTGCATCCTTTTCCCATCACTGGCCGACCCCTTCGGCCTCTCTCATCCACAACTGCGTTTGTTAAATGGCGGTAAAAACAGCGTGCATGGTTCACATTTTTATGGAAAGCCTCGAACAAAACCAGCCCGTATCGTCTCTGATCCGTTAATTCCGCCCAGCGGAGTGTTTCGGGGGACGGGCCCGCATAGGAGGGGCTCGGAGCAGGGATGCACGTTACCCATCCAGAGAGGAGTATGAAGATGGATATGTTTGCGCGATTGGCTGTGATTGTGTTTGTGAAGCTGATAGCCCGGGTAGAGGGCACCATTCCGGCAAGGTCGGGGGGGCTACCGGAGCGACGGGCAGAAAATCGATTTTTTCATGATTGATCATGGAACCAAAGGCCGCAGCAAAGGACTAACCTAGTAAGATCGTTCCTCCTCCAGGCAACCCTCCGGGCGTACAGTCAGGCTGGCGCCCGACCCTTTAAGACAGTGGCCGGTTTTCGGCCACTACTTTTTTCCTCCCGGTCCCAGGGGTAGCGGAAAGGCTGATACATTGGACTGGCCGGCTTCACTGATCTTGCTGATTCCCTCTTTTTCCACCTCGTCAATGCGTATCACGGCATGCATGGGAATAAAGGCGCGTTGCACGCCAGCAAATTCGCTCTTCAGTTTTTCCTCGGACGGATCCACAACCACCTGGGTTTTTTCTCCGAACAGGAAGGTCTCTACCTCAATAAATCCATAAAGATCGCTCTGGTAGATCTGGCTGGCATACAGTTCATAGACCTGGCCATTATTGTGGAAAATGACACGGTAAATCTGGCGGCTGTTATTCATTGGCGGGTCTGATTCGGGCACCGGGGAGTAAGGCTTCCAGTCTATCACAGCCGTAGCGCCGCAACCGTTATGATCGTTGTCAAGGCACAAGCGTGACTGGCTGGACTTTAACCAATAGGCTGGTCTAGAGTTATTCGGCAAGGGGGCCGGTCTCCAGCATTTTGCCTGGCCTGGTTCTCAGGCGGGTTCCTGACAATCAGTATATTGGCTGTCGCTGGGGTGTGTCGCAGGCCCCGGGAGAGCGCCTTGGGTGTTGAAGGAAGGCTTTTTGCTTGGGAGAAAGAGGTCTTCATATCCCGGCTGTCTTGGTTCTTGGGGCAGCGTGGGCAGCATCCCAACGTTTTATCTTCATCCCGGTGACGGGGGCTGGTGACAGCACAAGAACAGGCGCACTCTCGGATCGGGGCAGCGCCGGAAAAAAAGGAGCAAACGCATATGCAGTTCACTCCGTTTTACCGCCTGGCAGCGGGTCTGGCTTCGCTAATGATAACGACAATGGCGAGGGCCAGTGACTGGGCCGATCGCTCCAATCTGGACCTGCGACCCGGTGTGACACAGTCCAGTCACGAGGTGCACGATCTGCATACCGACATCCTCTGGATTGTCACCGCCATCGGGCTGCTGGTGTTCGGCCTGATATTGACCGCCATGATCCGTCACCGCCGTTCCAGGCGTCCCAACCCCTCTACTTTTCACGAAAATGTCTACCTTGAAGTTACCTGGACCGTGGTGCCGTTCCTCATCCTGGTTGCCATGGCCTGGCCCGCTACCCGGGTGCTGTTTCAACTGGAAGACACCTCCGGGGCTCAGCTCACCGTGAAGGTGACCGGTTCACGCTGGAAATGGAATTATGAATATCTGACCTACAAGAATGACAAGCAGGTCGGAGTATCCTTCTATTCCAATATCGCCACGCCGATCGAACAGCGGGAAACGCCGGTGTTTGCCGCCGGCCTGTTCCCCTACGGCACCGCCAGTGACCGGGGTGGCAAGCCAGCACCGAAAAAGGACCACAACTACAACCTGGAAGTGGATCATCCGCTGGTGATTCCGTCCGGCATCAAGGTGCGCTTCCTGATTACCTCCGATGACGTGATCCATTCCTTCTGGGTGCCGGATTTTGGCGGCAAGAAGGACGCCATTCCCGGCTATGTGAATGAAACCTGGACCAAGGTGCCCAAGGGCAAGGAAGGCACCTACTATGGCCAGTGCACCGAGCTGTGTGGCAAGGGCCATGCCTTCATGCCCATCGAGGTGAAGGTCGTTGGCGAGGACAGGTTCGACAGCTGGCTGGCCGATCAGAAGGCCAAGGCCGCTGCGGCGCCGGACCTGACACCGTATCCGGATCTCAAGACCGCCATTGCCGCCGGTGAAAAAGTCTACAAGGCCAACTGCGCGCTCTGTCACGGGGCCAACGGTGAGGGCGGCATCGGTCTCAAGTTCGCCGGCAGCGAGTTCATGACCAATTCCAAGCACCTGGGTGAACACATCGATACGGTGATCAACGGTCGCAACGCCATGCCATCGTTCAAGGCCCAGTTATCCCCCCGCGATATTGCGGCGGTAATCAGTTACGAACGCAATGCGTTCGGCAACAACAGCGGTGATTTCGTCCAGCCCGCTGATGTTGATAAACACGAGAATAAGTAAGGGAGGGGAGAGTGATGACCACTGCGGCGGCAACTCATGATGATCACCACGAGCATCACCATGCTCCTTCCGGCCTGAAGCGCTGGCTGTTCAGTACCAACCACAAGGACATCGGGACCATGTACCTGTGGTTCAGCTTTGCCATGTTCATGACCGGCGGTTTCATGGCCATGGTCATTCGGGCCGAGCTGCTCAAGCCGGGGCTGCAGTTTGTTGACCCGGAGTTCTTCAACCAGATGACCACGGTGCACGGGCTGGTGATGGTGTTTGGGGCCGTCATGCCGGGTTTTGTGGGGCTGGCCAACTGGATGGTGCCCTTGATGATCGGCGCGCCGGATATGGCGTTGCCACGCATGAACAACTGGTCGTTCTGGATTCTGCCGTTTGCCTTTACCCTGCTGATTGGCTCGGTGCTGATGAGTGCCTTCGGAGCCGGGCATCCGGCGGCCCCGGATTTCGGCTGGACCTTCTATGCACCGCTGTCCACCACCTACGGACCGGACTCCACCGACCTGTTCGTGTTTTCGGTTCACATGATGGGGATCTCGTCCATCATGGGCGCCATCAACGTGATCGTGACCGTCTTCAACCTGCGTGCGCCGGGCATGACGCTGATGAAGATGCCGCTGTTCGTGTGGACCTGGCTGATCACCGCCTTCCTGCTGATCGCGGTCATGCCGGTGCTGGCGGGGGCCGTGACCATGGTGCTGATGGATCGGCACTTCGGCACCAGTTTCTTTGATGCCGCCGGCGGCGGTGACCCGGTGCTGTTCCAGCATGTGTTCTGGTTCTTCGGGCATCCGGAAGTGTACATCATGATTCTGCCGAGCTTCGGTATCATCTCGGCGATTATCCCCACCTTTGCGCGCAAGCCGCTGTTCGGTTATGCCTCCATGGTCTATGCCACCGCCTCCATTGCGCTGCTCAGTTTCGTGGTGTGGGCGCATCATATGTTCACCGTGGGGCTGCCATTGGCGGGCACCCTGTTCTTCATGTACATGACCATGCTGATCTCGGTGCCCACCGGGGTGAAGGTGTTCAACTGGGTGGCCACCCTGTGGCGCGGCTCGCTGACCTTCGAACTGCCGATGAAATGGGCTATCGCCTTTGTGGTGCTGTTTACCTGTGGTGGTCTGTCCGGGCTGATGCTGGCCATCACGCCGGTGGACTTCCAGTACCATGACACCTATTTCGTGGTGGCCCATTTCCACTATGTGCTGGTGACCGGCGCCATCTTCTCCATTTTTGCCGCCGCCTATTACTGGCTGCCCAAGTGGAGCGGGGTCATGCCCAGCAAGGTGCTCGGCGAACTGCATTTCTGGAATTCGCTGATTTCGGCCAACCTGCTGTTCTTCCCCATGCATTTCGTTGGCCTGGCCGGCATGCCGCGTCGCTATGCCGATTACGCCCTGCAGTTTGCCGACTACAATTTCTGGATTTCCATTGGCGGTTTCTGGTTCGGGCTGACGCAACTGCTGTTTGTGGCGGTGGCGGTGCGCTGTGCCCTCAAGAAGGGTGAAAAGGCCCCGGCCAGGCCCTGGGAGGCGGCGGTCGGGCTGGAGTGGGAGGTGCCATCACCGGCGCCATTCCACACCTTTGAAACGCCACCGGTCATCAAATAAGGGCATTGAATGCGGCAAGCCGCTGATGGCCTGAAACAGCAACGCCCCGACGGCTTCGGGGGCAGGTCACGCAGGTACCTGTAAAGGTAGTGACAAAGCGATTCACCAGTAGAAAACAGGGCCTGATGGCCGGCTACAGGAGACGCGAACATGGCTACTGACAAGTACTACATTCCGGAGCACGGCAGCCCCTGGCCGGTGGTGGCTTCAGTGGGGCTGTTTACCACCGCCTTCGGGGCAGCCGAGTTCATTCACCAGACGTTCAAGCCCGATGTTTATCCGGGTGGCTGGGGCAAGTTCATGTTCATGACCGGCCTCGCCATTCTGCTGACCACGGTGACGTTCTGGTGGCGCGATACCATCCGCGAATCGGTGGGCGGCCTGCATAGCCGGGTGCTGGGTGGCTCGTACCGGCAGGGCATGATGTGGTTCATCTTTTCCGAAGTGATGTTCTTTGGTGCCTTTTTCGGTGCCCTGTTCTATACCCGCTGGCTGATCGTGCCGTGGCTCGGTGGTGCCGGCAGCAATGCCATGACCCATGAGCTGTTATGGCCGGGTTTCCAGTCCATGTGGCCGCTGGTACTGACCCCCGATGGCCGTGCCACCGAGGCCATGGAGGCCTGGGGACTGCCGGCGGTGAATACCGCCGTGCTGCTGACCAGTTCCATCACCCTGACCATCGGTCACCATGCGTTGCTGGAGGGTAAGCGCGGCCGGCTGATCTTTTTCCAGCTGTTGACCGTGCTGCTGGGGATGTCCTTCCTCACCCTGCAGGCCATCGAATATCACCATGCCTACACGGAAATGGGGCTGACCCTGCATGCCGGGATCTATGGCAGCCTGTTCTTCATGCTCACCGGCTTCCATGGTGCCCACGTCACCATCGGCACCATCTTCCTGATCATTACCCTGAGTCGGGTAATTCGCGGTCACTTCAATGCCGACAACTGTTTTGCCTGGGAGGCCAGTGCCTGGTACTGGCATTTTGTGGATGTGGTCTGGCTGTTCCTGTTTGTCTGCGTGTACTGGCTATGACAAGGTCACAGCCGAGAAAAAAGGCGCCATGAAGGCGCCTTTTTTCTGGCCAGGCCTGCGTGCGGGCTTAGCGGTTCAGGCCAAATACATCCACAATCGTCTGAGTGGCATCCAATACCCGTACTACCTCGTTGTCGATCACCATGTCGGTGACACCCTGGATGTGACGAATATCATCGTTGGCGGGCAGGCGATAACCGGCATGGTAGATGTCGTCGGGCAGACGCTGACCCACCTGCACCTTTTTCTGCCAGCCCGGCGGCAGCGCACCTCCCCGGGCCACCTTTTTCTGCAGGCCGGGGGGCAGTGAACTCAGGTCTGGTCGGTGGTTGCCATAGTGATCCAGTGCATGGCGCTCCTCGCGGCTGTAGCGGTATTGCCGCAGCCGTTCATGGTCACGGTAATCACCCTGATCGCGCTCGCTGTGCTCACGTTGTTCATGCCGCGAGTCGGCATGTTTATCGTTGTTGCCGGCCCAGGGTGGCTTGGCCTGGGCCGGTACGGTAGCAATGAGCGCCGCCGCCGTGAGTGTTCCAATGATCCATTTTTTCATGATGATTCCTTGCCGCATTGTCACCTCCATCTTCGCCTGCCTTGCCGGCCGATTTCCGTGATCAGGTTATTGCTTAAGCGTAAAAACCCGTAACAGCTCAGCGACTGACATTCACGATGGTCTGGGTAGCATCCAGAATGCGGATGATCTGGTCGGCCACCACCAGCTCGGTAATGCCGCTGTGCAGATGGTGAATGCGCGCATGGGACGGAAGCCGATAACCGTAGGGCAGCCGCTGTCCTACATGGGCATGGCGGTACCAGTCCGCCGCCAGTGGCTGCACATAGATGACCCGGTTGTCATGGTGGCGATAGCCATGACGCCAGTGGTGACGGTAATGACGCTCGTTATCGCGGTCATCATCACGGTCGCGGCCCCGATCGTCATGGCGGTATTCCTGATGTTTCCAGTGATGGCCACCGTTGTGGGCCCAGGACGGCGGATCCGCCAGGGTTATGGCCGGCGCCGCCAGCAGAGCGCCACCGAGAATGAGAGATTTCACTGCAATCTTGTTCATCTTTGTGCTCCTGTGTCGATGCGTATGCACCTTTGATGGAGTCAGGCTAGGCGAACAATGTGCAAACACTGCGCAGCAATTGTGAAATCCCTGCGCACTGTGATGGAGTGCAAATCGGTTACTGCAATACCGATTGCAGCCACTGGCTGATTTGCTGGATCTCCTCCAGACAGACCGCATGTTCCATGGGGTAGTGGTGATATTGCGGTTTATAGCCCAGGGCCTGCAGCTCTTGCACCGCTTGCTGGCCGAGGTGTTCCGGTACCACCGGATCCTGGCTGCCGTGGCACACCAGAATCGGCAGCTCCCGGTTGGCGTCAGCCGGCTGGAGCCGGTCGCCGGTGGCCAGATAAGTGGACAAGGCCATCAGCCCGGCCAATCGTTCCGGCCACTGCAGGGCGGTGTGGTAGGCCACGGCGCCGCCCTGGGAGAAACCGGCAAGCACAATGCGATGGGCGGGGATACCGCGTTCGATTTCCCGTTCGATCAGCTTGCCCACCGCCAGAGAGGAGGCTTCCAGGCCGCCCACGTCCACCTTGCGCTCCACATCGATGGCAAGGATGTCGTACCAGGCGGGCATCACATAGCCGCCGTTGACGGTCACCGGTATCTGCGGGGCGTGGGGGAAGATAAAGCGGACCGCCAGGTCGGCAGGCAGCTGCAATTCCGGCACGATCGGTTCGAAATCGTGGCCGTCGGCCCCCAGGCCATGCAACCAGATAACGCTGGCCGTTGCCGGGGTGGCCGGTTCGATTTCGATACGGGGTAACAGCTCGTCCATCATTCGCCTCCCGCCACGATCACGCGCACGGCGTCCAGCTGGCAGCGGGCCTCTGCCAGCACTTTTTCCAGGGCCGCGGTCTGGGCCTGTAGCGCGGTAATTTCTTCATCACGAACGGCAGGGTTCTTTTTCTTGAGGGCCTTCAGCCGCGCCAGCTCATGGTTCTGCTCGGCACGCATGGCGTCTCTGGCCTGCTCAATGACAGCCTGGGCGGCGTTGCTGGCCCGGGCTTCGTCCGCCTTGAGCAGCGTTTCCAGCAAGGGTTTCTGGCTGGCGACAATCTTGCGGCTGAGCGGTTTGTCCATCTTGTGGCATTGCTGGCAGAGGCCGTCGTGGCTGATGGCCCGGCTGATGTCCTTGCCGTTGGCATCCAGCAGGTGGCGTACCACGGTGGTGGGCAGGAAGCGGTCCACCTGCAGGTGCTTCGGCGCTACCGCCTCGATGGTATAGATTGCCTCGATCAGCAGCGTGCCAGCCTTGATCTTGGGATTTCTAAGCAGGCTGACGGCGGCCTTACCGCGGTTTTCGCCCAGCACCATTTCCAGGCCGCCGGTGACCATGGGGTGCTCCCAGGTGAGGAACTGCATGTCGTCGCGGGCCAGGGCGGTGGCGCGATCGTCGGTCATGGTCACGCCTTCCTCGGGCAGGCCCGGGAAGGCATCGCGCATGTGCGGGCCGGGCTTGAGAATCACCGCAGTGTCAGAGTGCTCTTCCTGGTCCACGCCGTAACGGTCGAACAGGCGCTGCATGAAAGGTAGCGGGCTGTGCCAGTCGGCCTCATCCAGTTGTTCACGCAATTGCTCGGCACGGGCGGCGCTGAAGGAGCTCAGCTCCAGCAGGCGGTCCCGGCCGGTTTCCAGCAGCGCCTGCAGTTCACTGGTAATGGCCTGGGTCTGGTCCACCAGGGTGGACAGCTTGCTGGCATCGTGGGGGTGAGCCAGGGCGTCTTCCAGCGCTGCGCGGGTGCGCAGGTAGATATCATGCCCGGCGGGGTTGGTGTGCTCAAAGGCGTTCATGCCCTGGTGGTACCAGGCAAACAGCACGCCCTGGGCATGCTGCTGGAAATGGGGCACGTGGATCTGGATGTCTTCGGTCTGGCCGATACGGTCCAGGCGGCCGATGCGTTGCTCCAGCAGATCCGGGTTGAGCGGCAGATCCAGCAGCACCAGGTGATGGGCAAACTGGAAGTTACGGCCCTCGGAGCCGATTTCCGAACAGATCAGTGCCTGGGCGCCGTCCACCTCGTCGGCGAAGAAGGCGGCGGCCCGGTCCCGCTCGATCAGGTCCATGTCTTCATGGAACATGGCCACGTTCATGCCCAGCTTGTAGTTGCAGTGGGCATGCAGGTCGGTGGCGGTATGGCGGCTGGCGCAGATCACCAGCACCTTCTCGTGGCGGTGTTGCTTGAAAAACTGTTCCAGCCAGCTGACGCGCGGGTCCAGGCTGCACCAGCGGTCGTCGTGGTAGAGCGTTTCCGGGTGCAGGTGGCTGTCCAGCTCTTCATCGTCGCCGTAGTCATAGTCCGCCGGCAACGCCAGCGGTACGCCGTGAACATGGCGGGCCGGGAAGCCGGCGATGTTGTGACGGCTGTTGCGGAACATCACCCGGCCGGGGCCGGAGCGGTCCAGCAGTTCCTTGAGAATGGCCTCGCGCTGGCTTTCGTCGATGGGCATTTCCGGCAGCAGCGCGGCGGTTTCCTGCTTGAGGCTGTCGTCCCAGCTGGGCTGGTCATGCAGCTGGCCGGCCAGGGTGGCGATATGCTGGTACTGGGCCTGTTCTTCACGGAAGGCGGCCAGGCTCGGGTAGCGGTCCGGGTCCAGCAGGCGCAGGCGGGCGTAGTGGCTTTCCAGGCCCAGCTGTTCCGGGGTGGCGGTCAGCAGCAGCAAACCGCGAGCCTGGCGGGCGATGGCTTCCACCCGCTGGTAATCCTCGCTGGGCGCGTCCGGGGCCCACGCCAGATGGTGCGCTTCGTCCACCACCAGCAGGTCCCAGTCGGCGGCGGCCAGCTGGTCGATATCACATTCGCTGAGAAAATCCGTGCTGCACAGAACCAGCTGTTCGCTGAGGAAGGGGTTGTCCTTCTCGGCCGGGGCTTCGCCTTTCTCTTCGGCGATGATGTCCGCCAGCATGTCCTTGATGTTGTCCTCGGGCTGCAGGGCGTTCAGGCGTTCACGGTCGAAGATGGAAAAGTGCAGGTTGAAACGGCGCACCATTTCCACAAACCACTGGTGCACCAGCGGTGAAGGCACCACCACCAGTACCCGGCTGGCGCGGCCGGTGAGCAGCTGCTGGTGCAGGATCAGACCCGCCTCGATGGTCTTGCCCAGGCCCACTTCGTCGGCCAGCAGTACCCGCGGGGCAAAGCGGTTGGCCACCTGGTCGGCGATGTAAAGCTGATGACCGATCAGATCGATACGCGGCCCGCGCAGCCCCTGAATCGGGGATTGCTGTTGCTCACTGTGGGCCTCAAGCGCCGCCATGCGCAATTCGAACCAGCGATTGGAGGACAGCTGGTTGGACAGCAGGCGATCCAGCGCGGCGGTCAGTCTGAGGGTATGGCCCAGGTTGGTTTCCGGCACCGGCTGGATATCGTCCGGGTTGCCCTGCGGGTGGGCCATGTAGACTTTCAGGCCGTTGAGCTCGTTGACCTCGGTCACCACCAGTTCCATGTCATCGGCGGTGCGGATGGTGTCGCCGGCATCGAACGTCACCCGTGACAGCGGTGCATTGCTCTTGGCATAGGTGCGCTCTTCCTCCGCAGCCGGGTATTCCACCGTGACCAGCCGATAATCCAGCTCCTTGACGATGCCAAGGCCCAGTTCGGTTTCGGATTCGCTAAGCCAGCGCTGGCCGGGGATAAAATCAGTCATTCTGCCTGCCGTGTCAGATCCTGGGGCGGCGGATTATACGGGGTTGTGGCGCGGTATTCGATGTCACTGTGGTAACGATTTTGCAGTACCGGCGTATCAGGGCGATAAAATCAGTTATGCTCAAAGAACTAGCAGTAACCGGTAGTCACGACCATGGGTGATGTTGTTCCATTCCGGAAACCGGCCAGAAAGGCGCCACGCAAGGGCATGTGCCAGCATGGCTTCCATAAATGGCAGGTCTGCAAGGAAAAGCAGTTTGATGTGAAGCAGGGGCGGCTGGTGACGGTGTACCGCTGCCAGCGCTGCGGCAAGGAGAAAGTCTCTGCCCACTAACGCGGGGGATGCATGCTGGAAATGAAAACCGAGTGTCAGAGCTGCATGGTGGCGTTGTCGCTGCAGGACGATGCCTACATTTGTTCCTATGAGTGCACCTTCTGCGTGGACTGCTGCACCATCCATGGTTCTGCCTGCCCCCAGTGCGGCGGCGAGCTGGTCCGTCGCCCGCGTCGTGAGATGCCACCGGGAGACTCGCCGTGACCCTGATTCTGCACCAGTTCCCTATCTCCCATTACTGTGAAAAGGTGCGTTGGGCGCTGGATTACAAGGGGCTCAAATACCGGTTGCGTAATCACCTGCCGGGCCTGCATCTGAAAAAAGTCCGCAAGATGGCGCCGCGTTCCAGTGTGCCGCTGTTGCAGCACGAAGGGCTGGTTATTCAGGGCTCGGAGCTGATCATCAGCTATCTGGACGAGCGTTTTCCCGAGCGTTCACTGTCGCCGCCGGTGGCGCCTGATCGAGATGAAGCGATTCGCTGGGAGGTGTTCTGTGATGAGCAGATCGGCCCCCATGTGCGGCGTTTCTGTTACGACACCCTGCTGGAGCACCCGGATATCGTGATCCCGTTTTTCAGCAAGGGCGGCCCGTTCTGGGCGCCGGTGTTTCTCCGACTGGCGTTTCCGAAACTGCAGGCGGTGATGCGCCAGGCCATGGAAATCCACGAGCCCCAGGTCAGCGAGAGCCGCGCGATTCTGGAACAGTCCCTGCAGACTCTGGCGGCGGCTACCCGTGGCCGCGATTACCTGGTGGGCAATACCTTCAGCCGCGCCGACCTGGCCGCCGACAGCCTGCTGGCGCCACTGTTCATGCCGCCGGAATACGGGCTCGACTGGCCGGCGGACATGCCCGAGCCCCTGCAGAGCTGGGTGGACAGCCAGCAGCCAAACCTGGCCTGGGCCTCAGGGATTTACCGCAAGCACCGTTAAGCCAGCACCATGATGGCCTGACCGGCATTGATCTGCTGGCCCTCCTGGCGACTGATGGCGATCACCTTGCCGCTTTGCGGGGCGGTGATTTCGATCTCCATCTTCATGGACTCCAGGATCGCCACCACATCCCCTGCGTTCACCGCCTCGCCTTCCTGCACCTGCAGTTTCCAGATATTGCCGGCCACCGGGGACTCCACCGGGGTGCCATCCAGGTCTTCGCTACTGTTATCCGCATCCAGGTCCTGCTCTGACTGGAAGTGGATCTGGCCGCTTTCCACCCAGCGTTGCAGTTCTTCCTCAAAGGCCTGGTTACGGACCTCGGTGAATTGCGCGATGTCCTGCTGGTTGTCATCCAGGAAGCGTTGGTAGGCGCTCAGGTTGAAGGTGGTTTCTTCCACCTTGATGGGGTAGTCCCCCTTGGGGAAGTCCCGGCGGATCTGGTTGAGTTCTTCGTGGCTGACTTCATAAAAGCGAATCTGGTCGAAGAAGCGCAGTAACCAGGGTTTGTCGAAGGCTTGCGTTTTTCGATAGCGGTTCCACATCTGCAGGGTGCGGCCGACAAATTGATAACCGCCGGGGCCTTCCATGCCATACACGCACAGGTAGGCGCCGCCGATGCCCACGGAGTTTTCCGCTGTCCAGGTGCGCGCCGGGTTGTATTTGGTGGTGACCAGACGGTGGCGAGGATCGTAGGGGGTCGCCACCGGCGCACCGAGATAGACATCCCCCAGCCCCATGACCACATAGCTGGCGCTAAAGAGAATGTCTTTGACATCATCGATGCTGCCCAGGCCGTTGATACGGCGAATGAACTCCAGGTTGGACGGACACCAGGGGGCATCCTTGCGCACCGACTGCATGTATTTCTCGACGGCCTGATGACAGGCTTCATCATCCCAGCTCAGCGGGATATGCACGATACGGGAGGGCACTTCCAGATCCTCCTGTTTTTCCAGTTCACGCTCGGCCCGGGCCAGGAGAGCCAGCAGTTGTGCACGGGGCAGTGCCATCGGGTCGAAATGAATCTGCAGCGAACGGATGCCCGGAGTCAGCTCGATCACGCCGTCGAGCTGCTGTTGTTCCAGCCATAGCATCAAGGCATCGGCGCGGAAGCGAAGACGCAGATCCAGCACCAACGGGCCATATTCCACCAGCAGGTAGCGATCGCCGGCGGCCCGGTAGGTAACCTCCACGCCCACGTCCTGTTCCGACAGGGTGTTGAGAATCGGGGTGGTGATGGGGGCGCTTTCCACCTGCTTCATCGGTTCGCTCAGGCAAGCCAGGCAGGCGTCCTGTTCGGCCGCCAACGCGTCCGCATTGTCCAGGCTGATGGCCTGAAAGCGCAGGGTATCACCGGCCTTCAGTTGGCCCAGTTTCCAGCGGTCGGCCATGATCACGGTAGCGGGACAGACGAAGCCACCCAGAGACGGCCCGTCCGGGCCCAGGATCACCGGCATGTCGCCGGTGAAATCGACCGTGCCCACCGCATAGGCATTGTCGTGGATGTTGGACGGGTGCATGCCGGCCTCGCCGCCGTCGCTGCGTGCCCAGGTCGGCTTGGGGCCCACCAGGCGGATGCCGGTGCGGCTGGAGTTGTAATGCACCTGCCAGTCGGTGGCGAAGAACATGGCCATGTCGTCGTCGGTGAAGAAGTCCGGCGCGCCATGGGGGCCGTAGATCACCCGCAGGGTCCATTGTTTGCCCAGGGACGGTTTGAGGCTTTCTGGCACCGTTACATTGCCAGTAACGCCGCTATCTTCGGAAAAGTGCAGCACATCGCCGGTGCGCAGGGCGCGGCCGCCATGGCCGCCGAACTGGCCCAGGGTAAAGGTGCTGCGCGAGTCCAGATAGGGTGTGCACTGGATACCGCCGGCTATCGCCAGATAGGCGCGGGCGCCGTCGCCGCTGACTTTGCCCAGTTTCAGCACCTGGCCTGGGGTTACTGCGATGGCCTGATAGGTTGCCAGCGGCGTGTTATCCAGGGTCGCCTGCATATCGGCACCGGTGAGGACAATGCGGGTGGCCTGGTTAAACTTCAGGGTCGGGCCGTTGAGGGTGAACTCCAGCCCGGCGGCGTTTTCCTCGTTACCCAGCAAACGGTTACCGAGACGGAAGCTGAGACTGTCATACGGACCAGAGGGAGGCACGCCCACCGGCCAGTAACCGCTGCGGCCGGGGTAGTCCTGTACCGTGGTCAGGGTGCCACCGGCGAGCACATCCAGGGTAAAGGGCGCATAACGGAAATCGTTCAGATAGCGGGTGGTCATGTGGCCTTCGGCAAACACCGGGTCGGCCAGAATGGTACGGACATAATCGCGGTTGGTTTCGATACCCTCCAGGGTGATGGCATCCAGGGTGGTGTTGAGCGCGTCCAGTGCGCTGTCGCGATCCGCTTCATGAATGATCACCTTGGCCAGCATGGGGTCGAACAGGGGCGTCACGGTCAGCCCGGCTTCCACCCAGTGATCGATACGTATGCCCTCCCCCGCGGGGAAATACACATCACTGAGCAGGCCAGGACTGGGCTGGAAATTGCGGAACGGGTCCTCGGCATAG
>JAWVWY010000079.1:0-14490 GCA_033723495.1 Alcanivorax sp. | reverse complement strand
TACGCGGGCATATTCGTCGATCAGCATGTCTACCGCGCCGGGCCAAAACGCCAGCGCATGCATGACTTCGCGAGTGCCTTCTTCGATGCGCTTGGCAATTTCGATTTCGCCTTCGCGAGTCAGCAGCTCGACGGTGCCCATCTCGCGCATGTACATGCGCACGGGGTCGGTGGTGCGGCCAGGTTCGCTTTCCACTGAAGCGAGTACGGCAGCGGCTTCTTCGGCAGCGACTTCATCGGTGCTGTCGGCACTCTCATCGATCATGATCTGATCGGCATCGGTGGCTTTCTCCACCACGGTGATGCCCATGTCATTGATCATTTGGATGATGTCTTCCACCTGGTCGGTGTCGGTAATGGACTCCGGCAGGTGGTCATTCACTTCCGCATAGGTCAGGTAACCCTGTTCCTTGCCGAGTGCGATCAACTGCTTCAGCTGGGATTGCTGCTGCTGTTTCTGAGTCGTCATGCGAAATGCCCGTGCGTAGGTAGAAAGTAGCGTGGGAAAACGGCGTATTATACCGATATATGGGGTTGGCGGCCAGTGATTGCAAGGGATGGGACGCTAGCTGTCCAGTGGTGCCCGGGCATGCTGGCGGGCCTCTGCCAGGCTCTGCAGCAGGCTCTGCAGGCGGCCAGCATCGGGGATGCCGGCGGCATATTGCGCCTCGATGGCGGCTTCCAGGCGGGCCACCTCCAGCTGTGACAGGGCGTCCTGCCACAGGCGCCGTGCGGTGCCTGCTTCAATGGGGGGCTTGAGGCTGGCTTTCAAGAGGCGCGGCAGGATCTCTCCCTGCTCCAGGGCCATGATGGCGCCCAGCAGGGCGGCCGGGCTGTGATTCTGACGGCACTGGCCGGCGACCTGTATGAGTAGATCCAGATGGGGCAGCTCCAGTTGTTCCAGGCCCTCCGGTAGCGGGTGCTGTTCGACCAGCTCGGGATAATCCATTAGCACCAGGATCAGGCGCTCGGACAGTGTCAATGGGCCGCGCGGGTTGTGGTTCCTGGGGCGGGTGGGGGATGACGAGACCGCTGGGGCGTCGAAGGCTTCCGCTGGCGGCATGTCGTCATACCCGGGGGGCGTTTCGTCCCAGGCCGGCGGTTCGTCATAACCGGTATGCGGGGTACTTGCCGGGGCCCGGTGGCTGGCCGGCGCGGGCGTGGCGGCCGGTTTCAGCTGGATCAGGGACTCCTTGTCCAGCCGCGTCAGGCGACTCAGTTCTTCGGTCAGCAGGGCGCGGTAGACCGGCCCGGCGGGCTTGTCCAGGTAGGGCAGGGCCAGGCGTGCCAGCCGGGCACGGCCGTCGACCGTCTCCAGATCCAGCCCTTCGGCCAGGTGCCGGAACAGGTAGGTGGACAGGGCGTCGGCCTTGTCGGTGAGGGCGCGCAGTGCTTCCGGCCCCTGGTTTCTCACCAGGGTGTCCGGGTCTTCGCCATCGGGCAGAAAAAGGAAGCGTACCTGCTTGCCGTCATCCAGTGCCGGCAGCAGGGATTCCAGGGCGCGCCAGGCGGCGCGGACCCCGGCCTGGTCGCCGTCGAAACAGAGAATCACTTCGTTGACCTGGCGAAACAGCTTGCGGGCGTGATCCTCGGTGGTGGCGGTGCCCAGGGTGGCGACCACGTTGGCTACGCCATGCTGAGCCAGGGCAATCACATCCATATAGCCTTCCACCACATAAAGGCGGTCGCTGCGGTCGCGGCTCTGGCGCCATTCCCACAGGCCATAGAGCTCCTGACCCTTGTGGAAGACCGGGGTTTCCGGGCTGTTCAGGTATTTGGGTTTGCCGTCGCCCAGCACCCGGCCGCCGAAACCGATGGTGCGCCCGCGGCTATCGCGGATCGGAAAGATAATGCGGTCGCGGAATTTGTCGTAGGTGCGGCCCCGGCCTCCCTGGTGCAAGTCTTCGCGTCGCACCAGCAGACCGGCGGTGAGGGCCTGTTCCAGGCTGGCGTCGGTCAATGACAGCCCGGTAATCAGATTGTCGAAGCCGGGCGGCGCAAACCCCAGGGCAAAGTGTTTGGCGATTTCGCCGCTCAGGCCGCGGTTTTTCAGGTAGCTGACGGCTTTCTGGCGTTCCGGGGCCTGGCGTAATTGCCGGGCATAGAACTTTTCGGCGCGACTGAGCAGGTCGTAAAGCGCCTGCAGGCGGTCTTTCTTCTGGCGGTCGGCCGCGGTTTCCGGGCGGCTTTCGGGCACTTCCATGCCTGCGCGGCCGGCCAGCTGCTTGACTGCTTCCGGAAAATTCAGGTGCTCGTATTCCATCAGGAAGCCCACCGCATTGCCGGAGGCACCACAACCGAAGCAGTAGTAGAACTGCTTGTCCGGGGCCACGGTGAACGACGGGGTTTTTTCCTGATGGAAGGGGCAGCAGGCGCTGTAGTTGCGGCCGGTCTTTTTCAGGGGCACACGGGCATCAACCAGCTCGACCAGGTCGGTGCGGGCCAGCAGGTCCTGAATGAAGTTTTCCGGGATGCGTGCCATGGGTCTGATTTTGCCAGAGGGGAGTCCATTCAAACAGAAAAGCGCAGGGCCGGGTAGCGCAGGCACCACAAACAAAAAAAGCGCCGACCGGCGCTTTTTCAGGAGGCTGGGCGGCGGTTCAGCCGCTCAGCTTGCTCTTGACCCGGCCACTGGCGGCGCCCATGTCGGCACGGCCCTGTAGCTGTGGCTTGAGCACCCCCATGACCTTGCCCATGTCTTGCATGCCGGTGGCGCCGGTGCTGGCCATGGCCTCGTCAATCAGGGTATCAATCTCGGCATCGCTGAGCTGGGTGGGCAGAAATTCCTGCAGCACCGCTACTTCCGATTCTTCGATTTCCGCCAATTCCGGGCGGTCGGCATCGCGATACTGGCTGGCGGAATCCTTGCGCTGCTTGACGAGCTTGTCGAGCAGGGCGAGCACCCGGGCATCATCGGGCTCGATGCGCTCATCGATCTCGATTTGCTTGATGGCGGCCAGCGTCATACGAAAAACGCCAAGACGTGCCTTGTCTTTGGCACGCATGGCGTCTTTCATGGCCGCGCTGAGTTGCTCCTTGAGCTCACTCATCGAAACTGCCCTTAGTACAGGCGTTTGCGGGCCAGCTGCTCACGCTGAAGCTTTTTCAGGTGACGCTTTACGGCTGCGGCACGCTTACGCTTTCGCTCCTGAGTGGGCTTCTCGTAATGCTCACGACGACGCACTTCGGAGAGAATGCCGGCTTTTTCACAGCCACGCTTGAAGCGACGCAGGGCCACGTCAAACGGTTCACCTTCTTTAACCTTCACCTGAGGCATGAAGTATCACCTTCCTAGAATATTGAGTTTGTGGGGTCGCTGCGGGCTCAGGTGTCCCATTGCAGCGAGGCGGGGATTCTACCTGAGTGGCGAATAAATGCAAACCAACCCGGCTGCCGTTATCATACGCCCGCATTTCAAGAGTTGAGCACCATGCGCGTATTGGGAATTGAATCTAGCTGTGACGAGACCGGTGTTGCCATTTATGACACCGAGGCAGGCCTGTTGGGGCAGGCGCTGTTTAGTCAGATTGACATGCATGCCCGTTACGGTGGCGTGGTGCCGGAGCTGGCCAGTCGAGACCATGTGCGTCGGGTGCTGCCGCTGGTGCGCGAGGTGATGGAGCAGGCCGGCACCCGTGCCGCGCAGCTGGACGGTGTCGCCTATACCGCCGGCCCCGGGCTGGCGGGGGCGCTGCTGGTGGGGGCCGGGGTGGCCCGCTCGCTGGCATTTGGCTGGGATATCCCGGCGGTGCCGGTGCATCATATGGAAGGGCACCTGCTGGCGCCGTTACTGGAGGCGCAGCCGCCGACGTTCCCGTTTGTGGCCTTGCTGGTCAGTGGTGGTCACAGCCTGTTGCTGGATGCCCGAGGGCTGGGGGACTACACCATTATCGGCGAGTCGGTGGACGACGCCGCCGGCGAGGCCTTCGACAAGGCCGCCAAGATGATGGGGCTGGGTTATCCCGGCGGGCCGCGCATTTCTCGACTGGCGGAGCTGGGCGACCCGGGCCGTTTCCGTTTCCCGCGGCCGATGACCGACCGGCCGGGCCTGGATATGAGTTTCTCCGGCCTCAAGACCTTTACCCTCAATACCATCAATGACCTGGGCGGGCGCGAGGCGCTCAGCGAGCAGGATCAGGCCGATATTGCCCGGGCGTTCGAGGATGCGGCGGTGGATACCCTGGTGATCAAGTGTCGCCGGGCGGTGGAGCAGACCGGCCACCCGCAGCTGGTGATGGCCGGTGGCGTCAGTGCCAATCGGGCGCTGCGGGAGCGGCTGGCGGGCCAGATGCAAAAACGTGGCGTACGGGTGTTTTATCCGGCGCCTCAGTACTGCACCGATAATGGTGCCATGATCGCCTTTGCCGGTGCCCTGCGCCTGCAGGCGGGGGAGCGGGCGGACTTGCCGATCCAGGTGCGGCCACGCTGGCCACTGGATGAATTGGCATCCCTGTAGCGAGGCTTCAGTAAAGATTATCGCCAGCAGGCTGGCGCTAACGTCAATCTTTTTTCTTGAAGCCCAGCTCTTCACCGCGCAGCAGCTTTTGCAGGTTGCTGCGGTGGCGGATGATCATCACCAGTGTCAGCACCAGCATCGGCCCGAAGGCCGGACGTAGCCAGACAAACAGGCAGGCCGGGGCCACCACGAAGGCGCTCAGTGAGGCGACCGAGGAAATCCGGTTAAGGGCGAATACCGCCAGCCAGGTGGCGCCCGTCAGCAGGCCGCTGGGCCAGTGCAGGGCAAACAGCAGGCCGAATGCCGTGGCCACGCCCTTGCCCCCCTGGAACTGGAAAAACACCGGGAACAGGTGGCCGAAAAAGGCACAGACGCCGACCAGCGCCGCCACGAACGGGCCCATGTGAAGATAATAGGCCACCAGCACCGGGATGACGCCCTTCAGCACATCGCCGGCCAGCGTCAGGGCGGCGGCGGGTTTGCCGCCGATGCGCATGACATTGGTCGCCCCCGGGTTGTTGGAGCCCAGGGTGCGCGGATCCGGGTAGCCAAACAGCCGGCATACCAGAATGGCACTGGATATGGAGCCGCCCAGGTAGGCCGCCGCGCACAAAGGCAACAGCCAGTACCAGCTGTCCTGTAATGTCCCTGCATCCACCGGCTATAATCTCCGTCTTGTGCTAGCGGTGTTATTTTACACAGCGCCGCGTGAATTTCTTGCTGCAAGCGTAACACCTGATGTCTGTATCGGTGTGGTGCGTCTGTTGCGCTAACGGGGCAACATCGGAGCGAGTATGGATATTGTTTATATCAATGATCTGAAAGTGGATACAGTTATCGGCATCTTCGACTGGGAACGCCGAATCCGTCAGACCATCAGCCTGGATCTGGAAATGGCCGCGGATATCCACCGTGGCGCTGCGTCCGATCACATTGATGATGCGCTGGACTACAAGGCCATCGGCAAGCGGGTAATTGCCTTTATCGAGGCCAGCGAATATCAGCTGGTGGAAACCCTGGCGGAGGCGGTGGCGACGCTGGTGCTGAGCGAGTTTTCCGTACCCTGGTTGAAGTTGCGTCTGAGCAAGCCCGGCGCGCTGCGCGGCGCCCGCGATGTGGGGGTGATCATCGAGCGCGGAGAGCGTCCCCATGACTGAGGTAGCGCACCAGGTGTATCTGAGCCTGGGGTCCAATATCGACCGGGCTCACAATATCCGCTCCGGCCTGAATGCGCTGGCCGAGATATTCGGCGAGTTGCAGTTGAGCCCGGTATACGAGAGTGAGGCGGTGGGCTTTGACGGCGATGCCTTTTTCAACCTGGTGGTGGGGCTGCAAACATCCCTGACCGTGGGTGAGCTGGCGGCGCGTCTACGAACCATTGAAGCACAGCATGGGCGGGTTCGGGGTGAGAAGAAGTTTTCCAGCCGTACGCTGGATATCGATATTCTCACTTACGATGACTGTTGTGGCGAGATTGACGGGGTGGCGCTGCCGCGCGACGAGATTCTCAAGCATGCCTTTGTGTTACGTCCGCTGGCGGATCTGGCTCCGCAACAGCCGCATCCGGTAGAGGGCGACACATACAGCGCCCTGCTGGAACGGGCCGAGTTTGGCGCCCAGAAACTCTGGGCAGTGGATTTTCGCTGGCCGTAACGGTCAGTTGTCCAGGGTCAGCGTCTGTGGCGGCGTTTCGCCCTGTGCCCAGTGCAGAAAATCATAGTCCAGCTGTGTCAGCCCGCCGGGGTACAGGGCATCGACCCTGGCGGCGCTGGGCGGCAGGCCGCTTTTGTCCAGATCCTGTAATAGCCGTCGCAGGGTCTTTTGTCCTTTCGGCGACGACATCAGAAATGCGGTGGTGGCCCAGGCGACGGTGTAGGCAATATTGTCCTGCCGGTGAGCCAGTTGTTGCCAGTGGCGGTTGTCCAGGGCCAGGTACTTGCGCAGGCTGATCAGTCGATGCTCGTCAATCCAGCGTTTGAGGCGCTCGCGAGCCCCGTCGGGGGCACGGACCACGGCCTGTCCCTGCGCTAGCCGCAGTGTCTGGAAATACTGGGCAAGCCCTTCATGTAGCCACAGTGGCGCCGCCGCTGCCACCGGAGCCAGCAGCCGATGACAGCCTTCATGCAGCAGGGTTTGACCAATATCGCCCGGTTGCGCACTCCATGGCCAGACAGCGATGGCGTCGCTGCCAGGGATGAAGACGCCGTCGAAATAGCGGCTGTCATTGCCGCTGCGGGCCTGCATCCACTGCCGAAAAGCCGACTGGTCTGCCAGCAGATAGATTTCCAGCCGGCTTTGTTGCGGCAGGTCCAGCCCCAGGCGATCTTCCAGGTAGTTCTGTAGCCACATCAGCCGTTGTTTTAGTGCGGCTTTCTGTGCCTGGTTGAAGCGAAAGTCCTGTTGCCGGTAAAGCACCTCCAGATCGGAGCGACCGGTTGCCGGGGTTGTATGCAGCAGGGTGGCCTTGCCCTGGGCGGGTGGGCGATCAGAAAAATGCAGCTGGCCGCCAGGGTCTCGCCATTGATACGCCTGGGCGTATAAAGCCATTGGCCACGTCAGAGTGGCAGCTGCCAGCAAGGCGTTAATCAGGAATCGCAATTTTCCCGGATCCATTTTTCGGTGCGTGTGATATCGGCGCGCACTTCATCCGCCGAGGCGCCGCGCCGGTTGCCTTCCTTGTCCACATAAACAAAGGGGCGCTTGAGAGTCCGCAACCGTTTGCGGGCCTTTTCGCACGGCTGGTGCAGGTGCTGTGCATCCATGCGTTTCTTCTGGGCTTCGTGCTGGGCTTTCAATTTTTCGCTCTCCCGCAGGCGATCCAGCCGTTGCTGGATCTGCTTCACCTCCTGGCCCTGGCCAATCTTGGCCGGCGGTGTCACCGTCACGGTTTCATGGGGCTTGTCTGCAGGGGCCTGCTCACTGAACTGCCAATGACCATGGGCATCCTTCCAGCGATAGATCTGCCCCTGTGCCAGCAGTGGCAGGGCTACCAGTAACAACAGTGTCAATCGTATCGTCATGGGCAATCCGTTTCTTTTCAGCTGCCTGAAAATGCCAGCGAGCGGCCGCCATCCACGGCCAGTATCTGGCCAGTGACGAAGGGTGCCTGGCACCCCAACCACAATACCGCGTCGGCGATGTCCTGCGGGTCGCCGCACCGCTTGAGCGCGGTGGATTCGGTGATGGCCTGTTGATTGAGTTGGCCGCTTTCCGGCCACAGGATGGGACCGGGGGATACGCCATTCACGCGGATCGACGGGCCCAGCTCCCGGGCCAGGCTGCGGGTCATCATGGCCAGCCCGGCCTTGGCCATGCAGTACAGGGTGTGTTCGCGCAGCGGCTTCTCCGCGTAGACATCAACAATATTGATGATGGCTCCCTGCTGCTCGCGAAGGGCCGGGGTCAGTGCCTGACTGAGAATAAAGGGGGCGCGCATATTGCTGTGCACCAGGCGCTCCCAGTCCGCATCCTCGGCCTGTCCGACCGGGGTGGGGTAAAACCGTGAAGCATTATTGACCAGCAAGTCTATCTGCCCGTAGCTGTCCATAGCTTGTCGGGCCAGGGTACGTACCGCCTCCGGGTCGTCCAGGTCGGCCCGCAGCAAGCGGGCACTGTCAGCACGGATGGCATTCAGTTGTGCGGCCAGGGCTTCGGCTTCGGCATCGCTGTGGTGGTAATGGATCAGCACCCGCATGCCATGGTCATGCAAGGTGCGGGCAATAGTGGCGCCAATGCGGCGGGCACTGCCGGTAATCAGGGCGACGGGGGATGCTGCGGGTGCTGGGTTTGCCATTGGCGTTGGTACTCCTTGAGTGTCTGTAGTCGCAGCCGATCCAGGGCCTGGCCCAGTTCCGCCCCGTCCAGTCCCTGCTGGCGCAGGGTAGCCACATCCACCTGCTTGATAGCGGTGGCCGCGCCGCGCAGATAGTCGGCTTGCGGGTATGGTCTGTCTTCGAAACCGCGGCGGCCACGGGCATCGGCCTCGCAGGCGCCCAGAAAGTCCACCAGGCGCTGGGGGCGGCGTAGCACATCCAGGGTTTTCAGCAGCTTCCACAGGGTCGCCGGTTTCAATTCCAGGGCCTGGTGACCATGGGTATGAAATTCCGCCACCAGGGCGGCCAGATCGGCGCTGTCCCGGTCCACCCGCAGGCGTTTGGAGACCTGTCTGGCCAGCTGCGCGCTGCGGATCTCGTGGGCGATATGTTGCGGCCATTGCTCCCTGGGCGTCAGCCCCTTGCCCAGATCGTGGCAGAGCAGGGCGTAACGGGCCGTCAACGGCAAGTCCATGCGGGCGGCCTGGGCCAAACATAGCCACTGGTGGTCCAGGGTATCGATTTCCGGGTGATGGGCGGGGGGTTGCGGCACGCCGTCCAGGGCGGCCAGTTCCGGAAACAGTTGCGTTAGAGCGCCGCATTGATGCAGCACCTGAAAGTAGACCTGCGGCGCCGGTTCCATCAGTGCCCGGTGGGTTTCCTTCCAGACCCGTTCCGGCACCAGGTAGTCCAGCTCGCCACTGTCCGCCAGGTGACGCATCAGCGCCAGGGTGTCATCGGCGACCCGGAAACCGAGCCAGTGGTAACGGGCCGCGAAGCGCGCCACCCGCAGCACCCGCAACGGGTCTTCGGCAAAGGCCGGCGACACATGGCGCAGCAGGCGAGCCTTGAGGTCGGCCTTGCCGCCGAACGGGTCAATCACCCGACCGTTATCATCGCGGGCCATGGCATTGATGGTCAGGTCGCGGCGCACCAGATCCTCTTCCAGCGTCACGTCCGGTTCGGCATGAAAGGTGAAGCCGCCATAGCCGTGTCCGGACTTGCGTTCGGTACGGGCCAGGGCATATTCCTCCTGGCTGTCGGGGTGCAGGAAGACCGGAAAATCCTTGCCTACGGCGCGGAAGCCGTGGATCAGCATCTGCTGTGGGGTGGCGCCGACCACCACCCAGTCCTGTTCGGTGACGGGCAATCCCAACAGGCTGTCACGGACGGCGCCGCCCACCAGATAAATTTTCATCTTGTCTGTCCCTGCATGATTACGCAGAATGGTCGCATGGATATTCAACAGCAACCAGTCATGCGAGTCGTCCTGCACTGTGTGCGCCAATGGCGTGCGCAGGGATGGCGGCTTTCCGGTTAACAGTTGTTGAATCCGAAAAAGGCCGCAGTGTCCCTGACCTGCGGCCTTTTTTGTGTCAGGGCGGTGGGTCGTTTGCAACGCAAAGGAGAATGACATGCCAACCCTGGCTGCCTATCTTGTGGTTATCGCGGTATGGGCGACGACCCCCCTGGGTATCAAATGGAGTGGTGAGGCGCTGGCGCCGATGGCCGCCGCCGGCCTGCGCATGGCTATCGCGGCGGTGCTGGGATTGGTATGGCTGGCAGTGCGCAAGCAGTCGCTGCCGTTGCATGGCCGAGCCCGGCTCAGTTACCTGGCGGCTCTGCCGGGTATCTTTGGCGCCATGGGCTGCAGCTACATGGGCGCGGCCTATCTGCCATCCGGGCTGATCTCGGTGATTTTCGGGCTGGCCCCGTTACTGTCCGGCTTGATGATACAAGTGCTGCCTGGCACTACGCGCCTGAATGGCTGGCACTGGGGCGCCTGCCTGCTGGGGCTGGCGGGTTTGGCGCTGGTGTTTGATGACAGCCTGGTTCATCTGGTGGACGCCGGTGATCCGGGCGCGCGTGGCATTGGGCTGTTATGGGTGCTGGCGGCGGTGAGCCTGTTTGCGGCCAGCGGTATCGCGGTACAGCGGGTGGCGGCCGGGCTGCAGCCCATGCAGCAGACAGTGGGTGGCCTGCTGCTGTCGTTGCCCTGTTACGGGCTGGCTATGGTGGTCAGCGGTCAGGGGCTGCATTTCAGTGGAGACATGCGCGGCCTGGCGGCAATTGTCTACCTGGCCCTGTTTGGCTCGCTGCTCGGGTTTTACTGCTATTTCCAGATTCTGGCGCGCTTGCCGGCGGCCACCGTGGCACTGGTCACGCTGATGACGCCGGTGCTGGCACTGTCGCTGGGCAGTCTGCTCAATGGTGAGCGGCTGGGGGCCACGGTTCTGGCCGGTGCGGCGCTGATCGTGCTGGCGCTGGGGCTGTTTCTGTTTGGTGACCGGCGCGTGCGCCGGTTGTTGGCGCAGCGGCAGACAGACCCGGCGGTGCCGCTCAGGTCTGCGTCTGGCTGACATGGAGGCGACTGATTACCTCGTCATTTTCCAGGCTGTGCAGGTGTACATCAAACCCCCACAGCCGGTGCAGATGGCGCAGCACTTCCCGCGCGGTGTTGTCATCCAGCGGCCGCTTGTTGCTGCGGTAATGGTGCAAGGTCAGTGAGCGGTCGCCATGGATGGCGGCGTTGACCACCTGGATGTTGGGTTCCTGCAGGCTCAGGTTGTACTGTTCCGAGAGGGCGTCACGGACCTTGCGGTAGCCGCTGTCATCATGGATGGCGCCGATTTCCACGTAGTCGTTTCTGTCATCGTCACTGATCTGGAACAGTTTGAACTGACGGATCAGTTTGGGGGACAGGAACTGTTGCACGAAGCTTTCGTCCTTGAAGCTTTCCATGGCGAATTTCAGGGTATCGAGCCAGTCTTTGCCGGCCATTTCCGGAAACCACTCCCGGTCCTCCTCATCCGGCGCCTCACAGATGCGGCGGATATCCTGGAACATGTTGAAGCCCAGCGCATAGGGATTGATACCGGAATAGTAGGGCGAATCAAAGGAGGGCTGGTAGATCACCTGGCTATGGTTCTGCAGGAATTCCATCATGAAACCGTCGGTGACCTGGCCGCTGTCGTAGAGGTCATTGAGAAGGGTGTAGTGCCAGAAACTGGCCCAGCCTTCGTTCATGACCTTGGTCTGGCGCTGGGGATAGAAATACTGGGCCAGCTTGCGCACGATACGGATGATCTCGCGCTGCCAGGGCTTCAGCAGGGGCGCGTTCTTTTCCAGAAAATAGAGCAGGTTTTCCTGCGGTTCCGCCGGCCAGGTCTGCGGTTCCTCTCGGCGTTGTATGGCCGGCTGCATCTGCGGGAAAGTCTTCCACAATTCGGACACCTGTTTCTGCAGTGCCTCCTCACGCTGATGCTGGCGGCGCCGTTCCTCGACAATGGAAATGGGGGACGGGCGCTTGTAGCGATCGACGCCGTAATTCATCAGCGCATGGCAGGAATCGAGCATGTCTTCCACGGCACTGACGCCATGGCGCTGTTCACATTCGGCAATGTAGTTACGGGCGAACACCAGGTAATCGATGATGGCGGAGGCATCGGTCCAGGTCTTGAACAGATAGTTGCCCTTGAAGAAGGAATTGTGGCCATAACAGGCATGGGCAATCACCAGCGCCTGCAGGGTGATGGTGTTTTCTTCCATCAGATAGGCAATGCAGGGGTTGGAGTTGATGACAATTTCATAGGCCAGGCCCATCTGTCCGCGTCGATAGCGGCTTTCCACCTCCACAAACTGCTTGCCGAATGACCAGTGGTGATAGCCCAGCGGCATGCCCACCGACGCATAGGCATCCATCATCTGTTCCGAGGAAATGACTTCAATCTGGTTGGGGTAGGTGTCCAGACCGTATTTGCCGTGGGCGATCTTGCCGATGGCCTCGTCATAGCGGGCCAGCAGTTCGAAATCCCAGTCGGAGCCGGTGGAAAGAACCATCAGGCATCCTCCATACGTTTGTGGAACAACTGCCGAAACACCGGATAGATTTCCCCCGGCTCATCCACCTGGGCCATGGAAAAGGCCTGTGGATGCCCCTTCATGATCTGCTGATAGTGTTCCCACAATGCCTGGTGAGCGCGGGGCATCACTTCCACGTAGGAGAAGTGTTGCAGCTTGGGTAGCAGTTCCTTTTCGATAAGCCTGGCACAGGCGGGGGAATCATCATTCCAGTTGTCGCCGTCAGAGGCCTGGGCCGCGTAGATGTTCCACTGATCCACCGGGTAGCGTTCCTGGATAATGTCGCGGGTCAGTTTCAGGGCGCTGGAAACGATGGTGCCGCCGGTTTCCCGCGAGTAGAAAAACTCTTCTTCATTTACTTCCTTGGCGCTGGTGTGATGACGAATAAACACCACTTCGATTTTCTCGTAGTTCTGCTGCAGAAACAGGTAGAGCAGCAGGAAAAAACGTTTCGCCAGGTCTTTCATGTCCTGATTCATGGAGCCGGACACATCCATGATGCAGAACATTACAGCGCGGCTCACCGGCACCGGCACCTTGACGTGATGGTTGAAGCGCAAATCCACATCATCCAGGTAGGGAATGCGATCCAGACGGCGGCGCAGGCGGGCAATCTTGTCCTCAATTTCGGCCAGCCTGGCCTGGCGATCCGGTGACTGATCCTGGGCCAGCAGCTGTTCCTGCTCCTTGAGTAATTCGCGCAGATGTCGGCGGGTGGCGGCGGTGAGCGCGCGGCGGCGCATGGATGCCTGGCGCATGGAACGCACGATGTTGATCTTCGCCGGGATGCCCTGATTAACAATGCCGCCGTGACGGGTCTGGAAGGTGCGAGCGCCTTCCAGGTGGCGCTTTACCAGGTTGGGCAGTTCCAGATCTTCAAACAGAAAATTGAGAAATTCCTGCTTGTCGATTTCGAAGGCAAAGCTGTCTTCCCCTTCGCCCTGGTCGCTGGCCTGACCGTCACCACTACCGTCGCCCTGGCCGCCGCCCTGTGGACGCTTGATTCGATCACCCTGATGAAATTCCTTGTTGCCCGGGTGTACGATGCTGCGCTGCCCGCCAGCGCCATGGTGAAAGACCGGCTCAGAGATATCCTTGCGCGGGATGCTGATGCGCTCGCCCTGGGCCATGTCCTGGATGGAGCGGCGATTGACCGCATCATTCACCGCCTCGCGGATGTGCGCCCGGTAGCGACGCAGGAAGCGTTGGCGGTTCACCGTGCTTTTGTGCCGGTCATTGAGGCGCCGGTCAATGATATAGCTCATGCTGCGCTCCTGACTACCGGATCATTTACTGCGCCTTGCGTACCCGCAAATACCATTCCGACAGCAACCGTACCTGTTTCTCGGTGTAGCCGCGGCTGACCATGCGCTGCACAAAGTTGTTGTGTTTGCGCTGATCTTCTTCGCTGCCCTTGGCGTTGAAGGAAATCACCGGCAGCAGATCCTCGGTGTTGGAGAACATCTTTTTCTCGATCACATCGCGCAGTTTCTGGTAGCTGAGCCAACTGGGATTGTTGCCTTGGTTGTTGGCACGGGCGCGCAGCACGAAGTTGACCACCTCGTTGCGGAAGTCCTTGGGGTTGGAGATGCCTGCCGGTTTTTCGATTTTTTCCAGATCCTCGTTGAGGGCCTGGCGGTCGAAAATCTCACCGGTATCCGGGTCGCGGAACTCCTGATCCTGTATCCAGAAATCCGCGTAGGTGACGTAGCGGTCGAAGATGTTCTGTCCGTATTCGGAGTAGGATTCCAGGTAGGCGGTCTGAATTTCCTTGCCGATAAATTCCACATAACGCGGCACCAGAAATTCCTTGATGAAACGGCGGTACTGTTCCTGGCGCTCCTGCGGGAATTGTTCCTGCTCGATGCGTTGCTCCAGTACATGAATAAGATGCACCGGGTTGGCGGCGATCTCGGTGTGATCGAAGTTGAACACCTTGGACAGAATCTTGAAGGCGAAGCGGGTGGACTGACCGCTCATACCCTCGTCCACGCCCGCGCCATCGCGGTACTCCTGGATACTCTTCGCCTTGGGATCCGTATCCTTGAGATTCTCGCCGTCGTAGACGCGCATCTTCGAGAAGATGTTGGAATTCTCGGGCTCCTTGATCCGCGAGAGCACGGAGTACTGAGCCAGCATCTTCAGGGTGTCGGGCGCGCAGGGGGCCTCGGACAGCGAGCTGTTGTGTAACAGCTTGTCGTAGATCTTCACCTCTTCCGAGACGCGCAGGCAATAGGGCACCTTGACGATATAGATACGGTCGAGGAAGGCCTCGTTGTTACGGTTGTTCTTGAAGGCTTGCCATTCCGATTCGTTGGAGTGCGCCAAAATAATGCCGTCGAAGGGGATGGCGGAAAGTCCT
>JAWVWY010000078.1:0-14613 GCA_033723495.1 Alcanivorax sp. | reverse complement strand
TGCCGGTCAGGTCTTTGCCTTCCTTCAAGGCCTTGAGAGCAGCATCAATGTCGAATGTAGGTTTGGTCATGTGTCACCTCTTTGGTGTGTAGATTAAAGAAATGACACAGAATTCTGAACACTACCTATCCATCGCCAGAATACACGGGATTTGTACAGTTTACGGATTTTATTTTCTTCTGTGTCTTGTTCTCTCCAGAAAATAGGTCAAAAAGCAACATCCGGAAATTAGAAAACATCATGGAAGCGGTGAGACCTATTAAAATTGAACAACATAAAGCTAACCAGTAGCGCAAGCTGACCGCTTTTCCGGCGCAGTAGCGCCTCCAAATCGGCCGCTTCGCATGGCGTTATGGGAAATGAGAGATATGAGCATACTTAACGAAATCAAAGAATCTTGGGGTTGGGTAGGTATAGAACCTCAAGAAGTCGTTATAGAGAACGAGTTTGGCAATCTAATTGTTAAAGATTTCAGTGATAAATTTTGGCGGCTATGTCCTGAAGATGTTTATTGCGAGATAGTTGCAGAATCAATCGAAGAGTATAACGCTCTTATTAAAAACGAAGAGTTCCTCGAAGATTGGTTTATGACAGCTATGGTTCAAGAAGCAGAAGGTTCGCTTGGGAAATTAGAGCCAGGGTGCAAGTACCATATGGTAATTCCCGGAGTGTTAGGCGGCGAGTATGGTGGCTCAAATGTTAAGGTGGCACCACTTCTAGAAATTATTAGGTTCTCTGGCGATCTCGGCAAACAAATTGAAGAGCTTCCTGATGGTGCTCAAATTGAACTCAAGGTGGTTCCGTGAAATCGCATAACAAGTCAAAGCACGCGGACTTGGTAAAGCTGTCACCTTTTTCGCTTGCGCAAAAAAGCCGCCAACTTCACCAAGCCGGTGTTTGAGGCGTTATGTGCAAAAACGATGAAGCGATTCTTCATTAGTCTCGGTGTTTTCGTGTTGGCTGCGGTCCTCGCGTACCAGCTATTAAGTGAGGCGTCCGTGTACTATGAAATGTATTCAACGGGTGCGGCTACTCGTGCGGAGCTAGCCAATGATTATGGCTTGGGGCTTCTAGGCTTTTTCGTTGTTCTGCCAGGGAGCGTTCTTGCAGGAGTCATCTGCTCTTGGCTTTCATGGCGAAAACTAAAAGCCTCTGCGGGTAATGGAGTTAGCCGCACATAACAAGCGACTGTGATCCCCCAGACGCCCCCCATGCTTTGTAGCTCCGGATCACTACGCCGGACATTAAGTCGCTGGAGGAGGGATGGGAGGTCCCCCCCCGGTATGCCCGTACTTGGCAGCCGCCAATAAAACGGGTACAAGTGCGGCCCATGTCTGTTTATCTGCTTACCCTGTTATCGCCATGAGCCGCCTGAAGCGTATGGCTGGCCTGCGCCCGGTGCCGGCCGACTGGTACTACCGGGGGCCACTTGCTGCCGGCGGCGCGGCCGACCACGTGCGGCTGCGTTATCTGGGCACGGCGGGTTTTGTGCTTAGCGATGCCCGGCGTACCGTGGTGCTCGACCCCTATCTGAGCCGGCCCGGGGCGATGCGTAGCCTCAGTGGCAAACTGGTTCCGGATGCCGCATTGATTCGTCGGGTGATTCCCCATGCCGATGACGTCTTGATTGGCCATGCTCACCATGACCATATTCTCGATGCGCCGGACCTGTGTTTGCAGACCGGTGCTCGCCTGATTGGCTCCCGCTCCACCATGATGGTGGGCCATGCGGCGGGCCTGCCCGATCGGCAGCTGGTGGAAACCGCCGGCAATGAAGATATCGCCTGTGGCCACTGGTGTGTGCATGGCTTGCCGTCCCGTCATGGCCGGTTGCTGGGGCGCATTCCCTTTGCCGGTGACATTACCGCGCCACCGCCGTGGCCGCCGCGCATGCGTCATTTGCGTCATGGCCTGGTGTTGAACTGGCTTGTGCGCACCGGCGGGCTGACGGTGGCCCATATCGACAGTGCGGATTTCATCAACGAGCAGTTGGCGGGCCATCGTTGCGATGTGCTGTGCCTGTGCGCCATTGGCCGCAAGGCGCGGCCCAACTATGTGCGTGATGCGGTGGAGCAGCTGCGCCCGCGCTGGGTGGTGCCTTGCCACTGGGACACCATGCTGACCCCGCTACATGCCGAGCCGGACCAGATTCCCGGTGTCGACCTGCCCGGGTTCCTCGACGAAATCCGCGCGGCCGGTGCCGAGCCGCTGCTGACGCCCATGCTGGGTGAGCTGCATTTTCCCTGTCAGAACTGAGCTTGCCCCGTTTGTGTGTGTCCGAGCCGGCGGAACGGTCGGGCGGCTTCCAGTTCGAACGCCAGCTCCAGTAGTTGCCGTTCGCCGCCATGGCGGCCGGACAGCATGATGCCGATGGGCAGGCCGGTATCGGTTTGCGCCAGGGGCAGGGAGATGGCCGGGCTGCCGGCGGCGTTGTTGGCGGGGGTGAAGCTGGTGTAGGCCACCAGCCGTTCCATCAGGGTCTCGAACGGCTGGGCCGGGCTCAGGTAGCCCAGCTCCGGGGTGGTGTGGGCCACCACCGGCGACAGGATGGCATCGTAATGCCGGAAGGCTTGCGCATAGGTGCGCTGGGTGCGCCGTAGCTGCCAGAGCATGGCGGGTGTGCTTTTCAGGTGGGCGCGGAAGTAACGGGCCAGCCCCTGGCTGAGGTTGTCCAGTTCGGCGGCGTTGAAGTCCGGGCTGAGCATGTGGCGACCGAAGCGGCTGACCATGAAGGACAGGAACGCCCAGTAGAGCAGGAAGTCATCGACAAAGCGTTGCGGCAGGGGAATCTGTGCCTCTGCCACCCGGTGTCCCAGGCTTTCCAGCAAGGTGGCGGTGTCGGCGACCGCGGCGCGGGTCTGCGGGCAGCTGCGGGTACCGGTGATGGAATCGGGCATGATGCCGATGCGCAACCGCGCCTGGCCGGGGCCTTGCACCCGGCCGACGGTGGGCAGTTTGCGGTTGCGGTAATGCTGCTCGGCGGCATGGAAAAAATTGGCGGTATCACGGACGCTGCGGGTCAGTACGCCCTCACTGACGATGTTGATCGGCAGAGCGCGGGCGGCTTCGCCGTCCACCAGCCGGCCGCGGCTGGGCTTGAGGCCGACCAGGCCGCAGGCGGCGGCGGGGATGCGGATGGAACCACCGCCATCGTTGCCGTGGGCCAGCGGCACCACGCCGGCAGCGACCAGGGCGGCGGTCCCCCCGGAGGAGCCGCCGCTGGAGTAGGCCGTGTGCCAGGGGTTGCGGGTGGGATCGGCGCCATCAAATTCGGTACTGCCGTTGAAGCCGAATTCCGGCATGCGTGACTTGCCCAGCAGGTTGAAGCCCTGGGCCAGATATTGGCGAGCAAAGGCGCTGGTACGGCGAGCCGGGCGCGGGTGCACGGCGGCGGCGCCATGGCCGGTGGGGTGGCCTGCGGTGTCGGTATTGTCCTTGATCAGGCTGGGAACACCGGCAAAAAAACCACTAAAGGTGTTCTTCTCCGCTTCTTTCAGGGCGTTTTCGCGGTTGTCCAGCGCCAGTGCATTGAGCCGGGGTTCGACCTGATCCAGCCGTGCCAGGGCGGCGGCCAGGGCCTCACGTGGGTGAATGTCACCACGGGCAATCAGGGCCGCCAGGGCGGTGGCGTCGTGGTCGGCCAGAATATCATCGCGGAAGGCGTGCAGGCTGTCAGTCATGGTGGTCCCCCGAAAAAAGAAAAACCGTACCATGGTGCGACTTTCCGCGTGGGCCAATTCGGCCGGCTTTTCGGGGGCTTATTGGCGCCAGAACAACGGCGTGAACAACACCAGGATGGTAAACACTTCCAGGCGGCCGAGCAGCATGTCCAGGCACAGGATCCATTTGGCCACTTCCGGCAGGCCGCCGAAGCTGCTGCTGACACCGCCCAGGCCGGCGCCCAGGTTGTTGATGGTGGCGGCCACCGCGGATACCGAGGTGACGAAGTCCACGCCGGTGGCGTTGACGGCGATGATGGACAGCAGCGAGATGCCGATATAGACGCCGACAAAGCCCCACACCGCCTGCAGTACCCGGTCATCCACCTTGCGCCGGCCAAAGCGCAGCACGAACAGGCCGTTGGGGAAGATCAGCCGGCGCAGTTCCCGGTGGCTGTGCTGGAAGATCAGGGCGGCGCGTACCACCTTGATGCCGCCGGCGGTGGAGCCGGCGCAGCCACCGATGAAGCTGGACAGGATCAGCATGAAGGGCACGAAGTTGGGCCAGTCGCTGATCGAGGTGCTGACAAAGCCGGTGCCGGTGGACAGCGACGCCACCTGTAGCAGGGTGTGGTGCAGGTCTTCCCAGCGGGTGGCAAAGACATTGTGGGCTTGCAGGCTGGTGAACACGATGGCCGAGTAGACCACCTGCAGGCCCAGGAAAAAGCGTAGTTCCGGGTCCAGCCACAGGGCGCGCAGGGAGCGGTCCTTCCAGGCCACGAAGAACAGCGAGAAGTTGGTGGCACCGAGCCAGATAAAGATGGCGGCAATGATGTTGATGGCGCCGCTGTGGAAGTAGCCGATGCTGGCGTCGTGGGTGGAAAAGCCGCCGGTGGCCAGCGCCGAGAAGCTGTGGCAGACGGCGTCGAACCAGCTCATGCCGGCCCAGTGGAAGGCGGTGGCGCAGGCCACGGTGAGGGCCACATAGATGTACCACAGCGCCTTGGCGGTTTCGGCAATACGCGGGGTGAGCTTGGTGTCCTTGCTGGGGCCGGGAATTTCCGCCTTGTACAGCTGCATGCCGCCGATGCCCAGCATGGGCAGCACCGCCAGGGCCAGCACGATCACGCCCATGCCGCCCAGCCAGTTGGTCAGGGCGCGCCAGAACAGCAGCGACTTGGGCAGGTAATCGAGCCCGGACAGTACCGAGGCGCCGGTGGTGGTAAAGCCGGAGATGGATTCAAACACCGCATCGGTGATGCCCACATTGAGGTCCGGCGACAGCAGGAAGGGCAGGCCGCCGATGATGCCCAGCACGGTCCAGTACAGGGTTACCACCAGGAAGCCATCACGTGGATGCAGCTCCGCCTTGTGGCGGAAGAACGGCAGCCACAGGGTCAGCCCCAGCAGCAGGGTAATTACGAAGGAAATCAGGAAGGGGGTTTCGCTGCCTTCCTGATAGAGATAGGAAATCAGCACTGGCGGCATCAGCGCAAAGCTGAAGATCACCAGCAACAGGCCGAGAATTTTAGAGATCAGGCCATAATGCATGCGTAACAGCCCTTCCGCGGCGAACAGGGGCGACTCGCTGGCAGACGTTGACTGCCCGATGTCTGTGCGGCAACTGCCCTCAAAGCGATAACCCCAATCGTCATAGCAAGCCCTAGAAGAAGGTAAACCCGACCTGGAACAGTTTCTCCACGTCCCGGGTGCGGCGTTTGTCGATCAGGAACAGGATGACGTGATCATCCGGCTCGATCACCACATCGTCATGGGCAATCAGTACCTTCTCGCCGCGTACAATGGCGCCAATGGTGGTGCCTTCCGGCAGATCAATATCCTCGATGGCGCGGCCCACCACCTTGGAGGACTTGGCATCGCCATGGGCGATGGCCTCAATGGCCTCCGCCGCGCCCCGGCGCAGGGAGTAGACGTTGACCACATCGCCGCGGCGCACATGGCTGAGCAGGCTGCCGATGGTGGATTGCTGGGGCGAGATGGCGATGTCGATATCGTGACCCTGGACCAGATCCACGTAGGCCGGGTTGGAAATCAGCGTCATCACCTTGCGGGCGCCCAGGCGTTTGGCCAGCAGCGAGGCCATGATGTTGGCTTCGTCGTCGTTGGTCAGGGCGCAGAACACATCGGTGTTTTCGATGTTGGCCTTGAGCAGCTCGTCGCGATCGGTGGCCATGCCCTGCAGCACCACGGTCTGGTGCAGTTTTTCCGCCAGCCATTCGGCGCGGCCGGGGCTGCGTTCGATGACCTTGACGTTGTAGCGGTGCTGGATGGTCTTGGCCAGCCGGTAGCCGATGTTGCCGCCGCCGGCCACCAGGATGCGCTTGTAGTTATGCTCCAGCCGGCGCAGCTCGCTCATTACCGCGCGAATATCGTTTTTGGCGGCGATGAAGAAGACTTCGTCATCGGCTTCGATCACGGTGTTGCCTTCGGGAATGATGGGCCGGTTGCGGCGGAAGATGGCCGCCACCCGGGTATCCACATTGGGCATGTGCTTGCGCAGTTCGCGCAGCTCGTTACCCACCAGCGGGCCGCCGTAGTAGGCGCGCACCGCCACCAGCTGTACCCGGCCGCCGGCAAAGTTGACCACCTGCAAGGCGCCGGGATGCTCGATCAGGCGCCGGATATAGTCGGTGACCACCTGCTCGGGGCTGATGATCACGTCGATGGGCAGGGCGCTTTCGTTGAACAGCTTGTCGGCGCGGCTGGTGTAATGGGCGGTGCGGATACGAGCAATCTTGGAGGGCGTGCGGAACAGCGAGTAGGCCACCTGACAGGCGACCATGTTGACCCCGTCGGAGTTGGTCACTGCCACCAGCATGTCGGCGTCTTCGGCACCGGCGTCGCGCAGCACCGCCGGGTAGCAGCCCATGCCGCGTACCGTGCTGATATCGAGCCGATCCCCCAGTTCGCGCAGGCGATCTTCGTCGGTGTCGATCACCGTGATGTCGTTGCGCTCGTTGGCCAGGTTTTCCGCCAGCGTGCCGCCGACCTGGCCGGCACCGAGAATAATAATTTTCATTGGCTGAACTGGATCTCCGCGTTCAGGGAACCGCTGCGTCGAAACAAGAGCGTCGTGGCAAGCAAAGGGCGCAGGACATCATGCCTCCTTGCGCAGGCAGGCCACAAAAAAGCCGTCCGGCCCCTGGTGTTGCGGTAACAGTTGCCAGCCGGCGTCCACTATTGTGGCCTGTTCCGGCCGTGGCGTCACATCCCGGGCCCGGGGTTGGCGCGCCAGGAAGGCCGCGACCTGCTTGTCGTTTTCCCGGCGCAGCACCGAACAGGTGGCATAGACCAGCATGCCGCCGGGTTTGAGCAGCGGCCATAGTGCATCCAGCATGCGCGCTTGTAAATCGGCCAGTGCATCGATGTCGTCGCGTTTGCGGTGCCACTTGATGTCCGGCTGGCGGCGCAGGATGCCGGTAGCGGAGCAGGGGGCATCGAGCAGAATGGCATCGAACGCTGTGCCGTCCCACCAGGCATCGGGCTGACAGGCGTCACCGCGGATCAGCTCGGCCTGGCTGCCCAGGCGGTTCAGGTTGTCGGCCACCCGCGCCAGGCGTTTGGGCTCCAGCTCCAGTGCCACCAGCTGGGCCCCGGGGAATTTTTCCGCCAGCTGGCCGGTCTTGCCGCCGGGCGCGGCGCAGGCATCCAGAATGCGCCCGCCGGGCGGGCTCTGCAGTAGCTCGGCGGGCAGCTGGGCGGCTTCGTCCTGCACCGACAGGGCACCGTCGGCAAAGCCGGGCAGCTGTTCCACCGGCCGCGGCGGCAGATACAGGCTGAACGGGGTGAGCTGGCCGGCGCGGGCGTCGTCCAGCTCGCTGAGCCAGTGGTTGCGGCCATGCTGGCGGCGATTGACGCGCAGCGTAAACGGCGGCGCCTGCAGGCTGGCCGCAGCCAGGGCTTGCGCCTGCCGGGGCCAGTCCTGCTGCCATTGTTTCCAGAGCCAGCCGGGCAGGCTGAAGCGCACGGCGTCGGGCAGGTCGGCCAGGGCGGAGGCGGCGTCCAGCTGGCTGGCCTTGCGCAGCAGCGCATTGGTCAGGCCGCTGGCCCAGGGGGCCTTGAGCTTGCGGCACAGCTCCGGGTAGGCATTGACCACCGCATGGGCCGGGCGCTCGCTGAACCATAATTCGTAAAGGCCGGCCAGCAGCGCCAGCCGCACCGGCTGGGCGCTGGGCTTGAGGGGTTTGGCCAGTTGCTGGTTGAGCCAGTGATTGAGCGGGCGCAGATAACGGCAGACGCCGAAGCACAGATCCCGCATCAGGCCACGGTCGGCGCCTTGCAGGGGAAAATCACGCAACACTTCGCGCAGGCTCTCGCCGTCGCCCTGGCCGGGCAGTACCCGGTCGAGGGCGCGCACAGCGGCCAGCCGCGGATTGCTAGGGGTGGGCTTCAAGCATGTCTCCCACGTTGAACAGATCGGCATGGCCGCGCAGCACCTCGGCGGCACTCATGGCGCGCTTGCCCGGCAACTGCAGGGTTTGCAGGATCAGTGCGCCGTCGCCGGTGGCGACGTGAATGCCCTGCTCGTCGATGGCCAGAATGCGCCCAGGGTCGTCATCGCCGATGCCTTCGCTGGCCTGCCAGATGCGCATGGGCTGGCCGTTAAGCGGCAGCCAGGCCACCGGGAAGGGGTTGAAGGCGCGCACCCGGTTATAGAGGGCGCGGGTGGGCAGGCGAAAATCCAGCCGGGCTTCCTGCTTGGTCAGCTTGTGGGCATAGGTAACGCCATCTTCCGGCTGCACCTCGGCACGGGCCAGGTAATGTTCCAGGTCTTCCAGCACGGTGACCAGCAGCCGCGCGCCCTGTTCGGCGAGCCGGTCATGCAGCTCGCCGCCGGTTTCCGTGTCGCCGATCGGCAGCGCTTCGCTGAGCAGCATGGGGCCGCTATCCAGCCCCGCTTCCACCTGCATGATGGTGTTGCCGGTTTCGCTGTCGCCCACGGTAATGGCGCGCTGGATCGGCGCGGCGCCGCGCCAGCGCGGCAGCAGTGAGCCATGCACGTTAATGCATCCCAGGCGTGGCGTATCCAGTACCACCTGGGGAATCAGCAGGCCATAGGCCACCACCACCATGACGTCCAGCTCCAGGTCGCGAAGCTGTTGCTGGATGGTCTCGTCTTTCAGGGTGGCCGGTTGCAGTACCGGGATCTGGTGCTGTTCGGCCAGCGCCTTCACCGGGCTCTTGTGCAGTTTCTTGCCACGGCCGGCGGCCCGGTCCGGCTGAGTTAGCACGGCCACCACCTGATGCGGGGTAGCAAGCAGGGCCTGCAGGCTGGTGGCGGCGTAGTCGGGGGTGCCGGCAAAGGCGATGCGCAGTGGTGTCAAAGGGAACCTCAGGGTGTTGGCATATTAACCGCAGGCGCCCGCCCGAATGGAAAGTGGCGTCATGCGTCGCATTTCCGTCGGGGCAGCGGGCGTTGCTGCGGCGTGTCAGGGCGCTCAGGCGCGCTGGCGGTGAATCTTTTCCAGTTTCTTGCGGATACGGTCGCGCTTGAGGCGCGACACATAGTCCACGAACAGCTTGCCTTCCAGGTGGTCGATCTCGTGCTGGATACAGGTGGCCAGCAGTTCGTCGGCTTCTTCCTCGAAGACATTGCCATCCCGATCCAGCGCCTTGATGCGCACCCGCGCCGGGCGCTGCACCTTTTCGTAGAAGCCGGGCACCGACAGGCAGCCCTCCTCGTAGGGGGCGGTGTCGTCGGTGAGCGGGGTGATCTCCGGGTTGATGAAGACACGCGGCTCGCTCTTGTCTTCCGACAGGTCCATGACGATCAGCCGGATATGGACATTGACCTGGGTGGCGGCGAGGCCGATTCCGGGCGCGTCGTACATGGTTTCGAACATGTCGTCGATCAGTTTGCGAAGCTCGTCATCCACGTTTTCCACCGGCTTTGCTACGGTGCGAAGACGGGGATCAGGGAATTCCAGGATTTCCAGTTTTGCCATTTACCTTTCCAGAAGTTGCGGTAGCACTCGAAATTCGGTTGCTAAATATATGATCGCATTGCTAATATCCAAGAGAAACCGCGTCCGAAACGGGGCTACGCGGGCGGTCTTGGGGATGAGTCCAATAATGATAAAAGGAATCCGGTGATGATGAAATCGGTCCAGCGCGCCCTGACCTTCGGCCTGATGCTGGCGGTCTCCGGTCTGGCGTCCGCTGAGGTAGTGCTCAAAGACGGGCACCCCAGCACCTATTACGTGAAAAATGGCGACACGCTCTGGGATATCAGTGCGCGTTTCCTGGAGCACCCCTGGCAGTGGCCGGAGATCTGGCAGAATAACCAGGAAATCAGTAATCCGCACCTGATCTACCCCGGTGACGAGATCCACCTTACCTATGTGGACGGCAAGCCCCGCCTGACCGTCAAACGTGGCGTGACCGAGACCAAGATGGCCAATGGCGTGGTCAAGCTGACGCCGAAGGTCCGTGAGGTCGCCAACGATACCGCTATTCCCGCCATCCCCATGAGTGCCATCCAGTCCTATTTGAAGGAAGGCCTGGTGGTGAGTCGCAAGGATATTCAGCAGGCGCCGTATCTGGTCGGCGGCGAAGATCGCCGGGTGATTTTCGGCGAGGGTGACAAGGTCTATGCCCGTGACACTATCCATCTGTGGAAGCCGCTGGAAACCAATTACGGTATTTATCGGGTGGGCGAAGAGTATGTGGACCCGGACACCCAGGAAATTCTCGGCTACGAAGCGCGCCAGATCGGCATGGCGTCGGTGTCCAACCACAAGGATGACATGGTGACCCTGCGGGTGAACCATTCCACCGAAGACCTGCGCATCGACGATCGCCTGTTCTCGGCCCGCGACCACGCGGTGCATTCGGTGCTGTACCCCTCGGCACCTGCGCACAAGGTGGAAGCCAAGGTGATTCGCTTCTTTGATCGTATCAACAGCGTGGCGCGCAACGACGTGCTGGTGATCAACAAGGGCAAGCGCGATGACCTGAAAGAAGGCAATGTGCTGGATGTCTATGCCAGGGGTGAGGTGGTCCGTGACCGTCAGCGCGGTGACATGGTGCAGCTGCCCCGTGAGAAAATCGCCACTCTGGTGCTGTTCCGGGTCTTCGACAAGGTCAGCTACGCGCTGGTGATGACCTCGAAGAAACCGATTCACATGAATGACATGGCGGAAAGCCCGGCCGGCAGTTACTAAGGGCCTTTCTGCACACCGTCAACGCCCACAGGGAGGTGAGCGATGGACGGACAGTTCCGGCGCCTGCTGATGCAGGCGCTTTTTTGTCCTGCCTCGGCGGCCCTGGGCCGCGCTCTGCAGCAACATGGCCGCTCGGCCGATTTCGATACTCTGGCCTCGGCGCTGCCCGCGGGCTTGCGCGGCCGCGCCCGCCGGCTGGATAACACCGACGACCTATACCGGCACTACTGTGCCCTGCGTGATGCCGGCTGGCAGTGGCTGGCGCTGGGCGATTCGGCGTACCCGGCCATGCTGGCCGGCCTTGCCGATGCCCCCGGCGTGCTGGCGGTGCGCGGTGATACCGGCCTGCTGAGCCGGCCGGCACTGGCCATGGTCGGGGCCCGCAATGCCTCGGCGGATGGCCTGGATAACAGCCACCGTTTTGCCCGGTCGCTGGCCCGCGCCGGCTTTGTGATCGTCAGTGGCCTGGCACTGGGCGTGGATGCGGCCGCCCATCGCGGCGCCCTGGATGGCGGGCAGACGGTGGCGGTGCTGGGCTGTGGGCCGGAGCGCATTTACCCGGCCCGTCACCAGCGGCTGGCGACCCGGATTGTCGAGGACGGCGGCTTGCTGGTGAGCGAATTCGCCCCTGGCAGCGAGCCCCGTCGGCAGCACTTTCCGCAACGCAACCGCATTATCAGTGGTCTGAGTCTGGCCACCATGGTGGTGGAAGCGGCCATCAAGAGCGGGTCGCTGATTACCGCCCGTACCGCCCTGGCTCAGGGGCGGGAAGTATTCGCGATTCCTGGTGCCATCCATAACCCGCTCAGCAAGGGCTGTCATCAGCTATTGCGAGACGGGGCCTGCTGGCTGGAATCGGTGGAGGATATCTTTCAGGCCTTTGGCGATTTCAGGCAAAGCATAGAGGACGCGGGGATGTCTGCAGCACAGGCGGAGCCGGAAATTATGGCGCATTTCACCAGTGGCCTTAACGCCATGGATGCCTTGCAGGAGCGCTCCGGGCTGAGCATCAGTGAACTGGCCAATCGGTTGGCCGAGCTGGAGCTGGACGGCTGGGTGGAACGGGTGGCCGGTGGCTATCTGAAACGCCATGGCGCCGGGCCCGGTTAGCCGGCTGGGTACACCGGCAAGGCTAGGGACTGGCCTGTTTGCCATTGTAGTTCTGGACGGCCTGGTTCCACTTATCAATCACCTTGCCCGCGGCCTGGTCTGCCTCTGCGACACATTGATTGAGGCATTGCTTGTAGCTGTCGATTTGCTGCTGGTAGTCGTCCATCTGATGCTTGGCGTATTTCATTTCGCTGTTGTCGGCGCTGTTGCCATCCGGGATCGGGGGCGCGTCGGGCAGGCGACAGAAGCAGGAGGCGGCGGCGTGGGGCGCCACCGCCGACAACGACGCGGCGAGGGCGAGAGCAGCAAGCAGGTGTCGCATGGCGGTTTCCTTGTGGTGGCTGGCGTGATGTCGATGGGCGTTGTGACAGGGTAGGGCAGTGGTGCCCAATTAACAGGAAACGGATCACTAAAGCACCATGATCGGTTAAGCCTTCCCGGCGCCGCCGGCGGCAGCGGCGATGGTGCTTGAGTCCATGGCGGCGGCACGGTACTTTGCCGCTGACTTTATTGATGGTGGATTCCCCCATGCAGCAGCATCTGGCAAGCGCCGCCCATATTCTCCGCCACGGTGGTGTGGTGGCCTACCCCACCGAGGCCGTTTATGGCCTGGGTTGTGATCCCCTGGACGAGGCCGCCGTGCGGCGGTTGCTGGCGGTCAAGCAGCGGCCTGAGGCCAAGGGCCTGATTCTGCTGGCCGCGGATCTGCAGCAGCTGTTGCCCTATATCAAGGTGACCGACGCCGAATTGGCTAGGCTGGATAACAGCTGGCCGGCACCGGTGACCTTTCTGGTGCCGGCCAGTGAACGGGTGCCGGCCTGGGTGCGCGGTGACCATGCCAAGGTGGCAGTGCGTGTCAGTGCTCACCCGCTGGCACGGTCGCTGGCGGCGCTGGCCGGTGGGCCGATCATTTCCACCAGTGCCAATCTCAGCGGTCGCCCGGCGGCCCGCAACCGGTTTCAGGTGGCCAGGCAGCTGGGCGATCAGGTAGATTTCATCGTCAGCGGTGCCTGTGACCGGGCCAGTAAACCCTCTACCATTATTGATCTGCAAAGCGGGCAGACTCTGCGCGCCTGACAAACGGAGACAATTATTGTGGCGGACGTGTCGCTGGAAGCGGTGAAAGCCTATCTGCTGGAGCTGCAGGACCGGATCTGCGAGCAGCTTGCCGAGGAAGACGGCGAGGGCCGTTTCGAGGAAGACAGCTGGACCCGAGAGCAGGGTGGTGGGGGTCGCAGCCGGGTGCTGGTCGAGGGCGCGGTGATTGAAAAGGGCGGGGTGAATTTTTCCCATGTGTTCGGCGACACCCTGCCGCCGTCCGCCACCGCAGCACGGCCGGAACTGGCCGGGCGCAGTTTCCAGGCCATGGGGGTGTCACTGGTGATACACCCGCGCAATCCCTATGTGCCGACCAGCCATGCCAATGTGCGTTTCTTTATCGCCGAAAAAGAGGGCGAACCGCCGGTATGGTGGTTCGGTGGCGGTTTCGACCTGACGCCCTATTACGGCTTTGACGAGGACGTGGTGCACTGGCATCGCAGCGCCCGTGATGCCTGCCTGCCCTTCGGTGACGATCTCTACCCGGAGTTCAAGGCCTGGTGCGATGACTATTTCTATCTCAAGCATCGCGATGAGCCGCGAGGGGTGGGCGGCCTGTTCTTTGATGATCTCAACCGCTTTGATTTCGATACCAGCTTTGCGCTGATGCGCAGCATTGGTGATGCCTATCTACCTGCCTACCGACCGATCATGGCACGACGTAAGGCGATGGCCTATGGCGAGCGCGAGCGCCAGTTCCAGCTCTATCGCCGCGGCCGGTATGTGGAATTCAACCTGGTCTATGACCGCGGCACTATCTTCGGTCTGCAATCCGGCGGACGCACCGAATCCATTCTCATGTCGCTGCCGCCGCTGGTGCGCTGGGACTATGACTGGCACCCGGCGCCCGGCACGCCGGAAGCGGAGCTTTACCGCAATTACCTGATTCACCGGGAGTGGTTATGACCGATCTGTACTGTGTTTTCGGCAACCCGGTGGGCCACTCCCGCTCGCCGGACATCCATCATGCCTTCGCCGCCCAGCGCGGCGAAGATCTGCGTTACGAAAAGCGCGAGCCACCGCTGGATGGTTTCCCCGGTGCGGTGGCGGACTTTTTCACCGAAGGCGGGCGCGGCGCCAACGTCACCGTGCCGTTCAAGGAAGAGGCCTATTCCCTGTGTGGCGAGTTGACGGAGCGGGCCCGCCAGGCCGGGGCGGTCAACACCCTGTGGCAACAGGATGGCCTGCTGTTCGGTGATAACACCGATGGCGCCGGCTTGATGGCGGACCTGCGCCATAACCTGGGCTGGCAGATCGAAAACCGGCGCGTGTTGCTGCTGGGGGCCGGTGGCGCCATGCGTGGCATCCTCGGCCCGCTGTTGGGCCACCAGCCGTCCCAGGTGCTGATTGCCAACCGCACCGCCAGCAAGGCCGAAACCCTGGCCGAGCTGTTCCAGGGTAGCGGCATTCCGGTTTACGGCACCTCGCTGGAGGGCTTGCGCGGCCAGTTCGACCTGCTGATCAACGGCATCAGCGCCGGCCTGCATGGTGAGATGCCGGCGCTGGCGGAGGGCCTGCTCAAGCCCGGCGCGGTGGCCTACGACATGGTTTATGGCCGTCAG
>JAWVWY010000077.1:0-14728 GCA_033723495.1 Alcanivorax sp. | reverse complement strand
CGTTATGAACTGCTACTGCGCCGCAAGGACGGCAGGCCGATCCGGGTCAGCATCGGCGCAACGCCCATCGCCCAGGCCGATGGCAGCCACGCCGGTTCGCTGAATGTGGTCAACGACATCACCAAGCGCGCCCAGATCGAGGCACGGGAAACCGCCCGCGCCCGCGCCCTCTATCTCATCGCCACCGGCTCCTCCCTGCCGGCGGTACTCAATACCATCGTGCTCGGCGTGGAAGCCCAGCACCCGCATACCATGTGCAGCATTCTGCTGCTGGATGACAGCGGCACCCATGTACTGCTGGGCGCAGCCCCCAGCCTGCCGAGCGCCTACAACAACGCCATTCATGGTGCCCCCATCGGCCCCAGAGCCGGCTCCTGTGGCACCGCCGCCTACACCGGCAAGCGGGTAATCGTGGAGGATATCGACAGTGATCCACTGTGGGAGGACTATCGGGATCTGGCCCGGCAGGCAGGCCTGGGGTCATGCTGGTCAGAGCCGATTCGTGGCGCCAGCGGCAAGATTCTCGGCACCTTTGCCCTCTACCACCACACCGCGCACCGGCCCGACGACGACGACATCGAAACCATCGCCGCCGCCGCCAGCCTGGCCGCCATTGCCATCGAACGTGTCAACGACCGGGCCGACCTGCTGGCCCTCAATGCCAACCTGGAAAAGGAAGTCATTAAGCGCACCACAGAGCTGGCCGCCGCCAAGGAGCGGGCGGAAGCGGCCAGCCAGGCGAAAAGTGATTTCGTCTCCAATATTAGCCACGAAATCCGCACCCCCATGCACAGTATCATCGGCCTCACCGAGCTGATCATGGCCACCTCACTCGATAATCAGCAACACGAATACCTGCGCAAGATCGATCAGGCCGCCCAGCACCTGCTCGGCATCGACAATAACGTGCTGGATTTTTCCCGCATCGAAGCCGGAAAACTGGAACTGGATCGGCAGAATTTCATCCTTGCCTCGGTGTTCGACAATGTCCGCAACCAGCTTGGCAATACCGCCGCCAACAAGGGGTTGGCATTGAGTCTGGAGATTTCCAACGATGTACCGGCCATGCTCTTCGGCGACCCGCTACGCCTCGGTCAGGTGCTGATCAATTACATCAACAACGCCATCAAGTTCAGCGACCGGGGTGAAATCCACGCCTCGGTGCGGCGCATCTCTTCCGACAGTCGCAGCTGCCTGCTGCATTTCGAAGTCACCGATGAGGGCATCGGCATTGAAGAGAAGGCGCTGGAGCAGCTGTTCGAGTCCTTCCAGCAGGCCGACACCTCTACCACTCGCCGGTACGGTGGCACCGGCCTGGGGCTGGCCATTAGCAAGAAGCTGGTGGAAAGCATGGATGGCAGGGTAGGTGCCGAAAGCACCCCCGGCAAGGGCAGCCGCTTCTGGTTCACGGCCAGGCTGGGGCTACCTGACAAACGGGTTCTGGAAAAATTCCAGGCTGAAAACCGCGCCGAAACCAACCTGGCTGACACCCGGGTGCTGCTGGTGGAGGATAACGAGGTCAACCAGGTGGTCACCCGCGAACTGCTGTCCCGGGTGGGGGTGCATGTCAGCACCGCCAGTAACGGCCGCGACGCCCTGCAGAAGCTCGAGAAAGGGCACTATGATGCGGTACTGATGGATATGCAGATGCCGGTAATGGACGGCTACGAGGCCACCCAGAAGATCCGCAACACACCGGCACTGGCGGACGTGGTGGTGATTGCCATGACCGCCAATGCCGGTCAGGAAGATCGCCTGGCAGCGCTCAACGCGGGCGTCAACGACTTCATCAGCAAGCCGATCCGGGCCGCCATGCTCTACCAGATCCTGGCGCAGAACATGGTCAGCGCCCAAAACCGGCAATGACAGCGCCCCCTTACCAGCCCTGGCGCCGATTCAACCCGGCATGGGCGGCAGACAATGTGGCTGGCAGCTACGGGCATACTGGCGTGGCGACACGCCATATTGTCGATGGAAGCGGCGGGAAAAGTGGCTGGCACTCACATAGCCCACTTCGTAACAGGCCTCGGTGACCGTTCGCCCCTGGCCAAGCAGTTCTCGTGCCCGCTCCAGCCGCCGCTGCTGGATGTACTCCTTGGGGCCGGCGGCCATCACATCACGAAACTGCTGGTACAGCTTGCTGCGTGACATGCAGGCAAGGCGACACAGCACATCGATATCGATGTGCTGATCAAGATTGTCATCGATGTAGCGCACCACCTCCGTCAACCCTATCAGGGTCGGATCATGGCGCGCACATTGCAGCAGGAAGGCGCGCCCCTTCTGGCGCAGCATTCGCGTCAGCAATTCCGTCACCCCCAGGTTCAGTACCAGGTCCCGGTCGCTATCGTGGCTGAGAAAACTGTCGACGATACGTACCAGTAATTGCTGGGTGGCTTCGGTATGAAAGAGGTGCAATACCTGGTCATGCCGCGGCGCCCATTCTCCCAGCTCGCGGGGCAGAGGTGCGCGATGATTGAGCTGGTCGCAAAGTTCACGCAGCCGCTGGCGTCGAATACCCAGCGTCAGGCAACTGGTGGGGGTGGACGGCGTGGCATCCGGGAAATCGATATCCACCGTTTCATTGGGTGCCATCAGAAAGGATTCATGGGGCACGAAGGTGGAGTGGAAATGCTGCTTGCCATGCAGAATCTTGCGCCCGCTGATCATGCCGCAGTAAAGAATTTCCTCGGCATCCAGGCGCACCTTCTCGGCCCGATGGAAGGTATCGTAAATGGACAGATCCGCACCATGGCTTTCATAGAGGGTACGGTTTTCCACCAGTTGCTGCAGGGTGGACCGGCGCCGGCTGAACACCGCGCGATTGACCAGGGCATTCTCCGACATGGATGCCTCCACAGCTCCAACCGCCTGTTTTTGTTACTACTTTCCCGGCCAGACAACGGCCCCTGCGCCGCCTGGACATTCAGCAAACTGATAGGGACGCTCAGGCAAGTGCCTTTTCATCTGATCACATAGCCTCAAGGTGCACAAGCCCGGAGCCTTTCGACCAGGGCCGATCCGGGTCCGCACAATAACAAGGAGAGCCATGATGATTTACGCCAACCCGGGACAGCCCGATGCGGTTGTCCACTTTCAGGACCGCTATGAAAATTATATCGGCGGCGAATGGGTCAAACCGGTCGGTGGCCGCTACCTGGACAATGTCAGCCCGGTAAACGGCCAGGTGTTCTGCCAGGTTGCTCGCTCCGATGCCGCCGATATCGATCTGGCCCTGGATGCGGCCCACCGTGCTGCGCCGGCATGGGGCAAGACCGCGGCGGCCGAGCGTGCCAATGTGCTGCTGCGCATTGCCGATCGCATGGAACAGAATCTGGAAAGGCTGGCGGTGGCGGAAACCTGGGACAACGGCAAGGCCGTGCGTGAGACCCTGGCCGCCGACATCCCCCTGGCAGTGGACCACTTCCGCTATTTCGCCGGCTGCCTGCGCGCCCAGGAAGGCAGCATGGCCGAGCTTGATGAAAATACCGTGGCCTACCACCTGTACGAACCGCTGGGCGTGGTCGGGCAAATCATTCCCTGGAATTTCCCGCTATTGATGGCCGCCTGGAAACTGGGGCCGGCACTGGCGGCCGGCAATTGCGTGGTGCTTAAACCGGCCGAACAGACCCCCGCCTCTATCCTGGTTTTGATGGAGCTGGTCGGCGACCTGCTACCACCCGGCGTGGTCAATATTGTCAACGGTATCGGGGAGGAAGCCGGCCAGGCGCTGGCCACCAGCAAGCGCATCGCCAAGATCGCTTTCACCGGCTCTACGCCCGTGGGCCAGCATATTCTCAAGTGCGCCGCTGACTCGCTGATCCCCAGCACGGTGGAACTGGGAGGCAAGTCCCCCAACGTCTACTTCGACGACATCATGCAGCACGAAGATGACTATCTGAGTAAGTGCGTGGAGGGCATGGCGCTGGCGTTCTTCAACCAGGGGGAAGTCTGTACCTGCCCGTCCCGAGCCCTGATCCAGGAAAACATTTACGCAGATCTGATCGAAATGGTGGTGGAACGGGCCGGCAGCATCGTCCAGGGCAATCCGCTCGATACCGATACCCAGATCGGCGCTCAAGCCTCACAGGAACAATACGAGCGCATCATGAACTACATCACCATTGGCAAAACCGAGGGCGCCAAGGTGCTCATGGGTGGGGAACCCGGCGTCATGAGCGGCGATCTGGTGACGGGCTATTACGTTCAGCCCACCCTGCTACTGGGCGACAACAGCATGCGGGTCTTTCAGGAAGAGATCTTCGGCCCGGTGGTCAGCGTCACCACCTTCAAGGACGAAAGCGAAGCCCTGGCGATCGCCAATGACACAGAGTTCGGCCTCGGTGCCGGCGTCTGGACCCGTGACATGAATCGTGCCTATCGAATGGGACGGGCTATCCAGGCCGGCCGCGTATGGACCAACTGCTATCACGCCTACCCGGCCCATGCCGCCTTCGGTGGCTACAAGAAATCCGGCATTGGCCGTGAAACCCACAAAAAGGCCCTGGAGCATTATCAGCAGACCAAGAACCTGCTGGTCAGTTACAGCACCAGCCCGCTGGGCTTCTTCTGAGCTGTTGTCCAACGCCTTGATGGCATTCATCACCGCCCGCACTGCGGGCGGCTTTTTTAGGATAGCGCTCAGGCATCGTCGCTGTCGTGCCGGCGGGCGCCCAGCGCCCGACGCCACAACGGCCGCTTCTGGTCACGGCGTTGCGCCGCCATCTCCCTGAGCATGCCGGTAATGGCATCGGCGACCTGTTCGCGCAGCTGCCACAGTACCGCCGGATCATCCTGCTGCCCCTTGAGGTGCGCGGTGGGAATCGGCTTGCCAATGGCAAAATGGAATGGCTCGGCGCGCGGCAGCAGGGTCGGCCCTACGCCTTTCAGCAGCGGCATAAACAGGTCCCCACCTCGCATGGCCTTGTTAATGCGCGCGTTGCCCAGCAGCCGCTTACCCAGCCAGCTGGCCATGAAATCGTCACCGTCATAAACAATATCGTAGCTCTCATCACAACCCAGCGAAGCAAAGGGAAGGATATCGAAGCCCTGTTCGATGGCCATGTAGGCGAACCCGGTACGCTTCTTCCACACCAGCTGATTGACCTCTTTCCGGCGTTTGGCCACCTCCCGGGCACCGCCCGGAAACACCAGCACATGCTGCCCGCTTTCCATCAGCCGGCGGCAGTTCTCGCGGGTACCGGGAACCGCACCAAAGCGACTTACCAGTTTGCCCCATACCGGTACCGGGAAGTGGAAATGGTCGCCCAGGGCCCGCGGGAAGACACCGGTTTGACGGTACAGCTCGTAGACAAAGAGCGGCGAGTCCAGCACCCCCATCAAGGCGTGGTTACCCACGAACAGACCGGGCTTTGCGGGATCCACATTTTCACCCCCCATCAGGGTGGTGGCGAAATAGCGTCGCTGTAATGCCGTGATCCTGCCCATGGTTTGCAACGAAGGCGGACGGAAATCTTCGATGGGAATGGGGATGTCAGCCATGCCGGCCTCCATGCAGGGAAACAGATGGGCGCAGACTATACCGGCCACCGGCAGTCATCGCCTTGACCGCGCCCACCCCGCTCACGAGCACTTGGGTCATGGCTGTCATCCCTTGCCCCCTGGTCGTAGCCGACGCGTATTTGTGCAGCGGCAACGATGTCGTATAGTCAAATGACTTCCTCCCTTGCGTTTGTCAGCACCAAAGCGGACACGAAAATATGAATAAAATCGCGGTGAAAAGCCCCCTGGTTTTACTGCATGGTGACGAGATGGCCCAGGTGGCGCTGGACCGGGTCCTGGAACAGTTCGTCAAACGCCGCCTGGACGTCAACCTGGTGGAGATAGACCTCAGCGCCGAAAACCGCCTGCGCACCAATGGCCGGATCGTGCAGGACGCCATCGACGCCCTGAAACACCATGGCGTCGGCATCAAGAATGCCGGCATGACCGTGAACAGGGCGCAACTGGACGAACTGCTGGCCAACCACCCGGATATTGACCGCAACAACCTGCACCCGCTGGCGACCAAGTCTCCCAACGGCGCTATTCGCAAGGGCATCAGTGGCAATATCACCCGCGAGGATATTCCTTTCACCAACCTCAAGCGGCTCACCCCCGACTGGATCGACCGGGATATCGTGGTCGACACCATGGACACCGGTGGCAACAAGGAAAGCCACAACGAACTGTCGCGGGTCACCGGCATCATTAAAATACTGTTCGTGGGCGCCAGCGGTGACCCGGTGGAACTGCACCGGCGCAAGATCCGGCGTGGTGATCCCTGGCTGCTGGCCAGCAATGACATCGGCAAGGTGGAGCAATGGGCGCACCGTTTCTTCCAGCGCGCCATCGACGAAAAGCGCGATGCCTATCTGGGCCTCAAAGACACCGTCATTCCCGGTTACGACGGTGTCATGCGTGAAACCATCGAGGCCATCTATAACGCGGATTACAAACAGCGTTTTGCCGAGGCCGGCATCCAGTATTTCTACGAGCTGATTGATGCCCAGGCCGCGCGCCTGATCGCCAACCCGCCCCGGCGCGCCATCTGGGGGGTGCCGGAAAATACCACCGGCCGCAAGCTGTTCAAGCTGGTGCGCAGCCTCAAGAAATACGGTATTGCCGAGCGCCCCTACAGCGTCTCCATCTCGCGCATGAGCGCCGGCGGCGGCGACCAGTACGGCAGCTTCAACATGCCGGCGGCGGAGGACGGTATTCTCAAGGTGGTGCTGGATGGCGAGGAAAAGCATGCCCGCGATGTAAACAAGGGTGACCCGCTGATCTTCATGGCCAACGACCGCGACGCCATCAAAGACTGGGTCAAGCAGGTCTTCCGCGATGCCTCGCGCAACGACAAGGAAATCTACTTCGGTCTGAAACGCGAATACATGGAATACGACGATGTGTTCAGCACCGTGATCCGCGAGGTGCGCCAGGACCTGGCGGAAAACCACGAGCCGTTGCCATCCTTCATGATCATGCGCCCGTCGCGGCAGCTGAAAAAAATGATCACCGACCCGCCGCGCAAGGGGTTGTACCCGTCCCTGAACCTGGATGGCGACATCTTCTCCGACATCACCGCCGCCCTGGGTGGCAGCCTGGCCACCGCCAGCTCCATCATCGAGAGCAAGGACGGCACCATGCTCTACGAAGCGCCCCATGGCACCGCCCATGACCTGTATCTCAAGTATCAGGAAAGCAACGGCGAGGTGGCGCTCTTCAACTCCTCGGCACTGCTGTTTGCGGTCGCCAATGCCCTGCAGACCCTGGGGGAGCGGGAGCACAACCCGGCCCTGGCAGACTATGCCCGGGCACTGAAAGCCGCGCTGATCGCTACCGTGGACCAGGGCATCATCACCGCCGACCTGCAGGGCAAGACCAAGGACCCGGACGCCGAAACACTGGTGGACATGTATGGATTCCTGGATGCCATCGAGCAAAACCTGACCCGGGCCATTGGCTGACCGGTTACGGCGACGCGTGGCGCTTGCGCCACTCGCGCGGTGACAGGCCGGTCCAGCCCTTGAAGGCCCGGGTAAAATTGGCCGGGTTGAGATAGCCCAGGGTTTCGCCGATGCGACGAATTTCCAACTCCGAGTCCTGTAGCAGCTGGCAGCTGTCGCGCCGGCGCGCCTCTTCCAGTAACTGCTGATAGCTGTAGCCCTGCTCCTGCAAACGCCGGCGCAGGGTGCGCGGCGTCAGGTGCAGGGCCTCAGCCAGATCCTCCGGCGAGGGGTAGCCCGCCAACCCGGGTACCAGCGCCGCACGGCTGCGGCGCAACGTGTTGTCGGCATCATCGGTAAGGGCACTTTCCCGTTCGCACTGCAGCAGCGCCGAGCGCAGCGCCTCCGGGTTGGCGGTGGGCAGCGGCCAGTCCAGCACGCGGGTATCACCCTGCAGGGAAATGCCCGCCCGCGGCATATTGAAACGTACCGTTGGCAGGCGAGGCTGCCAGCGGGCAAAGCCCACCGGCTGACGGCCACGTAGCCAGATCTCCACGGTCACCGGCATATCCGGCAGCAAAAATTCCATGCCCCGATAGACACTGGTCAGCATGGAGCTGAACATCATCTGGGTGAGCCGGACCGGCACGGAGAATTCCGGCACCAGCTCCAGAAACACGCCGTCATCGCGCTCTTCCACCGAGAACAGCGCCCCACGCCCGCGCAGGTGCCAGAAGCGCTCGAGAATACCAATGGCTTCCCGGGGGCTACCGGCACACAGCAACGCATAACCCAGGTTGCCGTGGGCGGTGAGCGGCATACGATCCCCGGTGGCAAAGCCCAGCGATTCATCCCCGGTCAGCGCCAGCGCCGCCGCACCAATGCGCCAGACATCCTGCAAGGACACCTTGCCGGACGGGTCATCCACCAGCTCCGCTGACACCCCCGCCAGCGCCAGCAGCTCCTCACGGGCCACACCATGGGCGGTGGCCGCTTCCAGAAAGGCACGCGGATAGGTGGAGGCACGATTGCGCTGGCGCACCCAGGCCGGCAGGGTTGCCAGCTGTTCCTCTGTCAGCGTTAACAAGGTGTTAGCCGTCATCTGGCCACCAATGATAAGTACAATGTCCGTGCAGAATCTCACGCTGCCCGGGCATTCACCAGTACCGTATGGGCCATATTGAGTGAAAAGCCCACTGACGGGCTTGAGAAAGGAGCACTGACATGAATGCTGTGGTTCCCCTGACCCGCAAGGAAAAAGTCGGCAAACGCCTGGTGGGCTCTCTGCGTAACGTGGCCAACACCCCCAAGGGTATGATCCCCAAGGTGCGGCGCCCGAAGTTCGACTTTGCCGACAGTGGCGACAGCCTGCCCCGTTACTGGTGGGACAACGACCCGGTCAAGACCCTGCTGCTGGCCGCCCTGTCCGCCAGCTTCCCGGCCGGCGAGCGCTTCTTCATCGATTCCGTGCGTCACTACCAGGATCGCATCACCGACCCGGAACTGAAGAAGGCGGTAAAAGGTTTTATCGGCCAGGAGGCGCACCATTCCCGCGAGCACGAGCTGATGAACGGCTTCCTGCAGGAGCGGGGCGTGGATCTGGCCCGGCTGGACCGGGAAATCCAGGGCTTCATGAACTGGATGCGCAAGACCCTGAGCCCGGAACGTCAGCTGGCCCATACCGTGGCGGTGGAACATTTCACCGCGCTGATGGCCGAGGAATTCCTGCTCAAGTATGACGCCCTTGATCAGATGGACCCGCGCATGGCGCCGATCTGGGCCTGGCATGCTATCGAGGAATCCGAGCACAAGGCGGTGGCCTTTGATGTCTACAAGGCCATCGGCGGCAGCGAGTTCACCCGCGTCACCGAGATGATGCTGGTGAGCATCATGTTCCCGCTGTTCAGCAGCATTCATCTGGTGCAGCTGATGAAGGAAGACGGCCAGCTGGGCAATGTGAAATCCTGGCTGGGCGCGGTGAATTACATGTGGGGCAAACCCGGCGTGTTCCGCAAGCTGCTGCCGTCCTACTTCAAGTTCTACAGCCCCAACTTCCACCCCTGGAACCATGACGCCCGGGATCTGGTGGAAAAGGCCAAGAAAAGATGGCTGGGTGACTGGGCCTGAGTCAACGGTCATCGACAGCCCTCACCCGCCTCGCCATCAGCGAGGCGGGGTATTGCTTCCGGTCGCTTACCCGTGCCAGCCGTTGTCCGTGACCACCTGCATCGGCAGTGGCGGCATCTGCGTCAACGGGCCACGAAAATGCAGAGCGACTGGCGTATCGGCCAGCGAACCGACACACAGCCGGCATTCGCCACTGGCCGGCGCCGAGCTTTCCACATAACGCACCCGATGCCGGGCGGCACCCCGGTTACTGGAAAACTGCAGGCGCCGTGTCGGCGCTTTTTCATCCTCATGGCTGTTACCCATAATGGGCCTCACAGGGTTTAACTGATCAGCCAGTCCCGGGCGCTGGGCAGATCATCATAGTCAAAATGTCGCACCTGGGCGGCAACGAAATGGCGCCCGACCTTCTCGGCAATATCGCCCAGTGACGAGTCTGTGACCAGCGCTACGCGGGCAACCTTGCGGTGATGATCATGCACAAAACGCAGGTGCTGAATCATCGCTCCCAGCGATTCCCAGCCGGGAAAGGATTGACTACAGATCACCAGCCCGGCGAGCTTGCCCTTTTCCTCAATCACCGGGTCCAGCTGGCTGCTGGCGTCGGTGAAGTCTTCCTTTGAAAGGCGTCCATCGGGTACCAGCGTCGCCACGTTGGTTACATCATCGTATTCCACTTTCATCACTGTCACTCCCTGAGTGTTAACGGCCACTCATGATTACAGACCGGACAAACTCGACGATGATTTAACTCAAGACAATCACATGGACACCCGCGACACAGAACGCAAACACTTTCGGCAAATTCATATCAAGACAACCCATGCCATAATGGCATGAATGCGCACCAGCAACGCCATGGCATCAACCATCACAACAACAAGCGCTGTGGAGGCACCGTGCAGGAATTCACCAATACCCAACAATACTCTCAGCCGGTGGACCAGGTCCTGGCCAGATACACCGACCCGGATTTTCTGATCGAAAAATACCGGCAAATGGCGCGAGAGGAAATCACCCTGATCGAGCATAGCCTTGAAGGCGACCAGGCACGTCTGTGTCTACGTTACTACAATATCAACAATTTCGATCTGCCGAGCTTCGCCCGCAAATTCGTCTCCGACCGTACCCTTGTCACCCAGACTGCCGAGTGGCAACTGGCCGAGCGTTTGGGGCAGCTTTTCATTGAGCCCAAGGGCGCTCCGGCCCGAATGACTGCCCGCATGCAGCTCAGCGACAATGGCGCCGGTGGCTGCATCAACCGCATTCAATGGCAGGTTTCCTGTTCCGTGCCGATTGTCGGCGGCAAACTGGAAAAGCTGATGATAGACAATCTGCGCGACAAGGCCGCCGAGGATGAAAGCATTACCCAGGCGCTGCTGGACCGGCTGGCATAAAACCCAACCGAACCCTAGTGACCCGACGTTGACGACGTCCTCGCCGCACTTGCCTTGACCGCCTGCGCCACCCGGCTGCCCAGGCCGCCGGCTACCCCGTGGGATTGCCGCGCCGGCGGATGGCCAGCGGGTTTACCGGCGCCGTGCGGTGGCCGCGGCCGCGACGGCTGTGCCACAACATGCCGCCCGCCAGCCTGGTGCCGTTGCGGTCGATGGTCATCAGACACCGGTTTGTGGGCCACCACCGGGCGCGGATGCGGGTGTCGAACCGGCGGCGTACCGGGCTCACGCTGATGGGCATACCCGTTACCCCGAGCCGGAAGCTGAACGCCGACGCCTGCCCCCTGGGCCCGTGACGGCCGCGATGGCCGAACCTGGACGATCCGTGGGCGCGTGGCGGGCTGCGGGCGATAGCGCTGACCATGGCCCGTGCGATAATCATCACCGTCATGGTGGCGTCGCTGATGACGCTCTTGCCGGTGACCGCCGACCTCATACCGGTGGGACGGATAACGATAGCCTCGCAGCGGCTGATCGCCGATCACCACATACCGGGAACTGGCGGGCGTCACCACACAGCCGCCGGTGAACAGCACCCCTGACAATAACAGCCATCCCCACTTCTGCATCACGCGCTCCTCATTGTGCTTATCGTCGGCAAGGCCTTGCGAGGCGGTCTCCGTGCCCCCTGGAAACCGGCTTCGGGCCTCTGATAAGCAAAGACTGCCGGGCAACTGTGCAGGAAATGTTCAAAACTTCCTCAACAACCATGCAAACCGTCCACGGCGGGCGGGAAGCCGGCCAGAACCGGCATGGCTCGGGCCTTCACATTGCCCTGAACACGCCTTCCCTACCCTTGCCGCCATGACAGCTCCAAAAAGCAGCGTTCTCACCACGCTGACCGCCGACTTGCCCACCGAACCCGGCATCTACCGTTTTTTTGGCCACCGGGATGAACTGCTTTACATCGGCAAAAGCGTCAATATTCGTCAACGGGTAAAAAGCCACTTCAGCGCTCGCCACAGCAATGCCCGCAGTCGACGCATGTGCAGCCAGATCGCGCGTATCGAGTATCAACGTACTGCCGGCGAGCTTGGCGCACTGTTACTGGAAAATCGCGAGATAAAGCAGCACCAGCCCATATTCAACCGCCGCCAACGGCGCTATCGACAACTGCATACCTGGGTGCTGCAGCAACACGCCGAGGGGCACTTGTGTCCACAGATCTACCGGCCAGACCAGCAACACCCCCAGTGGCATCAGCACTGCTATGGTCTCTTTCGCAGTCCCCGCCAGGCCCTGTTGTCACTGCAGAAGTGGGTGCGTGAGGCTCACCTCTGCCCCAGACTGTGTGGCCTGGAAGCCGGTCAGGGGCCCTGTTTTTCCAGCCAGCTGGGGTACTGTGCCGGCGCCTGCTGTGGCCGCGAATCGGTGACAGACCATGACCAGCGGCTGCTCTGCGCCCTGCGCGACTACCGCATTCGTGCCTGGCCCTACGCCGGCCCTCTGGTGATTACGGAACACGGTAACGATCGCCAGGACTTTCATCTGATTAATCAGTGGTGCCATCTGACCACGCTGCCCCGCCCTCCCTCAGAGGCGGATCTTCAGGTGGACAATCCGGCCAGTTTCGATTTGGACAGCTACCGTATTCTGATGCATTTCCTGAGCCGTGATATCGCGCATTATGTGATGACCTGAGACGGATCCGGGTCAGACGGATTTCCGCCGCCGTCGACAGCGCTCACTGCAATAAACCACCTGCGGCCAATCCCTGCGCCACTTCTTGCGCCAGCTGAACGTGCGCCCGCATACCGGGCAGGTTTTCTCTGCCAGTGCGGCCTTGTTGCCTTTCCAGTAATCGGTCACAACGACTCCGGGTCCGCCAGTAGCGTCTCGGCCCGGTTCAGAATGGCCTGCACCTTACCCTCGTCCATACGTTCCAGGTTGCGATAAATCATGCGCATCCGGTGATTGCCGGCAAACTGATGACGATGGCGGTGAATGAAATGCCAATAGAGGCTGTTGAAGGGGCAGCTGTCGGATTCGCTGGCGGTTTTCACATCATAGCGGCAATGCCGGCAGTAATCGGACATGCGGTGGATGTAGCTGCCCGAGGCCGCATAGGGCTTGCTACCCAGATAACCACCATCCGCATGCATGACCATGCCCAGGGTGTTGGGCAACTCCACCCAGTCGAAGGCATCCGCATACACCTCCAGATACCAGCGACAGACGGCCTCCGGCAACACCCCCAGCAACAACGCAAAATTGCCAGTCACCATCAGCCGCTGAATATGATGGGCGTAGGCATTTTCCATGGTATTGCGCAAGCACTCCGCCATGCAGTGCATGCGGGTCTCGCCACTCCAATAGAAGGATGGCAGGGCACGGGTGTTGCCGAGGCGGTTTTCACCGGCATAGTCAGGCATCATCAGCCAGTAGATGCCGCGCACATATTCCCGCCAGCCAAGGATCTGGCGAACAAACCCTTCCACCGCATTCAGTGGGGCGCTACCGGCATAATAGGCCTGTTCCGCCGCCTGGCAGACAGCCAGCGGGTCCAGCAAACCGAGATTGAGGTAAGGGGAAAGCAGGCTGTGAAACAGCGAATCTTCATCGGTCACCATGGCATCCTGGTAGTCACCGAAATACGGTAACCGGTGCTCAATGAAATGGGCCAGCGCCCGCTGCGCCTGCTCCGCAGTGGTGCCCCACTGGAACCGCTCCAGGCTGCCGATATGATCGCTGAAACGGCGAGCCACCAGCGCCAGCACTTCACTATCGATGGCATCGTGCTCAAAGGTCAGTGACGGCGGCAATGGGGTGTCGCCGCGATACGGCTGGCGATTACGGCTGTCATAATTCCACTGGCCGCCCAGCGGCTCATCCCCTTCCATCAGCAGCCCGGTACGACGCCGCATTTGCCGATAAAAGTACTCCATGCGCAGCTGTTTCTTGCCGTTGGCCCAACGGTGAAATTCGTCCCGCTGACACAGGAAGCGACGATCCTCCAGACAGTTCACAGGAATGCCCAGCCGTGCGGGCCACACCTCATCAATCTGCTGTTGCAGGCGGTATTCGCCACAGTGGGTAACCACCACTTCGCTGGCCCCCTCACAGGCATCCACCAGAACATCCGCCAGGGTCTGGAACGCATGCTCCTCGAAACGGTAATAGCGCACCTGCCAGCCGGCACGCTGCAGCTCTGCGGCGAAGTGGCGCATGGCACTGAAAATCAGCGCAATTTTCTGCTTGTGATGGCGGACATAGGTGGCCTCATCCGCCACTTCCGCCATCACCAGCCGGTCCCGGCCCTTGTCCAGGCTGGTCAGGGTTGGCAGATTGACACTCAACTGATCGCCCAGAATGATGCCGACCTTCATTGCACTCTCCACACGGGGTAACCCGGCCAATGTGCCGGCAGGGGCATCTCGGCCAGGTGAAGACCACCACCAGGTACTGACGCCCGGCTTTTCATGAAGTGGTTACCGGTGTCAGAATTCTGATTACGATAAGGGAACCGGGCGGCGGCCCGATGGGCAACGGCAGGGAGGAACCACAGTGATCGCCGAGTACCTTGCTGGCTCACTCACCCTGTTGGCCCAGGCAATACACGCCTTGCTGTGGCCTTTCCTGTTTTTTCTGGTGCTCGCGGTGGTCACCAAGAAAAGAGCACTGTGGGCCTACTCAAGGCGCGTCCTGCCACAGAGCCTTCTCAACCTGGAAATTGCCCTGATTAATACCATCGTGTTTGTG
>JAWVWY010000076.1:0-14784 GCA_033723495.1 Alcanivorax sp. | reverse complement strand
TGGCTGATTATTATCGGGTTGACCGCGCTTATCATTACCACGCTCGGGCTCATGCACGAGGCCGCCAGCCGTGGACAAAGCGCCCTGTTTTTTCTAATTCCCTTCGCCAGCCTCGGTCAGGTTCAGCGTCACTGGGAAGAGTATCGTTGGTGGGCACTGGCACGGGTGGCTGCTCTCCTCGCCACTGCGGTCGGGCTGGCCTTGCTATTTCTGACACAGGGCAGTCTGATACCCGGCATAGCGGATCTGCCAGGCACGCCGCAAAGCGGTCAGGTCCTACGCGGTGATCAGCGTGCGCAAAGCACCGCTTTCGTGTCGTCCGAGGAAGCGGCAATGCTGTCAGTCAAAGGCGAGGGGAAACCGCTTTCCGGTCGCTTGCATGGGCGTGATTTCCATTATCAAAGAGTTGCGCTCATTGATGGTGTTTTGACTATTAGCCAGGGCGGCGATTTTCTGCCGGACCTGGAAGTGCGCATTCTGATTGGCTGGGATGCGGACAGCATCACCGAGCGGCGCACCCTGTTAATCAATCCGTCCGACAACAATGGCCCGGTAGTGCACCTGTCCTGGAAACCCAAGGACAAGGATTATCCCGAGACCAGAATCTTCAAGCAGGGCTACAAGCTGCAATTGACCTTGGCTCCATTGGACAAGGAGCAACTCACCGGTAGCCTGGTGCTGATCATGCCGGATAGCTACAAGAGCTACCTGGTCGGCGATTTCACCGCCTATACCAACCATCTGCGTTATCGAAACGGCAAGGTGGATCTCCATTATGACCATGAAGATACCCTGGCCCATGTCGGCCGCCAGTACCTGCAAACCCAATTCCCGGAAGGCGCCATTGACTCGATCCATATCGAGCATGTCGAAATGCATCGCAGCGAGGGTACCGGCAAGGTTCTGGCGCGTGTCAGCCTGGTAAACGGTGCGATTGAAGAGCGCAGCCTGGGGCTGGAAAAAATTTCCGTGGGCTGGTCCGTTGTGCCGGGGTCGATGACCGTTAGCCAATTGCAGGCCGCCCGACCGGGTGGGGTGCAGCTGGTTCAGCCAGGTCAGCAGAAAGCCAGGGTTGAAGTGGTCACGCCGGAGCCGATCACGGTGAGCTTCCCGGAGCTGGTGGCTTACCAGGGGCAGCAGGTAACGCTCTCCCTGTTGCCGCAAGGCAGCCTGCAAGGCGTGGTCGAACGTGTCGGTACCGACCGTCTCTGGTTACAGACGGCAGTGGGCAGCGGCAGTGTGGAGCGGACAGTAGAAGCCCGTAATCTGAAGTCATTGTTACTACCCAATGGACAGACGGTGACGCTGACGCAGAGTGGCGAACAACCGGGTGAAACGACGCCGGCGACCAGCCCGTCACCGGCGCCGGCCAGCCAACCTGCCCAGCCCGTTGAGGATGAAGACGCTGTCAGTCGTGCAGAGCTGCCGGAATTGCAGACCCTGGTTGGCAAAAAAGTGGAAGTTACCGCCAATGGGAACACGCGGCGGGGGGTGCTAAAGGATGTTCAGGGCGATCATCTGACCTTGAGTGTGCCGATGGGGGCCGGCAATATGGAATACTTCTATGACCTGGACAGTATCACCCATCTTGAGGCGCTCCATTGAAAGTACTGATTACCGGAGGCAGCGGGTTTATCGGCCAGCACCTGTGCCGGCGCCTTGCCGCCCATGCCCATGAACTGATCGTATTAAGCCGTCGTCCAGGCAAGGCGCGGCGTGTGCTGCCCGAGGGGACACGGGTTGTTCGTCGCCTGGATGATATTGCCAGCGATGAAGTGATCGATGGTGTTATTAACCTGGCCGGTGAAAGTTTGTTTGCCGGTCGCTGGAGTGGCCGTCGCAAAGCAATACTGATGGAATCCAGAGTGGGTGTGACCAATGCCTTGATTGCCTTGATTGCCCGGCTGGAACGTAAACCGGCGGTGCTGGTCAGTGGCTCCGCAGTGGGCTTCTACGGCGATGCCGGTAATGCCGAGCTGACCGAGGAAAGCGCCGCGCGAAAGAAGGATTTTGGTTACCGCCTGTGTGATGCCTGGGAGCAGGCCGCCCGGCCGGTTTCCCGCCAGGGCGTCAGGCTGAGCATTATTCGTACCGGCGTGGTGCTGGGGCGCGATGGCGGCATGTTGGGACGTCTGCTGCCGCTCTATCGGCTGGGGTTGGGGGCCATGATTGGTGACGGCTCGCAATGGCTTAGCTGGATCCATATTGATGACATGGTGGCGATTCTGGTGCGGGCGCTGGAGACCCCGGGTGTGGAAGGGGTGTTCAATGCCTGTGCACCCAATCCGGTGACGCAACGGGAGTTCCACCACCAGCTGGCTCATGAGCTTCACCGGCCAGGTTTGCTCAGGGTTCCGGCCCGGCTGTTAAAGTTGGGGCTCGGGGAGCAATCGGCGATGTTACTGGGGGGCCAGCGAGTATTTCCCCGTCGGCTTGAGCAACAGGGCTTTATTTTTCGTTTCCCGGATCTGACCTCGGCCTTGGTACACCTCAATAGCCGTTAGCCTTCCAGGCCTTGAAATTCACGTTAGGGCCCCTATCTGTTGAGCATCTTCAACAACAACAGATTCAGGAGCCGAGCGTGAGCGCCAGCAAACAGACCCACGGTTTTCAGGCAGAGGTGTCCCGCCTGCTGCATCTGATGATCCATTCCCTCTACAGCAACCGTGAGATTTTTCTGCGCGAGCTGATTTCCAATGCCTCTGACGCCTGTGACAAACTGCGCTTTGAGGCCCTGGACAAGCCCGAGCTGATGGAGGATGACCCGGAACCGGTCATCAACCTGCTGGTAGACAAGAAGGCCGGAACACTCACCATTGCCGATAACGGTATTGGCATGAGTGAAAACGAGATCATCGATCACCTGGGCACGATCGCCCGTTCCGGGACCGAAAAATTTCTCGCCAGCCTCAGCGGTGACCAGAAAAAAGATGCCCAGCTGATTGGCCAGTTCGGGGTCGGTTTCTATTCTGCCTTTATCGTGGCCGACAAGGTAACGGTGGAAAGCCGTCGTGCCGGACTTTCCGCCACTGAAGGGGTGCGCTGGGAAAGCGATGGCCAGGGTGAATTCAGCGTTGAAACGCTGTCGCGAGCGGCTCGGGGGACGGCAATCATTCTGCATCTGCGCAATGAGGCGGATGAGTTCCTGGATGCGCACAAATTGCGCCGGGTGGTGCAGCAGTATTCCGATCATGTGGCCTTGCCGATTCGTCTGCAGGAAGCGCATGAAGACAGCGAGCCGGAAACCATCAATTCCGCCACCGCCCTGTGGCAGCGTCAACGTCAGGACATCTCTGATGAGGAATATGAAAATTTTTACAAGCATATCAGCCATGATTATGAGGCGCCGCTCAACTGGAGCCACAACAAGGTGGAAGGCAAGCTGGAATATACCAGCCTGCTGTTTACGCCTCCGAGGGCGCCTTTTGACCTCTATCATCGTGAGGCCAACCGCGGGCTGAAGCTATATGTGCAGCGGGTGTTCATCATGGATGATGCGGAGCAGTTTCTGCCCCAATACCTGCGTTTTATCAAAGGGGTGATCGATGCCCCCAATTTGCCTCTCAACGTCAGTCGTGAGTTGCTGCAGGATTATGGGCCTGTCAAAAAAATCCGCGCTGCTCTCACCAAGCGCGTTCTGCAAATGCTGAAAAAGCTCAGTAATGATGATGATAAATATGGCCGTTTCTGGGCTCAGTTTGGTCAGGTGCTCAAAGAGGGGATTGGCGAAGACGCGGATAATCGTGACGCCATTGCCGTACTGTTGCGCTTCAGTAGCAGTGAGCAGACGGACGCGCTGACCTCGCTGGATGATTATCTGTCCCGCAAAGCTGAAAACCAGGACAAGATTTACTATCTACTGGCCGACAATCCGTCCGCGGCACGGCAGAGCCCGCACCTGGAAGTGTTCCGCAAGAAGGGGATCGAGGTGCTGTTGCTCAGCGACCCGGTGGATGAATGGATGATCAGTTATCTGGATCGTTATCAGGATGTCCCCCTGGTCAACGCCGCCCGTGGTGAGTTGGATCTGGGTGAGGAGCAAAGCGAAACGCCGGAGCAACAGGATAACCCTCTGATTCAGCGGTTGCGCGAAAGCCTCACTGGTAAGGTGGAGTCGGTTCGAGCTACCCAGCGACTGGTGGACTCGCCGGCCTGTCTGGTACTGGCTGAAGATCAACTGGGCCCTCAGATGCGCCGCATGCTTGAAGCCGCTGGCCAACCGGTGCCGGAGATGCTGCCGATTCTGGAGGTCAACCTGTCTCACCCGTTATTGCAGGCACTGCAAACCCTGGAAGAGGGGGAGCATTTCTCCGAATTGTCTGCGTCGCTGCTGGATCAGGCCATGCTGGCCGAAGGGCAGTTGCCCAGGGACCCGGCAGCCGCCGCGCGACGCCTGCATCGCCTGTTGACCGGCGCGGTCAGTCAGCAAGGCTGATTGTCTCTGATCCATGGGGCGCTTATGATGCCAAAAACGCAGTAAAAGGCGCCCCGCTTTATGGAGCAAACACGTTATACCGCCGCCATTCTTGGCGGCGGCAGTTTTGGCACCGCCATGGCCAGTATTCTTGCGGCCAATGGTCACCAGGTACGATTGTGGGTACGTGACCCGGAAACCGCTGCCGCCATCAATGTGGACCGTGAAAACGCCCGTTACCTGCCTGGCGCTGAGCTGCCGGAGGAGGTCACCGCCACCGACAGTCTGCAAGACGCGCTTTGTGATGCCCAGCTGGTCTTTGTGGCCATCCCCAGTAAAGCCTTCATCGAAGTACTGCGGCAGGCCCGTCAGTGGGTGCCGGATGACACTATCGTGGTCAGTTGTACCAAGGGCATCTACGCCGACGGCTTTCTCCTGATGAGCGAACTGCTCATGCGTGAGTGGCCCCATGTGCGCGTAGGGGTCCTGAGTGGCCCCAATCTGGCAAAAGAAATCGTCGAAAAGAAATTTACCGGTACCGTGATTGCGAGTCCGGACCAGGAGCTCTGCGAAACCATCCAGGCTGCCTTGAGCTGTGATTATTTCCGCGTTTATGACAACCCGGATATCTACGGTGTGGAGCTCGGCGGAGCGCTGAAGAACATATATGCGGTGGCATCCGGCATGGCTGCTGCCATCGGTGTGGGGGAGAATAGTCGCAGTTTCATGATTACCCGCTCACTGGCGGAAATGAGCCGGTTTGCCGTTGAGCTCGGAGCCAACCCGATGACCTTTCTCGGGCTGTCCGGCGTCGGTGACCTGATCGCCACCTGTACCTCTTCATTGTCTCGCAATTATCAGGTGGGTTTTCAGCTGGGGCAGGGCAAAAGCGTGGACCAGGCCATCGAGGAGCTTGGGCAGACTGCCGAAGGGATCAATACCATCAAGCTGGTGGCCGACAAGGCTGCGGCGCTGGAGGTATACATGCCTCTGGCCAGTGCGCTTTACCAGATCATCTATCACGGCAAACCGCTGGAAACCGTCATCCTTCAATTGATGAGTGGCGAATACAAGCATGACGTTGAATTCAGCTTCGGAGCCCGGCTGTGAAGCTGTACCTCTGTCGTCATGGCCAGGCGGTGGCGCAGGCTGCCACAGATGCCCTGCGTCCATTGACGCAAGCGGGGCAAGCCGCGGTGCTTGCTCACTGGCAGGCGCTTGAGGAGGAGGGGGTGGTGATCAACCGGGTGGTGGCAAGTCCCTTCCTGCGGGCACAGCAGACTGCCGAGTGCATCACTCGGGTGTATCAGGGGTTAACCATTGAGAATTGCGAGGCATTGGTGCCGGATTCCCCGCCGTCAGCAGTGTTCGACTGGCTGCTGGCGCAGGATCTGCCGGCAGGCACGGTCCTGGTCAGTCATATGCCGCTGGTTTCGGTGTTGACTGCGGCCTGGACCGGTGCGGGCCGGGAACGCTTTCCATTTAACGTGGGGACGGTGGCCTGTCTGGATGTGGAGGTGATGGCTGCCGATGGTGCGCGCCTGTTGTGGTTGGCCAGTCCCGGAGAAAGCCTGCGTCACCGCTAATCCTCTCGTTGCTGCCTTCCAGAGCCCGTTTGCCACCATTCGGCGCTGGTCGCTTTTCAACCAGCAGGGCATTCGCCTAGTCTGACACTGACGGCACGGCTCTTGAAGCCATCGGCAGAACTCCATAATAACTACAAAGACGCCGTCACCCGCGCAGTGGGGGGATATACCACGATCGTGTATTGGGAAAGCGCCGGTTCGCCGGCGCTTTTTTTATGTCTCTTTTTCCGCTTCCGAGGCGGGCCGACGTTCCGGTTTTTCCGCGGGCCATTCTAGGCGCTCAATCGGCTCACCATCCGATGCCACCAGGTTGATATGCATGGGAATGGCGGCCAGAAACTCGAGCCCTTCTGCATGGCGAAGTTTACGCAGGTAATCCTTGATACGCCCACTGATCCAGGGATGGATGGTGGCCTTGATAGTAATTAGCCGACAGCGCCGCCCTCGCTGGCCATGCCAGTCAACCAGCCCGGAGCGGATGACCGGATGATGTTCCTGAAACTGTGCAAAATCGTCGGCGACCAGAAAAATATCATACTGGTAGAGACCGCCACGCCAACTGCGTCCGATTCTCTGTTCGCGTAGTCTGATGCGTGGGGTCAGCAGAGTGGCCGAGGGGTCGGCAACTGATGTGGCCCTGACGGTGTTGCTGCCCTGATTGCCTTGATCAAGCAGGGTGATGAGCGCCTCGCCGGAGGCCGGGCGATGTTCCGGTGTTTTTGCCAGCAGGGCATTGATGATCGGCTGGTAACGGGCCAGATGGTCGGGCAGCAAGGGCAGCGGATTGTTCAAGTGGCAGTGGGCCATATCGGCATCATCGTCACCACAGTAAGGGGCCTCGCCGGTCAGCATTTCATAAAAGACACAGCCAAGGGAGTAAAGGTCGGAGCCCGGGCAGAGGGCCAGGCCCCGGTGCTGCTCCGGGCTCATATATTTGGGCGTGCCAGCGGGAATGCTATCGCCGAGACGGGTGTCCTGTTGCGGATTGTAGGCGATGCCGAAGTCCATCAGCAGCGCTGAGCCATCATCGCGGAACATGATATTGTCAGGTTTGACATCGCAATGAATAAATCCCTGTTTGCCAGCATGGTTTAGCGCCTGGGCGAGCTGGCGCAATATCCGTATCGCTTCATCGGGCTCCAGGCCGGCTTTGATACGCGCTTTCAGTGAGCCGCCGGTCACGTACTCCATGCTCAGGTAATAATGCCCCCGGTGTTCGCCAACATCATAAACCGGCACGATGTGAGGGTGGTTGAGGCTGGCGATGGTGCGCGCTTCGTGCATGAAACGTTCGGCAAAGCGTGGTTCCAGGGCAAGGCTGGGCGTGAGAACCTTGATCGCGACCTGACGTTCAAAGGAATGCTGGGTAGCGAGAAAGACATGGGCCATACCGCCTTTGCCAAGGCGGGCGGTGATACGGTAGCCGGGCAGTGTGAAGGCCATGGAAAAGAAGCCAGCAGTGGTGAATGAAACACTTGCAGATCAGGGTTGCTCGGGCTGTTCACCGTAGAGCGCTTTCATTTCCGCCTCGGAACGGCGAGCGGCGGCCAGTTTGGCCTCCAATCTCTTTTTCTGCTGATCCAGCCCAATGAAGAAATTCACTTTGCTTTGCAGCAATTGCGGCGCAATGGGTTTGAACAGGTAATCCACGGCACCACATCGATACCCTTCCTGAACGAAACGTTCTTCCTTGGAGATCGCGGTCACGAAAATAATCGGCACGTGCCGGGTGCGTTGATGAGAACGCATGATGTGCGCCACTTCAAAGCCATCCATTTCCGGCATTTGCACATCCAGCAGCACCAGGGCGTAGTCGTTTTTGAGCATCTTCGCCAGCGCATCGTTGCCACTGGTGACACTGTCCAGGTCGCAGTCGATATCCTCAAGCACGACTTCCAGCGCCACCAGATTCTGGGGCGTGTCGTCGACCATCAGAATACGCGATTTTGGCAGCGACAGCTGGTCGTCGGTGTGGGTTGGCGTGATGTCGCTCATGGTCAGGTCTGCAACGAGTAGTAAGTTTGTATCATAGTAATATGGGAACTATGTCTCAGTCACTGCCGTAGGACCATTTTCTTGATCCTTCCAGCGCTGTACCGCTACCTGCATTTTAACCTGTTCCAGCACATCCAGCAGGGTATCCCGTACCAGGCTATCCAGTTGGCGGCGGTCACCGCTAATGGCCGCGTCTATCAGGTCACTGAACAAGGCCTCCAGCTGCGGCCGGCTGGCCGGTGATGCCAGATCATCCACCAGCTGATCGACGAAGGCTGTGCCGGTTTCGCGCACGGCCTCGCCAAGTAGTCCTATAGCCCGCGGTCCGGCCACTGGAATGGCCGCCAGCCGCCGCCCTGCCGGCGTGCGGATCACGGCTTCATCGGTAAGGTGGGAAAAGTACTCGGCCAGCTGGTCGCGGTACTGGGCATGGCTTTTCTGGGTCGCTTCGGCCACCCGGGTAGCGGCAAAACTGACCAGCTGAGACTGGCGCGGCGCCAGCACTTCGGACTCAATACGGTGAAGCAACGGGCTGCCAGTGCCGATTTCACGCTGCGCGCCACTCAACACATTGATCACCACCCGATCGGAGACTTCCTCCACGATGACGCCGTAATATTTAATCAGGGTCTGCCCGAGGAAAGTCTGTGACAGATCGACAATGCCCATGCGCTGCAGGCGCAGCAGCAGGCTGACCACCCGCAGAATCCGCAGCCAGCGGAAGCTGCCCACCGGAATGCAGCCGAGCAGGTCATACCAGTGGGCAAACGGGTAAAAGAACCAGCGGTGGTAGGTGCCACGGGCGATGGCGGCGATCCAGCGCAGGCTGAACTCGGTTAGATAGACCGCCACGAAACAGAGGTCGTAGAACAGAAAATTGGCGTGGATGGTATCACGGTAATAGTCGTGGAAGGCCGGCGTCAGTGACGCCAGCACGGACTGCACCGGCGGTACCTGGAACAGCCAGTCAAACAAAATCAAACCCAGGTTCACCACCACCAGCACGATCATGCCGATGTCGATGGCAAAACCCAGGGTGTCCAGGTTGGCCTTCAGTTTTTCCGGGTGCAGTTTGACTTTCATAGGCCGTTAAACCGGGCCCACACCGGGCAGTGATCGGAGGGCTTTTCCATGGCGCGCAATTCATAGTCGACGCCAGTGCTGTCCAGCTTCTCCAGTAACGGCGAGGTGGCAAGCACGGTATCAATGCGCAGTCCGCGGCGCGGATCACGCTCAAAGCCCCGCGAGCGGTAGTCAAACCAGGAGAACACATCATCGGTCTCCGGGTTCTGGTGGCGGAAGGTGTCAGTCAGCCCCCAGCCAATCAGGCGCTCCCACCATTCGCGCTCTTCCGGCAGGAAGCTGGTTTTGCCTTCCCGCAGCCAGCGCTTGCGGTTGGCTTCGCCGATGCCGATATCCCTGTCGGTGGAGGAAATATTGAAATCGCCCATCACGGCCAGTGCGTCTTGCGGGCGGTGATGTTGCTCCAGATAGTTTTGCAGGTCTTGGTAGAATTTTTTCTTGGCCGGAAACTTGACCGGGTGCTCACGGTTTTCCCCCTGGGGGAAATAACCATTGAGCACTGTCAGCGGGTTGCCATCCTGCTGACGCAGGGTGCCGATGATCATGCGGCGCTGGGCATCTTCCTGATCGGAGGGAAAGCCGTATTGCACGGCCTCCAGTGGCTCGCGGGTAATCAGTGCCACGCCATAGTGGCCTTTCTGGCCAAAGTAATAGGGGTGGTAACCCATGTCACGCACCGCCTGCTCGGGAAACTCCGGATCATGGACCTTGGTTTCCTGGAGACCGATCAGCGCCGGCTGGTACTTGTCGATAACGGCCTGCAGCTGATGCAGGCGGGCTCGGATGCCATTGATGTTGAAAGAAATCAGGGTCATGACGCCTCCTTTGGATCGCCGCATTGTACACCATGCGGAAGACGACGGCGGCTTGACCAAAACAGACACGCTGGGCAATCGCGATTGGCAGGGTTTCAGCGGTGGAGGCTATCATGTCGGTTTCGCTGGGAGGGTGCCCGATGAGTGATGATGTTGCCGCGCCGCCGGTGCTGGCGTTTGCCCATGCCAATGGCATACCGGGCCATAGCTATGACCATTTTCTGCAGCCTTTGGCTGGGAACTATCGACTGCATGTGGTGGAAAAACTCGGCCACGATCCTGCTTATCCGGTGGACCGCAACTGGCACAGCCTGAGTCTGGAACTGGAGGCCGAGCTGCAAACCTTGCCACGACCCATCGTCGGCGTGGGGCACTCACTCGGGGCGGTGTTGATGTTTCTGGTGGCCCGACGGCGACCACAATGGTTCCGGTCGCTGGTGATGCTGGACCCGCCGTTACTCAATGGCTGGCATGGCACCATGATGCGGCTGGCGCAACTGACCGGACAGGTGGATCGGGTGACGCCGGCGGGCAAGAGCCAGGGGCGGCTGGACTACTGGGCGGACTGGTCCTCGGTGCAGAGTTACTTCCATTCGCGCGGCTTTTTCCGGGCATTCGATCCGCATTGCCTGGAGGACTACCTGAAAGCCGGCCTGGAACCCTGGCAGGACGGCTGGCGGCTGGCTTTTCGTCCGGATGTGGAGGTGGCGATTTTCCGTAACACGCCAACCGCCGTGACCGCCGGTTCGCGGCTGGCCGTCCCCGGTGCGCTGGTGACCGGGCGCCAATCGCCCAAACCTTTCCACGATTGTGCCCGCCGCCATGTACGTCGGCATCATATGCTGCATCGCCTGGCGGAAGGCTCGCACATGTATCCGCTGGAAAAGCCCGAACAGACTGCGCAATTGCTGCAGGACACGCTTGCCGTACTGGAGACACAGTCATGAGTGCCAGCGACCTTCGCCTTAGTGCCTATGGCCAACAGCTGGCAGCCTTGCAATGGCCGGGGCAGGGCGAACCGATACTGGCCCTGCATGGCTGGCTGGACAATGCCGCCTCCTTCCTGCCGCTGGCCGAACATATTCGACAGCCAATGGTGGCGATGGATTTTGCCGGCCATGGCCTCTCCGATCATCGTCCGGGTCAGGTGGCGTTACACCTTATCGATCATGTCCGTGATGTGATGGCCGTGGCGGACGCTCTGGGCTGGCAGCGCTTCACCCTGATGGGGCATTCCATGGGCGCCGGGGTCGCCACTTTCGTTGCTGCCACCTTCCCCGAGCGGGTCTCCAGGTTGGTGTTGATCGAAGGCCTGGGGCCGCCCACCACCGCCGCCGATGAGGCGCCAGACACGTTGCGAAAGGCGATTGCGGATATGGCCGCCTTGCCTGACAAGCGCAAGCCGGTCTACTGCGACCAGGATGACGCTGTGGCTGCCAGGACCCGAGGTTTCGGAGGTCTCAGTGTCGCGGCCTCGCGCTTACTCTGCGAGCGCGGGCTGATGACGGTGGAAGGGGGCTGGACCTGGCGAGCGGATAGCCGTCTGCGGTTGACGTCATCGTTACGCCTCACCGAGGAGCAGGTGGAAGGGTTTGTTCGCGCCATCCAGGCGCCAGTGTGCCTGGTTGTCGGTGACCAGGGCCTCGGCAACAGCGGTTTCTTTTCCCACCGGCTGGCATGGCTGAAAAACCTGCGACTGGAGACCTTGTCGGGTCGCCACCACCTGCATATGGAGGCACCGGCCAGGGTGGCGGGGGTGATCAATGCTTTTCTTGGCACCACTGAGGGTGACCAAAAGCACCACGATCGGTGTTGAACAGTAAGGAAGCGTCATGGTTCCCCGGGCACTGTTGATTATGCTGCCAAGGACAGTGATTGAGGAGAACGGCAATGAAAGTGGTAGAGGCGGCAACATTATCGGACTACGTGGGCCAGGAGCTGGGGGCTTCTGACTGGTTCCAGGTTGATCAGGCGCGCATCAACGCATTCGCCGATGCCACCCTGGACCATCAGTTCATCCATGTGGACCCGGAGAAGGCTAAAGCCACGCCGTTTGGGACCACCATTGCCCACGGTTATCTCACCCTTTCCCTGTTGCCATACCTGCAGGCCTCCATTGATGGGTTTCTGATGCCCTCAGGCATGAAAATGGCGATGAATTACGGCTTCGACAAGCTGCGTTTCATGGCGCCGGTGCGGGTCGACAAGCGGGTGCGGGCCCGTGCCACGCTGCTTGAGGTCAGCGAGAAAAAGCCGGGGCAATGGCTGCTGAAATTTCAGTTTACGGTGGATATCGAAGGCGAAGAGAAGCCAGCATTGATTGCTGAATGGCTGCTGATGTATTTCGTCTGATGGTACGTTTTGTCCTGCTGCAGCTACCGCCTGTCATGGGGCTTTTGCAGGGCGTTGTGTCTTTTTGTCGGGCGGGACTGGCGGTTGCTGGTGGCCAGTCGCTATCATGATAAATTATGAGGCTTGCCGTCCCGCTCCCTCGGGTTTCGGACAACCTCCTCGATCATGACTGATGCCGCCTGCCGAGTGTGGGTGGCCCGTGCCCGGCAGTAAGGACAACAGCAATGTGGCATCGCACACGACAGTGGCTGCGGCAACTGGTGGATAACCGCTCGGCGATCCACCGTGACCTGTGGCTGGGCCTGAGCCACGCAAGGGATATTCCACGACTGATTTTGCCACTGGGCCATGAGCCGGGAGTTCGTTCCGAGCTGAGCCGGCATTCCTATAGCAGCGCCGGTGAGGCATTGCTGTCGCTGGCGCAAGTGCTGATCCCGGGGGATCGTGAATCCATTAGTCAGGGCAACCTGGTTTGCCAGCCGGCCCATGCCATTGATGAACAGCACCCGTCACGCTGGTTTTTTATCAATGGTATGGGCACCGCGGCGCCGGTGGCGATCCTCAATGCCAGTGAAATTGCCCGCCTGTTCCATCGTCCGGTGCATCTGATTCATACCCCGACCTGGGGCTTGCTGCGGGATCTGATGGAATCGATCACCGCGCGTACGCTTCGCAAGGACGGCAAGCTTTCCCGGCCGGCCCTGCATGTCATCGTGGAAGCGCTGGAAAAATATGAGCGAGTGGTGCTGGTGAGCCATTCCCAGGGCACCATCGTGGCCAGCTATATCGTGCGCAAGTTGCTGCGACATGCCACTACCCGTCATCTGGTGCGCAAGCTGGAGATCTATTGTATCGGCGGCGTAGCGGACAGTCTGCAGGTGGATCCGGCATTGACACTGCGGGCCGGGCATCCGGTTCCCTATGTGGAACACTTTGCCAACGGTCGTGATTACCTGGCCCAGGTGGGTATTCTTGCCCACCTGGACAGCACCGCTGGCACCCTCTACTGTCGGCCAGAACGCTCGGGGCATTTGCTTAATACCCACTACCTGCCCGGTATCGCCCGTGGCGATTACTGTCAGCGGCAATCCCGCCTTTATCAGTACGTTAGAGGGCGGGAGCCCGCTGTGATGGGTCCCCGGCAGGAGTCGCGGCATGTCAGCTGACAGTGAAAAGCGCCCGGTGCTGTTGTTTGTCGATGATTCCCGGGTCATGCGAATGGCGGCAGACAAGATGCTGGGCAGGGAATTCAACGTAGAACTGGCGGAAGAGGGCAACCGTGCCCTGCAAATGGTGCGTAACAATCCCTCCATCAGCGTGGTGTTTTCAGATCTGGCAATGCCGGAAATGGATGGCTTTGCACTGCTCAAGGCGATTCGAACCTGCGACGATGAGGGGATTGCCGGGTTGCCGGTAATTATCGTTACCGGTGCCGATAATGATGAGCAGGCCCGTGCAGAAGCGCTGCGACTGGGGGCCACCGATTTCATTAGCAAGCCGTTCAACTCCACCGATCTGCTGGCCCGTGCGCGCTCTCATGCCAATTACCAGCGTGAACGCAAGGCATTGGCGCGCCATGCCATGGTGGATCCGTTAACACGGCTGGGTAATCGCCGTTATCTTCAGCATCGCTTGCGCCAGGAACTGGCATTGGCGGCGCGCCAGCATTATGCCTTTTCGCTGGTGCAATTCGAGGTACAGGACTTCAACACGCTGTTTGTCCGGCTGGGCAAGGAAAGGGCTGACCGGGTGTTGCTGAAACTGGCCCGCACCCTGCGCGGCCTGATACGCAAGGAAGATTCCATCGCCCGGGCCAGTGTGCCCCAGTTCACCGTATTGTTACCCAGCGCCGGCCCTGCCGGTGCGCGGCGTTTTGTGGAACGGGTGATGGCGGCAGCCACCGAACTGGCTTTCCAGTTTCAGGGGCAGGTGATTCGTCTGCCATTGACGGCGGCAATTCACACACCCGCTACACATACCGGCTTGACCAGCCGCGAGGTGCTGGACACCCTGTCGGAGCAAACCGCAAGGGCCCGCAAGCTTGGGGCGGGCGCCGTGGTCAGCGACGATGCGACTGACCAGACCGGGCAAACAACGCCAATACTGACAATCGAGCAGGCGCTCAGCCTTCTGGCCGCCGGTAAAACGCGGCCGGTGATTGCGGCACTGCCGGATTTGAAGCGTCAATTGACGCCGCTATTGCGCCTGATGCGCAGTCGCGCGCCAATGCAGGAGACTCTATGAACGTAACGGTGGATCGTGAGTACGACACCAGTGTGGAACGGCTGTTCGAGATCCTTACCAGCCGTGAATATTTTGAACAGCGCTATGCGTGGGGCAAGGTGGAAAATTACCGGTTTGATACCTTTGGGCAGACCGACGACGGCTTTCTGATTCGCATCATTCAGCCCATCACCATCCGTACCGACCGAATTCCCGGTTTCGCGCGCCGTTTTTTACCCTCGGAAACGGATTTGCTGACCGAGTTTCTCTGGCACCCCGGTGGTGGGGCTCCCTATCAGGCGGACTATCGTTTTCA